>BNUF01000068.1 GCA_025997155.1 Clostridia bacterium
TCGCCGTTATCTGTCTCGAGCGTGAGTACGAAAAAGTTGAAGTTGTCGGGTATCATATACTCAAAGTCTCTTGTCATTGCATACGTTCCGACATTCGGGTTTTTGTAGTCGAGGTATACCGACCAGTTTTTTTCCGTCTCAAGGCGTTCCGCGCCAGAGTAGCCGAAAATCCCGCCGCTTACCGCGTAGAATTCGCCGTCTGGGTGTTCCGTATATACGTTAAATTCCAGTTTGCGCAAGTCGACGATTCGTTCCCCGAGAAGACTTGACGCGTCAAGCGCGACATAGGGTACTCCCGCGCCTTTTTTCTCTATTTTAAGCATCTTCGACCCGTTTTTGTCGACGACGGCTAAATCGACGCCTGTCGAGTCGGCGGGGGAGGTGTCCACCAGCAGAAACGAGGTGTTGCCGTCCTCAAAAGTTATGGTGTCCGCGCCGTCGGCGACTGTGGCAATTATGGATTTCGGAGGTTCTTTTGGCGCGGGCGCGGGTGCGGGTTTTTTCGCACAGGCGGAGAGAAGTAAAAAAACGGCGCACGCCGATAATCCCACTTTCCTTAGATTCATTCTCAAAACTCCTTCATAATTAATTTACAAAATGAACCCCCGTTGTATCGGAGGTTCACCTCGTTTTTTTGGTCTACTGATTCCGTTTTCAATCATCTGTAAGCACATTTTTGAACTCCCTTGAAGCACGGGAGTCCAAAAATATCCTTCCAGACGTTTCAAACTGGAATCAGTACTAACCCATTGTTACCTCGACATTTATAACGTCCGCGTCGGCAGGGATTGCGCCAGAAATCGCCTTGCCGTTGGCGACGATTGATTTCACGCCTTTTTCGACTCCCGCCGAGTTGTCGATATTTATGATATAGCGTTTGCCGCGAAAACGCCGCTCAATCTTGAAAGATTTGAGGTCGGGCGGGATACACGGATTGACGATAAGCCCGTCAAAATCGGGGATAATTCCCAGAATATACTGGGAGATATTGACAAAAGTCCACGCCGCCGTACCCGTGAGCCACGAGTTTTTTGCCTCGCCGTGGCGCGGGGAGTCCTTGCCCGCAATCATCTGTGAGTATACATACGGTTCGGTGCGGTGGATTTCGCTGATATCCTCGATAAAAGCGGGGGCGATGCGGCTGTATATTTCCCACGCCCGCGCGCCGCGTCCGACAACGCACTCCGCGATTGATACCCACGGATTGTTATGGCAGAAAATCCCAGCGTTTTCTTTGTACCCGATTGGGTAACTCGAAACTTCGCCTAGGTTAAGGTAATATTTGGTATACGGAGGTTGCTGTAAAACAATGCCGTATTTTGTGTCAAGGCGTTCTTTCACGCTGTTAAGGGCGGTGAGGGCGCGTCCGTCGTCAACGCCGACTTTCGCCATAACGGAGAAGCCCTGCGACTCGATAAAGATTTGCCCCTCTTCGCACTCTTTGCCGCCGACTTTTTTGCCGTCCGCGTCATAGGCGCGGACAAACCATTCGCCGTCCCAGCCGTCTTTGTCCATTGCTTTGTTCATAGCGTCCGTAGCGTCCTGCGCCTTTTTAACCTGCGCCTCGTCCCCGCGCTGTTTGCAGATACGGATATAGTCGGGCATAGCGAAAAGGAAGATGCCCGCGATAAGCACGGATTCCGCGACGTTGCCCGCTCCCTTGTTCTCGGTGGTCTGGAAACTCTCGCCCGGTGTCGTCGAGAAACAGTTGAGGTTTAGGCAGTCGTTCCAGTCGGCGCGTCCGATAAGCGGCAAGCCGTGAGGGCCCAAATGTGTCGAGGTGTACTCGAACGCCTTGTTCAAATGCTCGTACAAAGGCACTTCCGAGCCGGGAACAAGGTCGAAGGTCACAGGTTCGTCAAGAATCGAGTAGTCTCCCGTTTCCTTGATGTACGCGGAAACGCCGATAATAAGCCACAGCGGGTCGTCGTTGAAACCCGTCCCCACATCGGAGTTGCCTTTTTTTGTAAGGGGCTGATACTGGTGATACGCCGAGCCGTCGGGGAACTGGGTAGCCGCAATGTCGAGTATACGCTCCCTTGCGCGTTCGGGGATAAGGTGAACGAAGCCCAGCAAGTCTTGGTTGGAGTCGCGGAAACCCATACCGCGCCCGATTCCCGACTCAAAGTATGACGCTGAGCGCGACATATTAAACGTTACCATACACTGGTATTGATTCCAGATATTTACCATACGGTCAAGTTTCTCGTTGCCCGAGCTGATTGTATAGCCCGAAAGTATGTTTTTCCAGTATTCTTTGAGTTCGGACAACGCTGTTTCGATTTGTTCGTCCGTCTTGAACTGGTCAAGGAGGGCGTTGGCGGGTTCTTTGTTGATTACGTTCGGGGATTCAAATTTTTTCTCGTCCGGGTTCTCGCAGTATCCCAGAATAAACGCCACCGAGTAGGATTCGCCCGCTTTTAGGGTAATGTTGAAACTGTGCGAGCCGATTGGAGCCCAACCAGACGCGACGCTGTTCCTTGATTTGTTTTCAACCACCGCCTGAGGTTTGTCGAAGCCGTTGTACAGCCCGAGAAAGGACTCGCGGTCGGTGTCGAAACCGTCGGGGGTTTTGTTTGACGCAAACACGGCGTAATGGTTGCGGCGTTCGCGGTATTCCGTTTTATGGTAAATCGCCGCGCCGACTACTTCCACCTCGCCGATAGAGTAGTTGCGCTGGAAGTTTGTGCTGTCGTCGTTCGCATTCCACAAACAGAACTCTATGAACGAAAATAGTGTGAACTGTTTGTCGTCAGAGGTTTCGTTCGTGAAAGTCAAACGGTTGATTTCACAGGCGCGTCCAAGCGGCACAAAGGCGGTGTGCCTTGCCTTGAGCCCGTTGCGCTTTGAGGTAATCGTCGAGTAGCCCAAACCGTGGCGGCACTCGTAGCTGTCAAGCGGGGTTTGCGACGGTTTCCACGACGCGTTCCATATGTCCCCGCCCTCATTTATATAGAAATAACGCCCGCCCGCGTCCGTCGGCACGTTGTTGTAGCGGTAGCGCGTGATGCGGAGAAGTCTTGCGTCCTTGTAAAAAGAGTAGCCGCCCGCCGTGTTCGAGAAAAGCCCGAAAAAGTCCTGATTCCCGAGGTAGTTTATCCACGGATACGGCGTTTTCGGCTCGGTGATACAGTATTCTCTTGCCTCATCGTCAAAAAAACCAAATTTCATTCAATTTCCTCCCTGAGTTTTATTCTCGCGATTGTTGCCTTTAATATAATAGTATACTGAATTTCTGGGATAAGTCAAATAAAAAATTTTTAATGTTGACTAGGGCGGAATTTTATGTTATTATTATGACACATTCGCGGATATGGCGGAATTGGCAGACGCGCACGGTTCAGGTCCGTGTGAAGGCGACTTCGTGCAGGTTCGACTCCTGTTATCCGCAGTCTTGGTTTTGTGAAAAAATAATCAAAGGGAGTTGATTATTTATGCTGACGGAAATTTTTTATTACAACCATTACAAACCGTATATCCTAAAGAATTACGGCGTAAAAAAAATCGGCCGCCCCGAAAAGATAACGCGGGATTACGACTTTTCAAAAGCTCCCGACGAGCAGGAAAGGTTTGTCCTTAACCACGCGCTTAAGTCGGAATTGGTGGAGTACGCAAAGGGACTGTCGAGCTCTGTCAACAGTTTGCGCGAATCGGCGAAGGATATGAGCGCGAACATTAAAAGATTCAGCAGCGCGGCGACGCCCGAAGACAAGGAGTACGCAAGGTACGCGCTCTCTCTCGACCTTGAGTATTTTGCGGAAAGTTACAATGTGAACGTGGGGCTTGACACAAACAGGACATACAGCGACACTTTGCAGTATTTTGTCGAGGACAGCAAGTACGATTTGGCGGCGAGCGTGAAATCTCTTTCGGAATACGCCTTTGACATAAGCGAGGACGGGTCGCGGATTACTTTTGACAAAAAAAAGTTTGACAGGCTGGGCGAGGACGTACTTAAAAAAGCGGGCAGGAACAACAGGGATTTTTTTGAGCAGATTTATAAATCCTCCACAAGTCTGCTTAAAGTACCGCTTGCGGAGCATTTGGGGTTCAAGGATTTGAGTTATTACTACAACTATAAACTGGGTACTATCGAAAAAGATTCTTTCAAATATATACAATCGGGTATGCTTGTCAATATCGTGGTTTAGAGGGGAATTTTTGTGAAAAAAGTCGCCGCGGTTACTTTGGGGTGCAAGGTGAACGCCTATGATACCGAGGCTATTCTCACAATACTTTCGGGCGGCGGTTACGAAGTCGTGGATTTCTCCGAAACCGCCGATATATATATTGTAAATACCTGCACAGTCACAAACACGGGCGACCGAAAGTCGCGCCAGATGATAGGCAGGGCGCGGCGGCAAAACCCGAACGCGGTCATAGTCGCGGCGGGGTGCTACGCGCAAACGCGGGCGGAGGAATTATCGGAAATCGCGGACATAGTTATCGGGACAGAGGGACGCGGAGATATTTTACAGGTTTTGGAAACGAGACTTAACCGCGTTATGAGTTTGCGTGAGATTAAGGTCTTTGAGAAACTTCCTGTACAGAGATTAAGCGGACGGACAAGGGCATATGTCAAGATACAAGAAGGCTGCGACAATTTCTGCGCATATTGTATCATTCCCTATGCGCGGGGGAATCCGCGAAGCCGCGATATAGGCGACGCCTTAGCCGAATGTCGGAATCTGGCGGAAAATAATTTCAAGGAAATCGTTTTAACGGGTATCAATATAAATTCTTACGGTAAAGATTTAGTAGACACGGATTTGCCGAAACTCCTGCGCCGAATAAACGATATTGACGGAATATGCCGTATTCGGCTTAGCTCTCTTTCGCCCGTCACGATTACGGAGGAATTTTTGCGGGAGCTTCCGAAAAAGGTTTGCGACCATTTTCATTTGTCGCTGCAAAGCGGTTGCGACAGGACTTTGCGGAATATGAACCGCCGATATGACACAAAGTTTTACGAAAACGCCGTGAACAATATCCGCAGGTATTACAAGGACGCGGCGATAACCACGGATATTATCGTGGGTTTTCCCGAGGAGACGGATTACGACTTTTGCCAGAGTATGGAATTTTGCCAAAAAATGGAGCTGGCTAAAATCCACGTGTTCCCGTTTTCCGCCAAAGAGGGGACAAGGGCGTTTTCTATGGGCGGACAAGTTTCCGAGAGTGTGAAAAAAGAACGTACAGCCGAGTTTTTGAAACTGGCGAAAGCTTTGCGTGGCAATTTTTTGGACAAGCACGCGGGAAAGACTATGCCCGTCCTTTTTGAAAAAGAGGGAGAGGGGCATACCGCCAATTACATTTTGGTAAAAACAGGCACTTATGAAAAAAATACTATTTCAAATATTGCGCTAACCAGAGAAAATATGGTATAATGGTAATGGAGGGTTTTGCTTTGAAATCCGATTTGAGTGAGACGCAAAAAATTACGAATTTTGAGAAACCGACAAAAAATGAGGCAAAAGATATTTTGCTGAACGTTTTCGGAGCTATGAAAGAAAAAGGCTACAACCCCGTTAATCAGATTGTCGGATATATTCTTTCGGGCGACCCGACGTATGTCACGAGCCACAACAACGCGAGAGTGCTTGTTTCAAGCATCGAACGCGACGAATTGCTTGAGGAAGTTATGACGTTTTACTTCAAAAACAACAATGTCTGAGCGGATTTTGGCGCTTGACTACGGCGAAAAGACAGTCGGCGTCGCCGTGAGCGACGAATTGCGTCTTTGCGCTTTTGGCGTTGAAATAATAAGACGCGACAATGAAGTTTCCTTAAAAAAAACCATAGCGCGACTAAAAGAACTGATACAGGAATACTCCGCGGCGACACTGGTGTTGGGCTACCCGAAAAAACAGGACAACACCATTTCTTTGCGTTGTGAAAAAACACTCGAGTTCAAGGAAAGACTACATAGAAATTTCAAGACACCGGATATAATCTTGTGGGACGAACGATACTCCACCATTGGCGCGGCGCGTACTCTGACCGAAGCGGGTCTTAGTAACCGCAAAAAAGAAAGTGTAATCGACGAAATGGCGGCGGTATTTATTCTTCAGGGATATCTGGAATATTTGAAAATTTCAAATTAAACATATATAAGGAGAACTAAAATGAGCAAATTTGAGGAAAAAGAAAGCTTAAAAAACGAACTTGAGGAAATGGGACTCGACGATGACGAAATGGAAATCATCACCATAATCGACGACGAAACCGCCGAGGAACTGGAATTCGCGGTGCTTGGGTCGGTAGTCGAAAACAACGAGACGTATCATTTGGTAATCGAATTGGTCGACCTTGACGGCGAGGACGAAGAAGAGGAAGAGGACTGCCTGTACATTCTCAAGGAATCCTACGACGAGAACAAAGAGTTGTGCTACGAACCGATTTCGGACGACGCGGAATTTGACAAGATAGCGAATTTATTCAAAGAATCGGGCGTTGCGTCGGACTTTGAGATTGAATAGAGCGGAGGTGCTTATTTTTTGTCTGCAAAAAAATCTAAACTGAAAGTAATATCTCTCGGCGGGCTGGGCGAAATCGGAAAAAATATGACCGTCATCGAATACGGGAACGACATTATCATAATCGACTGCGGCGTGGCGTTTCCTCAAGACGATATGCTTGGGATTGACCTTGTAATACCCGATTTCACTTACCTTGTGCGGAATCAGGACAAAATTCGGGGATTGTTTTTGACACACGGGCACGAGGACCATATCGGCTCGATACCGTATCTTTTGCGCGAGCTCAACGTTCCGATATACGGGACGCGCCTGACAATCGGGCTTATGGAAAACAAACTCAAGGAACACGAGATAAAAGCCGACGAGCATTGTGTTTCTCAAGGGGAGACAGTCAAGGCGGGGTGTTTCGGGGTGGAATTTATCCGCACTACTCACAGTATCGCCGATTCTGTCGCCTTTGCGATACACACCCCCGTGGGGGTTCTCGTCCATTCGGGCGATTTCAAGATTGACTATACCCCGATTCAGGGGGAAACCCTTGATTTGCAGCGGTTTGCGGAACTCGGCAAAAAAGGCGTGCTGTTGTTTATGTGCGAAAGCACGAATGTCGAGCAAAAGGGCTATACTATGTCGGAACGCACAGTCGGCGGGATTTTTGAGGAAATTTTTACGGAATCCGACTCACAGCGTATAATTGTCGCGACATTTTCTTCCAATATTCACAGAATCCAACAGGTCATAAATTCGGCGTTCAAACACGGGCGGAAAGTGTCGATTCTTGGGCGGAGTATGAACAACGCGGTTAAGACGGCGATTGAGCTCGGCTATATGACTATACCTGAAAATATACTGATTGATATAAGCGAACTTAAGTCGTATTCCGCCGAACAGATTACGATAATCACGACGGGAAGTCAAGGCGAGCCTATGGCGGCGTTGTCGAGAATGGCGTCTTCCGACCACAGGCAAGTCGAGATTACCCCGAGCGACAAAATCATAATTTCCGCGTCGCCGATTCCCGGAAACGAGAAACTGATTTCAAAGGTAATCAACGAACTTATGAAAAAGGGTGCGGACGTACTGTATGATGTGTTAAAAGAAGTACACGTATCGGGACACGCCAAACAGGAAGAGATAAAACTGATGCACGCCCTCGTTAAACCGAAATTTTTGATGCCTGTCCACGGAGAGTACAAACATCTCAAATACCACAAGACATTGGCAATCTCGATGGGTATCCCGAAGGACAACATTTTTATTATGGGTATCGGCGACGTTTTGGAGATTAACGAGCAAGGAGCAAAGGTTACGGGGACTGTTCCCGCGGGGCAGGTGCTTGTGGACGGACTGGGCGTTGGCGACGTCGGGAACATTGTTTTGCGCGACAGACGGCATCTTTCGCAGGACGGCTTGATGATTGTCGTGATGAGTATGGACAGAACCTCCGACGAAATCGTGGCGGGACCTGACATCATCTCACGCGGGTTCGTGTATGTCCGCGAATCCGAGGATTTGCTGGACGAGGCGCGGCGCGTGGTTTGCGAGGCGTTAGAAAAATGCGAACAGCGCAACAATACCGAATGGTCATATATAAAAGGTACTGTAAAGGAAACTTTGCGCGAGTTTTTGTGGCTTAAGACAAAACGCAGCCCTATGATTCTGCCTATTATAATGGAGGTTTGATTTATGTCGGAGACTTCGCCTGAGGTTATATTAAAAGCCACTGAATTGGCACGTTCTATTAACGGCTGCGACGAGCTTCGCGCGCTCAAGAAATTACAGGAAAAAATCAATCAGGACACCGCGCTTCGCAACAAACTGGCGGAATTCAAAAAAAGAAGCATCGCCCTCGAGTACAAGAGGGCGCAGGATATCCCTGTCGAATTCGAGGAGGAAAAGACTGTCGGGCGGCTGTACGCCGAGATAGTCTGGAGCGAGGACGGGCGGCGGTATCTCGAAACCGAGAACAACCTGTTTAACGTACTGCACGAAGTGTATAATATAATCAGCGAAACGGAATTTTCCCTAATACAAAAAGCGCATCAATAAAAAGGAAGGTACTCGTGATAAAATTAGCCAAACTCATAGAAAACAACGCGGATTATATGGGGAAAACCGAAACTTTCGGTGGCTGGGTGCGGACGGCGCGTTCAGGCAAAAATTTCGGGTTTCTGCAGCTTAACGACGGGTCTTGTTTCAAGTCGGTACAGGTGGTGTTTGACGATACGCTTAAGAACTTTGGCGAAATCGGGAAGCTGGGCGTTGGCGCGTCTGTAAGCATCGTCGGGACTGTTACGGAAAGTTTGGGGAAAGAGCAGACTTTTGAGATTCGGGCGGAAGAAATCAGCATTTTGGGCGATTCCCCCTCCGAATATCCGTTGCAGAAAAAACGGCACAGCGTCGAGTTTTTGCGGACGATAGCTCATTTGCGGCCCAGGACGAACACGTTTTCGGCGGTTTTTCGGGTGCGTTCATTGGCAAGTTTTGCCATTCATCAGTTTTTTAACGAACGCGGTTTCGTTTACGCGCAAACCCCGATTATCACGGGGAGCGACGCGGAGGGCGCGGGCGAAATGTTTCGCGTGTCCGCGGGCAAAGACGAGTTTTTTGGCAAGCCCGCGAGTTTGACTGTAAGCGGGCAGCTTTCGGCGGAAACTTTTGCGATGGCGTTCGGGGACGTGTACACTTTCGGTCCGACTTTCCGCGCCGAAAATTCGAACACCACGCGCCACGCCGCCGAATTTTGGATGATTGAGCCGGAAATCGCGTTCGCGGGGCTTGCGGAGGATATGGCACTTGCGGAGGATATGTTAAAATATGTAATAAACTATCTTATGGAACACGCCAAAGACGAACTGGAGTTTTTTAACAAATTCATCGACACGGAGCTTTTGCAAAGGCTCGAAAACGTGGTGTCTTCGGACTTCGCGCATATAACGTACACGGAGGCAATCGGGATTTTGTCGGAATCGGGCGAAAAGTTTGAGTACAAAGTGGAATGGGGCAAAGAACTGCAAACGGAACATGAAAAGTACTTAACCGAAAAAGTGTATAAAAAGCCTGTGTTTGTGACGGACTACCCGAAAGAAATCAAGGCGTTTTATATGCGCCGAAACGACGACGGGAAAACCGTCGGGGCAATGGATTTGCTTGTTCCGGGGATTGGCGAGATTATCGGCGGGAGCGTGCGTGAGGAACGCCTTGACGTTCTTATTGCTATAATGGACGACTTGGAGCTTGATAAAGAAGATTACTGGTGGTATCTGGATTTACGCAGGTACGGCGCGGTCAAACACGCAGGGTTTGGGCTGGGCTTTGAACGGCTGATTATGTATGTCACGGGTATGGCGAACATTCGGGACGTAATCCCTTATCCGCGTACCGTTGGGAAATTGGACTTTTAAAAAAAACCCGCCTTTGTCGGCGGGATTTTTAGCTCTATCGGTTGTATTTTTTCTTGAACTTTTCGACGCGTCCGCCCGCCTCAAGGAGTAGTTTTTGACTTCCCGTGTAGAAAGGGTGACATTTTGAACAAACTTCGACGTTTATTTTCTCTTTTGTCGAGCCTGTTACAAACTCGTTTCCGCAGGCGCATTTCACTTTTGCCTGAAAATATTTTGGCTGTATAGCTTCTTTCATAACCGCACACTCCTGTTTTCCGATATGTTTTGACATCGAATATCAATAAGATATTATATCAGTTTACGCGCAAAAAATCAAGAATATTTATAAAAAAATATCCTTGAAATATACGGGTTTTGTGGTATAATATATAAAAGGCGTTTTTTTAGGAGGTTACAAATGGATATTTTGGAAAATATGACCAAACATGAGCTTAAAGAACGTATCATCGCAAACGTGAAAACGCTGTCGCGCAAGAAGATAGAAAAGGCGTTGCCGACCGAGATTTATGAGGCGCTTGCGTTCACGATACGCGATATAGTTACGGACAAATGGATTGCCACTCATGAAGCATACGACGAACAAGGCCCTAAAATTGTGTACTATCTGTCTATGGAATTTTTGATGGGGCGTTTTTTGGGCAACACCATTATCAATTTGTCTATGTCTCCGCAAGTTAAAGAAGTATTGGAAGAGTTAAATGTCGATATTAATATTATTGAAGACGCGGAAAGAGACCCTGGGCTTGGCAACGGCGGCTTGGGACGTTTGGCGGCTTGTTTTCTCGACTCTTTGTCGACGCTTTCGCTCCCCGCCTACGGTTGCGGAATCCGCTACCACGGCGGTATTTTTGAGCAAAAAATCGAAGACGGCTATCAGGTGGAAAGATTTGACGACTGGCTTAAAGACGGCGATATGTGGGGCATTAAACGCACGGAATACGCTGTTGAGGTTAAATTCGGCGGACGCGTGTCCCCGATGAAGCAAGTTGACGGCTCGTTCCGCTATTATCATCAGGATTGCCAGTCGGTTATGGCGATTCCCTATGACTACCCGATTCTCGGATACGGCAACAACACCGTGAACACCCTGCGCCTTTGGGACGCAAGCCCGAAAAACGAGTTCGACCTTTCCTCCTTCAACCAAGGCAACTATTCAAAAGCTGTCGAGGAGGACAACCTTGCGCGTACCCTTTCGGAGGTGCTTTACCCCGCCGACGACCACGTTTCGGGCAAGGAGCTCCGCCTCAAACAACAATATTTCTTCATCTCCGCGACGATTCAGCGCGTCATAACGCGTTTCAAAGAGAAACACAAGGATTTCAAGATTTTGCCGACAAAAGTCGCGTTCCAGCTTAACGATACCCACCCGAGTATGGCCGTCGCCGAACTTATGCGTATTTTGGTCGACGATAACGGACTCAACTGGGACGACGCGTGGGACATCACGAAAAAAACCTGCGCCTACACGAACCACACGATTATGTCGGAGGCGCTCGAAAAATGGCCCGTTGAAATCTTTAGCCGTCTGCTCCCGCGCATATATATGATTGTGGACGAAATCAACCGCCGTTTCTGCGTTTCCCTCAAAGAACGCTTTGGAAACGACGCCGACAGAATCCGCAAAATGGCGATTATCGCCGACGGACAAGTACGTATGGCGCATCTCGCGATGGTAGGCAGTTTCTCCATAAACGGCGTTGCGGCGCTCCATTCGGAGATTTTGAAAAACCAAGAACTTAAAGATTTTTACGATATATTCCCAGAGAAGTTTAACAACAAGACTAACGGTATCACCCAACGCCGCTGGCTCGCCCTCTGCAACCCCGGGCTTTCGGGGCTTATCAACGACACTATCGGCAACGACTGGCTCAAGAATCTTGACGAACTCAAGAAACTTAAACCGCTCGCGACAGACAAGGCGTTCAAAGATAGGTTTATGGCGATTAAACGCGAGAACAAGGTCAGCCTGTCGAACTACATCAACGACCTTATGGGCGTTTCGGTCGACCCCGACTCCATTTTCGACATTCAGGTGAAACGTCTGCACGAATACAAACGCCAGCTGCTTAATATACTTAATGTAATGGATTTGTATAATCAAATTCGGCTTAACCCGAACCTTGACATTGAGCCGCGTACTTTCATTTTCGGCGCGAAGGCGGC
>BNUF01000069.1 GCA_025997155.1 Clostridia bacterium
TCTCGGCGAGATACGGGAGAACGTCTTCATACTTCAGGTCTCTCGTGTTCACAAAGGTGTCGGGATTTTCCTTAACCACCTTGTGGGCGTTATACAGAGCAATAATCGCCGACTCAAGAGCTTTCTCTAAATCCCCCTTATACTCGTTGTTACTCACCGTTGACATCAGCGACAACACCCTCACGGTCGCGGCAATCGCGCTATTGTAAATATAAACGCAGTCGTCCCTTGTCGCCAACATATCGTCCAACCTCAACGTGTTCACCGAACGCGGGTTTGCCCCGCCCAGCGAAATCTCCTCAAACCTTGTGTACTGCCCAATCCTGTTCCATTCCTCCCCCTTAAGGTCGGTAACGGACACATGAACGTTGTCGCTCAACAACCCCAACACAAACCCAAAGGCAAGGTGAGTTTTCCCCCAACCCGTCTGCGCCGCAATCATAACCGTCTGTCCAGAACCTGACTTAAAGAACTCAAGCAAAAAAGGCAACCCGTTGTTAATGTTCACGCCCAACAGCACGCCTTCCGTATTAACCAACCCTTCCGATTTCGTCGGCAATATGTGGGTGACGTTCTCGCTAAACAGGTACGCCTGTTGAAATCCCATACTATTCGCGGAGATATAACTCGCTGGTCCGTAGTTCTCCAAGAAGTTATTCAGCAAACTTCCGACTGGCTTAAACTTGAGTTTCAGCTTCATCAGTTCCAGTCTAAACGATGTCGCGAACTGGTTCATTGCCTTGTTGTCAAGGGCTTGCGCATACACGAACAAATGAGTATAAACCACGGCGTGTCCGTTCTGCACGGCTTCCGACGATTTCACATAACTATCCACCATTTGCTTTTTCTCGTCCACGTCTTTCTGCGAAAACGACAGTTTCCAACCCATTTCGTTCGTGTACTTAATCCCCACCGCCCTGTCCGTTTCCCGCAAACTTTCAAACGCCGCCTTAAACTTCTCATACGTATCAATCGCGCCGTTCCTCTGGCTAACAAAAGTGTTATGCTCAATATTCAGCGCAATCGGCTCGTTAATCAGCTGAAACACCAACAGCACGTCGGGGTAACGCTCCCGCATATCCGACTTAAGCTGCTCAATCAGTTCAAAGTCAAACTTATACGGGAACTTAAAAATCTGCCAAACCTTTGTCACGCGGTGTCTTGTCAAAACCCTGTCGGCTATTGGCTTTATCGCAATCGACGCAATCTCCTCGCCGCGAATAAACTTACCGTTCGTAACAAAAGCTAAAAACGAATTCGCGTACATATTGATTACTCTAAGTCTCTGTCCCTTTTCCGCGTGAATCCCCCTAACTCAACGAAAATTCTTCTTGCGCCATACCTACAATGTGCTGAATCACGGGGCGGTTCGCAAGATACAGATAGCGGTCTTCCTCGGTCAGTTGCTCATACTCATAAAAGTGATTCCAGCTGAGTTCCCTGTCTTCCTCGTTGTTCACAATCGTGCGGGAGTCCAAAAGCCCAAAGCTCTTTATCTTGCGTTTGCTCCTGCACAAGTCAAACCGCAGCACGTCCGCCACGGGAATAACCGTATCATTAACAAGTTTGCTGTCAATCACAATCAGATATTCCACTCCCGTTTGGTTTTCACATATCGTACTCAACACGCCGTCATATCCGCCCGTCACGCACATATAGTCGCTAACTTGAATGTGAGGTTTCCTAAACACGCCGTCGGCGAACACGGTATAATACTCTGGGATATATTTCTGGCGTAAGCTGTTCTTCTTGTCCAACAACCACAGCACCTTCACGGGGCAATCATACTGCGTCTTAAACACCTCCGCTAAAGTCCGCACAAAAGACTCCAAATGCAGGAAATCCCCAAACTCCTTAAAGTAAATAATGTTCGGGTGATTCCTAAACTCGTCCAGGGCGATTTTCTTGAACGTGTCCTTTTGGCATAAAAATGAGTAGTTCTCCAGCGCGTCATTTACCCGCACGGTTTGCCGCAACATATCTCCTGTCAGTTCACTCATATATTTCAACTGAACGTCCTTATTCTGGTTGAGTGCGTGCAAACTGTCCAACTCTTCCTTCAGTTCCGTCTTCTCCCTAAACAGCCGCTTGTTGTCCGCCAACACATTAAGCAGTGCGCTCGCTATTCCCCTCACCGTCACATCAAAACTGCCTAGGTTATCCGCAACCATATGCGCCAACTTAATATACCGTTCCTCGGGCTGAACTAAATAAAACGAGCCCGCTTCCTTGTCGTCATTCACCGCCGCCAAAATAATCGAAAAGCCAATATGCGACGTATCAAACGCGAACACCTTCGCGTGTTTCTCCATTTGCTTCAACAGCGTGTCGTTGCTGCTCATAAAGATATACCTAAACCCCAACAACTCCCGATACAGCACCAACTCCGACACGCCATTCTCCGATTGCACAAAACCGTCCAGCATCACAATAGGTTCGCCGTCATATTCCATATCCACAATTTCTTTCAAGTCCGAGACGATATGTACGTCAAACTTCTTCAGCTCCGCAATGTCAATCACGGAGTTCACCCGACTTTGCGGGTCTACCAACAAAACCGCCAACATCACAACACCCCCTCAACCGACAGATAAAAGTCAGCGTCTAACTCAAAGTCCTCAAACATAATCGGCTCCATAAACCTGTAGTTCCGCGACTTCCCGCGAAAAATCGTCTTGACATAATCGGACGTAAACTTCTTTGCACGCAAGGGCGAAGCAACATTGTCGTTCAGCCATACCAATGTGCGTACGTCCCCCAACTCCACTCCCGCCACCTTGTTCACCGCGTTCGGGAACATCAGCGTACTCAACACCACAGAACAAAACTTCAGGTTTACGCTCCCCAACACATCCTCCAAATCCTCAAGGTCAAACACAACAAGAATCAAATCCCTGTCGAAAATATTGGGGCGTGATTGCATGTACGGGAGCATTGACCGCAACACTTCCTTGCTTTTGTTCTCATACACACAAATGGGGGCGTTACTCATTGCCACCGAATTGTTTAGAATCTCCTTCGCCGTAAGCACGTGATAATCCGCAACCGCCGCTTTCAGCGTTTCCTCTGCTCCGCCTGATTTACTAAAGTCGAACACAAACACGCGCCGTCCCGCCTTAACCGCGGACACCGCCAACGCCGTTGCGTGGGTCGTCGTTCCCGCCAAACGGTCTCCTGTCATCAACACCCACTTGTTCGAGATATACCCGAGTTGGTGATAAGCCTCAAGCTGAAGGTCTTCATACTCTGGAATCAGCGCCTCAAGTGCCGTAAGGCTTGACGGGTCTTCCGTCTTTTGCAGAATCGTTTGCAACGCTTTATACCCAGTCATATTCTTGTCCGTCAGCGGTGAAATCGTTATCTTGTCCGCGCTTGACTCAAACGCCTTGCTACTCTCGTCACCTCGCTCGACGCGGTATTTCATCGTGGTTTTCGGGTTAATCACCGCCGCCGACGATTTCCCCATAAGGTCTTTATAAATCACGTTGTACGTTAGGCTTTTCAGCTTATGCACGTCAATCTTCGGCGGAATAAAACTGCGGTCGTCACTTGCCTTTCCCGCAATCTGGTCACGCACCACGTTAATCAGTTCCTCAATCCGCCGCGAATCAAGTGTACTTCGGTAGAAGAACACAATCTCCTCAATCCTAAGCAACCCCGACGGATTCGCCAACAACGTAAGCAGTGCGCGTATCTCCGACGCAAAGTCCTCATCGTTCGACACAATCATAATAAACTTATCCACGCGAATAATGTTCTTTGTCAACACGTCTAAGTTCGATGATATGTTATTCAACGAATAAGTAATCTCAAAACTGCCTTGCTTGATAAAGAATTCCGACAGCTTTTCGTGAAAATCCGAAACAACAATTATCTTCATATTCTTCCTCCCACATACAACTCCCCAAACATTGCTTCCAACAGTTCAAGTTTCCTAATCAGTTCCTCGACAATATCTATGTCCTTCTCAAAATACACGCCTGGGTAAAGCACATACTCGCCGTTCTCTTTCACATACACATCTATGTGGTTAATACCTAACGCAAGGGATGCCCTACTCACGGCGTTTTCAGGGGATAGGCGATACCGTTTCTCCCCGCCGTTCAAAGTGTAATAACCCTGTGTTACGTCTAAATCTGTGCTAAATCGCACAACCTCATCATCGGTCGTGTCATACGTCACGCGGTTGTCGGGCGTTATGTTTTCGTCCACGTACACTAAAATATCGTTGTGTCCAGCTTGCGTAAAGATAGCAGAACTATCAAGCTGGTAATATAGCCCCAACATAGGCAATTCCGTGGCGGGGGAATAACCACTCACATAAGCAAGATTGCCCCTCACGTCAACCGCCGTCAGACCGTCCACTCTCTTGCTCAACACAGTTTTCTCAGTCACATTTCCCGCGCAATCATAAACAACAGCCTTAACCAACTCAACTGTTTGCACGTCATATGTAATACTCACGCCACCCGTTCCAAATGGCAGCTTTCGTCCCAAACTCAACACATAACTTCTGGCGTAATCCACGCCACTTTCCAAGTCATACGCGGTAAATCCCGTGCCGTTCCACCTCACAACAGGCAGGGTCTTATCCACAGTCTCGGCGACAAACTCACCCGACCCAAACTGTTCCTCTCTGCCGTCAAACGTGTACAATCTCAACATAATCCGATACACGCCAGTTGACGGAAAATACACGTCCGTTTCCTTGCCTCCCAACGACTGCCACTCGCCGTCGCCTACCTTCGAGCTATACTTCCACAAACTCTTTGCGTAATCAATCTTGCTCCCGACTGTTATCTTCACGCTCGACGTTACAGGGTTAAAGGCAAAAACCGCGGGAACGCTTGCGTCAACGGTGTAGGCACGCACAGTCGTGTTGCCACTCCTATCCGTTGCTCTAATATAAAAATGAGTGTTGCCATTGTTGACAACACTCCCGACATTTTCGCCTAACTCGTTAAGTTCCTCATCGCCGTACTTGCTGTTCCCCAACCAATACCCAGAATTCACAAAGTCTAAATTCTCGTCGTTCACGACATAGTGAAAATCGCCGTCATACGACACCTCTACATCGGGCGGGGTAACATCAATGGCTAAACTCACTGCGGTCGTTGCCAACACCAAAGCCAAGCCCTGCCTCATTTCTTCCACGTCACCTTTCCGCCTATCTTATCAAACACTTCATTCTTAAACACGCGCCCGTCTGCCGACACAATGCGGTAAACTAAAATCGACTTCAAAATATCGGAGTTCACCGCGTTATACTGTATTTTACTCAACGACAAGTCAATCGCCGCCATTGCGTAAAACCGCTTAAACATCTCAAGCAATTTCCCGCCGCCCAGAAACTCCAGTTCTCTAATCGCCGTCGATTCCTGCACTTTCCTAAAGTGACTCACCACCTGCGTAATCACGTCCACAAGGTCGTCCTTATTGTACGCGCTTGAGGCGTAAACCATCATATAAATACAAAGTGCCGAACCTCGCCTTTCGGCAAAATTCAGCACCTCATTATACACGGCAAGCTGGGTTGCGCGCAGCAGGGGCTCCCCCACCGCGTTCGCTTTTCTCAACATTCGGCTCGCTTCTTCCGACTCGACAAAGTTCTCGTTCATCACAACAAACCGATAACGCAAACCCCGTTCCGCCGCCATGTCCTGCGCTTTAGTCAAAAACTGTTCAGTTTGTTCCGCCCGTTGCTCATTGTTCATTCCGAACTTTAGGCACATCGCGGCGAAATAAGAATTGTTCTCAACCTCAAACAGGTCATACTCAGCCACGGGGCTTTTCACCCTAACCACATTCGGACGAATCTTATAATATGGCGCGAACAGGTCTGTCTCGTCCATATCCCTGTCCTGCTCCCGATAAACCATAAACCTAAACAGTTGCAAGCAGACAAACAAATACAACACAACCTGCGCCAAAATCAAAACCACCAACGGTATGCCTAAACTGTTCACATATTGGGCGCACAACACGGTCATACCCACATTCACGGCAAACAACACGCCCATAACAACCTTCGCTTTTTCGGCGTCGGTCATCTTCCCGCCTTTTTTCGTTTTGGCATACACGTCATTCACATAAGTCATAAAGTCACTCCTCACCCCACAATATTATGCAAATCTCACGCCAACAGACTCGCATATTCACAAAGACTGTACTTTTCTCACGCGTCCTCGAAAGACCGCATGATATATTGCCTATTCGATGTCTGAATGGAAGACGGGGCTTCCTCCGTCCCTGCACTTGCTTCATATGCCGCCGCCGACGTTCGCATGTCGTTTCTTCCTCGTTCAAACGCCTGTGAGATAGGATTCGCGAACAGTCCCGTCACGGGGTTTCTTCGCAACGCCTCGCCGATTCCTTCGTTCCCCATTCTAAACGGGTCTTTCAGAAAGCCGTACATAACCGTAACCAGCGTTATCAGCAAAATCAGCAATATTGCGGCAAGGGCAATCAGCATCGTCATTCCTGGCAGTATCTTCGGGACACACGCAATCGCCACAATCGACGCGGTATAAATCCCAATCACCGCAAGGGTTACCTTAGCATAACCTCGCAACACGTCGCTTATCTTCTTGTCAACAATCAGTCGATAACTTATCAGCAACGCCAACAGCAAATACAGAAACGGCAGCGAAAACTTCACAGCCACAACAAACGCGAGTGACGCCGCCATAATAACAATAAACAACAGGATTCCAGGAAAACCAAAGGCGTTGCCGATATAGCTCACCACGTCAAAGTTGTGTTTCACAAACCTTTCATTGTTCGCGGTTAAGGCGGTCAAAAACACGTCGTTCAGTTTCAACTCGTCTTGATTAAAGCCAAGCGGATAAACCCACGAGCCTATATCCGAAATGCGTCCGTCAAAATAGAATGTCGCCTCAAGCGAGATAATTTTTATCAGATTCTCGTCCGATACCAAACCCACCAGCGGTTGATTCTCAATCATAAACCGCTTCGTGTGGTAGTTGACATACTCTATCAAGTCCGCGCGGCGTTCCGCCCCAAAGTCGGGGTCGTAAAAACCGTTCTTCTGCATTGTCCGATACCATATCGTGTGTTTCATCTTGTCGTCGGGTTCGTTCACCCAGTCGCTCATACGGAGAAAGTCGTTGGCGTTCGGAAACGCTTGCTCAAGTTTCAGCACGTCCATAGGTGTAAGCCCTGGCACGGTCTCAAAGTCGTCAGGTAATAAAAACGGAATAGAGTTCGTATAGTTAAACACGCTAAAGCTGTCTTTCGTTAAACCGTCCACATATTCCACCGTTACACGCGGGATATTATAGTTGCTCAACAACGCGTTCAGCGTTTCCACAAAACCGTCCTCAAGCTGATAATACGGGCAGTACGCGTCCAACACAGACGACGACATCTTCACGGAAGTTATCTGATACGAGTAATTGCTGTTCGAGGTTGTTTGATATTCACCCGTTATTGGGTTGTTCAAAAACATAACGTCAGTGTTAAGTTTCAGTTCATCGCCTTGAATAAACAGTCCAATATCGGGATTCAAAATCACACGCCCGCCGTAACGATAAGCTTCATATGGAATCTCATACCGTTCCGAAAACTTGCGTAGTTCTGGCTCGCCAAAATGGTACAGCGTAAGCGAAACTGTCTGCACGTCATAGTCGTTCTGAATGTTCACGGCTTTTGCCTCGCCATATGTCGTGCTGTATTTCTCCGCTTTATACAGGAGTGTATCGGAAACTAAACCCTCTGTAAACTTACTCCCTACGGCGTTATACGCCATTGGCAGATAACTCGGAAAAACATAAATAAACAGAAACATAAACACGGCGGACATCACAATCATTGTCGATGTGTACAGCAGGTCACCACGCTTCAAATACCTAAAGATAAAGATAACCATACAAAACATAAAGAAGTAAATGCCGTAATCTCGTGCCACCTGCACAACCTTGCCGAACAAGGGGTTGGTATTAACCGACGACATCCCCAACACGCCGTCAAATTCCGCAATGTTGTCATGCAAGTCACGCGCAATCTTTGTCGCAATGCTCAAGGCTTGGTCGTTATCCTCATCTAAAATCACGTCCGCAATATTGGCGTTTTTCTCAAACAGTGTCACCTGCGACGAGCCTTGCATCATCTCCACAAGGAAATTCTTAAAAATATAGTCCGTGCGGATATTCCCGCCCGAATAACCTGTTGACGTTGTAGCGTCGATATTGTCAATGTCGCCTGTCAGATACCAGTACATATTTTGCGCCAACAGTATCGGAACTTGATAACCCTCAATCTTGCTTGTGCCTGATTCATTAACCACGGAAGAGGTGTTCTCGTCGCGGTGATACGGAAACAGCGTTATCGGTTTGTTGTCAATTCGGCACACGCCTTGCTCAACGCTAATAAACACGGAATCAAAGTTATCCTCCGTCTTTGTCGTATCTTTCCCTGTAAACACGCTTGTGGCAGTTTCCACTACTCCTTTCACAATCCCCCACGGACTGTATTTCCCTGCGGTTCTCACGGCGTGTTTTCCTGCCGCCGCCAGATACTCGCCTGTGGTCAAGTCATCAGTGTACCCCGCACGCAAAAACGAAAAATACGCGTCGCCACCGCCCCAAAAGAACGGATAAACCGACACGCCTTTCTTCACGGCGGGACGCTTAAACTCGCCGTCGCCAACCACACGGCTTATCGTCAAGTCGCCGTCGTTAAATTTGCCTATCTTCTTAATTTGCTTTGCCGTGTAGGTATTTGAACTTGATGTGAACGATTTCAAAAACGGTAGCTT
Organism: Clostridia bacterium; assembly: GCA_025997155.1. Taxonomy (GTDB): domain Bacteria; phylum Bacillota; class Clostridia; order Lachnospirales; family WQUN01; genus BNUF01. The sequence goes on from BNUF01000069.1 coordinate 8,777, forward strand.
CTCCGCAACATCGTCCTTCACTTCTGTTCCTAAATGTTCAAGAAAACTGCGCTTGATAAACATTACATACTTGCCTTTGTCCGTCGGACCTTGCACGTTCGCCGAATCCGCATCCTGAACAATACTCGGGTACGCGTTCATAAACGCTACAGTATACGGGTTATACGCCGCTTTCTTCAAATCATAAATCAGCGGGTTTGCCGCGCCTGGAATCAACACGGTATTGTCCGCTAAAACCACATCTCCAAAAATGTTCATATACAAAAGGGAATCTTGTCTTTCCTCAAGCAGTTTGGTACTCCTCAATTGCTGGTACGCGTTCTGAAAAACCAGCAACCCCAACGCAACCGAACCCGCCCCATGCCCAACCTCAAACAACGTGTCAGTATACTGCTGTCCTGTCGAGATTGTTTTGTCCGCTACAATCTGCGGGTTGTCCATTGTCAGATTCAGATGTTTAGTGCCGTCCACCGAGTCCTCGTCCGCAAAATCGGACTGGTAAAATGCCCACGAGTTCGTGTCCGTTCCTACGGCGAATTTTCCCTTAACCGTAAAGAATCTGGCATCGCTCTCTTTCTCGGCGAAACGTACTAAATCGCCCAACGTCGCCCTAAACGCGCTGCCTGTGTTCTGCATAACGGACGAGCCGTAATACAACGACAAGTCTTTATCCTTAAGCACTTCTTTGGAAAAATACAGGGGCTTCCTAAGTTCCTTCACATTATCGAAAAGTGTGATTATGTCGTCCTGCTGTGCGTTGTCGCACAGAAAGCTCAACGCCGCAACATAGTCGCTATCGCCGACGTGACTGCTAAAGGGTGTGTACACACTCGTACTTGCCAACATCGCAAGGTAAGCCGAAGTCAGTTCAACCTTACTCGTTATGCCGCCCGACTTTCCCCACGTCTTGATTGAGAAGTCGTCCGCCTTTGCTTTGGGCTTGTGCTTTGCCGTTGATAACAACTCCACAGGCAAAAACTGGTCGCTCCCTGACAAATCGAAGTGTGCTTTGTTCCCAACCCCTGAGCTAACGTTGTCGCTTTTCTCTTGCGACATCTTCAAAATCCTTTGCACTCTGTCACTCTTAAACTTTGCCATAAGCGTGCTCGGGAATGACAGAGGATTCGCGATAAACGCGGCAAGTTCCCCGACCTTCGTGTAATTCGACGGTCCATATTTCATCTTGCCATAATCATCTTTATAATTCGCTATTGTTTCAATTGTGTTGTTCGCCCAATACAAAGTCTCGCCGTTCGCCGAGATAAACGAGTCGTCGTCACCTCCGCCCTCCGCCGCTTCGTCCAACAACCCGCCAACCACCGTCGTTATCTCATTCGGGATTTTGTCAGACAGCATACTCGACAATTCTCCCACAAGCGACTTCTTCAGCCCGTCGCCCGACGCTTTCATATCGTCAATATCTGAAATCTTGAGTTCGCCGCCGTACTTGTTTGAATAGTCAATAACGGCGTTACGCACCATTCTGGCGTAATCCTCCATATCGCTGTCGGACACGTCCAACTCATCGTCAACCGCTAAATAAAACAAATCGCGGTACATCTGCTGTAAAACCGCATGAAGAATCAAAAAAATCCGCATGAAGAATGAGAAAAATAATTTGAATAAAAAAATTTTGGTGAATTGGTAAAAATGGCAAATAATGGGCATAAATATTTGTCAATAAAAGTAAAAAATCTCTCGTGAGTAGAAAATATTCACAAGAGATTTTTTTGATTTGTATGAAATTGGAAAATTATGGATTAAATTGACTTTAATTTTAATGGCTTTTAGTATAAAAATACTTTTGAAAATCTATTAAATTCAATTGAACGATTTTTGAACAATAATTAAACGTCTATTAAATTTGTGTTTAAATGGCGTTTAACGAGAGTTAAATTTACTTTTTCTTACTTTTGGTTTTTGGCTTGGTTTTTGGTTCGGGTTTAGGGATTACTTTAAGTACTGTTTCTATAACAAGTATAAGTTGTTCCTCCGTGAGTTCTTTTTTTAGAGGATACGGCATCAGTTCGTAAATCATCGCGTCTTCGGAAGCGGATAGGTTGAGTTTCGTCAAGGCGTTATCGAATTTTACCTCGGCGGCAGCGTCATAGTTTTCGAGTATGTTTACGATGCGCGAGTAATCATCTGCGTTAGAGGTGTCGGGTTTAGGGAAATCCGCGCCGTCAACTACATAATTTTCGTCGTTTTCGTAATCCTCGTGGGACAATAGGTATTCGTCTATTGCGTCTTCTATTGCGTCGCATATCCGCCACAGGTACGCGTCGTCTGTTTCGTAGGGTTTTTGGTTGTAGTCGCTTAACGCGCATAAACCGCCGACGGCGGAATATTTTTTAATTAAGCCGCTTACATATTCGTCGATTTCTTTTTCATAAACTGTTTTAAGTTTTTCTAGGTTGTCGAACTCAATCATGATTTGCCCCCCTTTTTGCTTATTTGTAATATTTTACTACATGTAGCTAAGTTTTTCAAGTATAATTGTAATTTAAAGTAGTCTTGTATCGAAGTAGAGAGGCATATCGAGTTTTGCCGCGAAATCGTACATAAAATCACACTCTTCAATGATTAAGTTGCGCCTCAAGTGCGGCAACTCGTGCTGTCAATGCCTGAACCGCACCCCAAAGGGTCGGGAGTGCCTCTGTCATAGTGATTTCCTTGACATTCTCCATAAGGAAATTTCTAGGCGTTTCGCCGTCCTCTTCGTACAGCTGCTCGCCGTCAGAATCTAGCAGCGGGAAAATCTTGTCGCATACGCTTACCGATTTCGGGAACACAGCCGAAACGTCGTCCGCAAGCCACCCCGTGACGTGTTCGTCCACGTGCGTCCCCGTGAAGTTCTTGTACTTATAACGCGAAACAGGCAAATTCATAACCGCGTCAAGGCACATAGACAAGTCGGCGGGCGATATCTCCTCTTTGAGCCTTGAATCGGACAACGCCGTTATGGCGGTCACCTGGCACGACAATTTCGTAATGCTTGAGTTGCCGAGGGTTATGCTGTTCGAGCCTTGGCTTATAGCATTCTCTCCGATAACGATTGTGTTTATAATGCCGTCTTCGCTCGCACCTCTGGTGT
>BNUF01000070.1 GCA_025997155.1 Clostridia bacterium
TTTTGCGTAAGTGGCTTGAGATGCCGCTTATTGACATAGAAAAAATTAACGAACGCCTTGACAACGTGGAAGAATTTGTAAACTCGCCCGTACTGCGGGAGGAGCTCCAGTGTATCCTTGCCAAAATCCGCGACCTTGAAAGGATTCTTGCGCGGCTTACCTTTGGCGGGGCGAACGCAAGGGATTTGCTTACGCTCAAAAGTTCTCTTCTGCCGCTCCCCGATTTGCGGTACTATATGGAACATATCGAAAGCGGTTTAGGGAAATCCCTGTACAAAAAAATCGATACCCTTGAGGATATTTTTAAGCTGCTTGAATCGGCAATCCGCGAGGACGCTCCGCTCACGCTGAAAGACGGCGGAATGATAAAAAGCGGGTACGATTCGGAACTTGACAAATACCTTTTCGCGAAAGACAACGGCAACGACTGGCTTAGTAAACTGGAAAACGGCGAGAGGGAAAAGACGGGGATTAAGAATCTTAAAATAAAATACAACAAGATTTTCGGGTATTGTTTTGAGGTGACGAACGGGCAAAAAGCCGCTGTCCCCGATTATTTTATACGGCGGCAGACTTTGGCGGCCTGCGAGCGTTACAGCACGGCGGAACTTTCGGAGATTGAGGAAACGCTGTTATCCGCCGACGAAAAGGTGAGGGAGCGGGAATACGCGCTCTTTTGCGAACTCCGACGGCAAATTCTTGAAGCGACAGAGCGTGTGAAAAGCACGGCGGATATAATCGCGCAGACGGATTGCCTTGTCGCCCTTGCGGAGGCGGCGGCGCAAAACAACTACACGCGTCCGATTGTGGAAAACGGGGACATAATAGAAATCAGGGACGGGCGGCATCCTGTGGTTGAGAAACTGCCCTCCGCCTCATTTGTGCCGAATGACACATACCTTGACGCGAACGATACCCTTGCGATAATCACAGGACCTAATATGGCGGGGAAATCCACGTATATGCGGCAGACCGCCGTAATCGCGGTTATGGCGCAAGCGGGGAGTTTCGTCCCCGCGAGTTACGCCCGTATCTCCGTCATAGACAGGATTTTCACGCGTATCGGCGCGTCCGACGACTTGGCGACGGGGCAAAGCACGTTTATGGTCGAGATGAACGAAGTCGCGAACATTCTCAACAACGCCGCGAAAAACAGCCTGCTTATACTGGACGAAATAGGGCGGGGGACCAGCACCTATGACGGGCTTAGTATCGCGTGGGCTATTTTGGAATATATCGTACAGAACATACACGCGAAAACTCTTTTTGCCACCCATTACCACGAGTTGTCGGAACTTGAGGATAATCTAAAAGGCGTAAAAAATTACCATATCACCGTAAGGCAAAACGGCGACGACATTTCTTTCCTCCGCAAAATCGAAAAGGGACGCTCGCCGTACAGTTACGGTATCCAAGTCGCAAAACTTTCGGGGATTCCGAGGGGCGTCATAAGCCGCGCCGAGGGCATCCTGAACCGCCTGAACGGCGCGGATATCGTTAAAACTCGGGAAGAACCAAGTCAAGGGGTTTAGTCGTCGTGCAATCGAACACCGCGTTGACGACTTTTTCGAGAGAGGTTTTGAGGTCGTGACGCTCTGCCCCCTCTTTCGTGATAATGTCTACTTCCGCGACTTCCGCTTTGTCTATCTTGATACTTGCCGTGCCTACCGCCTGCCCTTTTTGGACAGGCGCTTTTATTGTCACGGGGTAATTTTTGTCTACCGCGACTTTTGACGTTTCGTCGGCGCGAAGCGGCAAAATCACCTCGTCCGCGAAACAAAGGGTTATTGACGGGGTTTTTGAACGCGATACGGACAACGCCCCCGCAGGGTCGCCCGCGTGTATTATCGCGGAGTATTTGTAATTATCGAACCCATAGTTAAGTATTTCCTTTGTGTCGAGCCATTTCTGTTCGCGTCCTTTGCCGCCCCACCCGCTCGCCAAAACCACGGAAATCAACTGCATATCCCCGCGTCTGGCGCTCCCGACAAAGCAATGCCCCGCCTTCCCCGTGAAGCCCGTTTTCACGCCGTTCGCTCCCTCATACTCGTTCAGCAGGCGGTTTTTGTTGACAATATAGTGCGTGCCTTTTGAGGACTCCGCCGTGAAATTCGACGTGTTTATGAGGGGGAGAAAGCCCTCTAGGGAGAGCGCGTACCGCGTGATTAACGCCATATCGTGTGCCGTCGAGTGGTGGTCGCCGCTGTCAAGCCCGTTCGGCGTTTCAAAAACCGTGTCGGTTGCGCCAAGTTCCGCCGCCCTTTTTGTCATCATCGCGCAAAAGTTCTCGACGCTCCCGCCGATATGCTCCGATATAGCTACCGCCGCGTCATTCGACGACTGGAGCATAAGCGCGTAAATGAGATATTGCAGTTTTATCTCCTCATGGACGCGTAAATCCATATTGACCTCGGGGGCGGAGGCGGCGCGTTTCGACACCGTGACGATTTCGTCAGGCTTGCCGTACTCAAGAGCCAGCACCGCCGTCATAATTTTTGTCGTGCTTGCCATCGCAAGGGGTTTGTCCGCGTTTTTCGCCCACAGCACGCGTCCCGTCGCCCCGTCCAGTAATACCGCGCCGATTGCCTCTACCGTCGGCTCTTTTGGGGCGGACGCCGCAAAGACGCTCGTACTCGTAATTAAAAACGCAATAAAAAGGGCTGTACATTTTTTAATCATCTTTTCATCTCCGTTTCAATCTTGAAAATAGTTTTTACAATTTTTTGCGAAATATGCTTGACAATGTGAAAAGTGTGTGATAGTATAAACATATCAAACATATATTTCTTATATATTTACTATGTTTTGAGGGGGCAGCTATAATGCTTACATATTTTACTATCTTTATTATATCCGTTGTGTGTTATACTTCGCCGACTTCCCGAAGGCGTTTGTTTTTGCGTTAAAAAACCGCAAACTCACGCGTGCCTTCGGAAACTCTTTTACGGAGTTTCTTTTTTATTCCATTTTTTAAGGTAGGGGTACAAAATGCTTGAAATGAAGAATTTAAGCCGCGCTTATTATATTAAGGACAAGGGGCAAAAGGTAAAGTTTCAGGCTCTTGAGAAATTTACGCTTTCGGTTTCGGACGGGGAGTTTGTTGTGATTGTGGGACCCAGCGGATGCGGAAAGTCTACGCTTCTCGATATCCTGTCGGGGCTTTACAAGTCGGACACGGGGTCTTTCAATATAGACGGCGCGGCGGTGACAGGCCCCGCGCTTGACAGGGGTTTCGTGATGCAAAATTACGCGTTGTTCCCGTGGCGTACAATCAAAAAAAATATCGAATTCGGGCTTGAGCTAAAAAAAATCCCGAAAGACGAACGCTCCCAAATAAGCAAGAATTTCATAAATCTGGTGGGGCTTAGCGGGTTTGAGAACAGGTATCCCTATGAGTTGTCGGGCGGTATGAAACAGCGTGTCGCCATTGCGCGAGCTCTCGCGTATAACCCCAGCGTACTGCTTATGGACGAACCTTTTGCCGCCGTGGACGCGCAAACCCGCGAGCATATGCAGGACGAACTCACGCGAATCTGGCAATCGACCCAAAAGACGATAATATTTATCACTCACAGCATCGAGGAGGCGGTGCTGTTAGCCGACCGCGTAGTCGTTATGACCGAACACCCAGGCACAATCAAGGAAATCATAAATATCGACCTCCCGCGTCCGCGAAACTCAGCTTTGGTTCGAAACTCCGCCGAATACGCGGGGGCGGTAAGCGAAATCTGGAATTTACTGCACAGCGCGGACGCGAGTCTTGACAGTTCCGCGTTGTAGGGGTGAAGCTATGATAAAAAAGTTTTCGGCGATAATCGTCGTGATAGGGTTTTTTATAGTTTGGGAGATATTGGCAAAAGCGGGCGTTTTGGATTTGCAGTTCGTCCCCGCGTTCTCCACGGTAATGAAAGAAACATGGAAAATGACAAAGACGGGCGAACTCCCGATACACGTTTTGACAAGTCTTACGCGCCTTGTCGTCGGGATACTCTCCGCTATAATAACCGCGTTGCCGCTCGGGTTTCTGCTCGCGTACCAGTGTCCCAGGCTTGCTAAGTTTCTCACCCCGCTTTTTGTGAATCTGTCGTTTGTAAACGCCTTCACGCTAATCCCCGTGTTTATGCTGATTTTGGGAATGGGGGAGCTAAGCAAAGTCTTCATTATATACTGGGTCGTGTTGTGGCCCGCCTTGTTCTCGACTATCGCGGGGGTTCTAAACATCGACCCCGTCGTCATAAAAGCGGCGCGGGTTATGGGGGCGCGGGGGGTTAAACTGTTTTTTTCCGTGATAATACCCGGTTGCGTGAGACGGCTTTTTATGGGTATAAAATCGTCTATATCAATGGGTTTCACGGTGCTTATCGGTGCTGAGATGCTGGGCTCAAAACACGGACTTGGCTTTATCGTGTTTGTCGCCCAAAAAAACTACAATATCCCTAGAGAATATGTGGGGATTCTGTTTATAGCGATACTGGGCGTTATAGTTTCCGTTTCACTTGACACTATACAAAAACGCGTCGTCGTGTGGAAAGAAGGCTGAAGATTTTGACAAAATTAAAAAGTATCATTTTCGGAAGCTTTTCGACTATTCTGTTCTTTGTGGTTTGGTATATATTGTCAAAAACGGGAGTGCTGAATCGGGGCGTTTTGCCGGACCCTCTCACCGTTATCGCGCGTTTGTTTAAGAACCTGGCGGATTTGCGAAACGGGACTCTGCCGCAGGTCGGGATATCTTTCAGGCGGGCGGGGCTTGGGTTTTTGGCGGCGTTGGGCGTCGGTTTGGTGCTCGGGGCGTTGCTCCAGACTTTTCTCAAAAAGATAAAACATATTCTCGTTCCCGTGTTCCAGCTGCTCGAACGTATGCACCCTTTCGCGCTTTTCCCCGTTTTTATGCTTTTCTGGGGCATAAGCGAAAAAAGCAAGATTATCATCGTGTTTTGGGTCGCTCTGTGGCCGATATTGTTCTACACGGCGGCGGGAATAGAGAATGTGGACACTCTTATCGTTAAGGCGGCAAAGACTATGGGCGCGGATAAAGTCACTCTGTTTTTTCGGGTAATCCTCCCCGCCGCCCTCCCCGACATATACGCGGGGGTCAAATTCTCCGCGCAGATAGCGTTTGTGCTGATTGTATCGATTGAAATGCTTAGTTCCTCGTCGGGTATCGGATACCTTCTTATACTCGCGAAACGGAGCTACAACCTTCCCGATTTATACTCGGGAATAATACTGGTGGCAATTCTCGGGATTGTGATGAACAAGATTTTAACGCTCGCGGAATCCCGATTGTTTTCATATAAGGAAAAGTTAATTTAAAATGGAGGTTATAAAATGTTAGGAAAAAAGAGTTTAGCTCTTGTACTCGCGGGGGTGCTTTTCACCTCGTGCGCACCCGCGGTACAAACAGGCGGGGGCGCTACGCCCTCAGCTACACCCTCAGGCGGCACGCAAGCTCAGGCACCAGCCACGGGAACGGACAGTATGGCGACGCCCACGACGGATTTGTTTCCGATTAAGACCGCCACGAGATACGATTGCACCCTTGCTCCGTATATCGTAGCCGACAAAAAAGGGTTTTTCACGGAAGAGGGCTTACAATTAGTATTCACGGGCGAATTGCCTTCATCGGAGTACATTACGAGCGTCGTCAGCGGGCTTAACGATTTCGCGGACACTCACCCCAACGCGCTTGCGCTTCAGGTATACGGCGGAGCGGACGTAAAGGCGGTGGGGCGTTCGATAATCGAGCCAGGGCCGGACGAAGACCCGCGCCTGCGCCATATGCGCTACTATGTGACACAAGACGCGTATGACAGCGGCGTTAAAACGATTGCGGACTTGGCGAACTACAAACCGAACGAGAAACTCAAATCGGCGGGAGCTGTCAACACCTGCGAAAGTTTTATACTCGACAAGGCTCTTGACGCGAACGACGTACCGCGCGATAAACTCGAATGGATTTTGTTTGAAGAGGACATTGCGAAGATTCAGGCTCTTAAGTTGGCGCAGCTCGACATTATCGGCGTTCACCCTCCGTTCTATGACGCGGCGGTAGAGGCGGGGTTACAGCAAATCGGCGACTCGTCGGACGCGAATCTGGGCGAGGCGGCGGGAACTTACCTGTACTATTTCTCAAACGATTTTATCGCGAAGAATCCCGACAAGGTTCAGGCGTTCGTCCGCGCAATGACAAAGGCACAGCAGTACGCCAACGCGAATCGTGAAGAAACCGCGAAACTTACGGGCGAATTTATAAACCAGGAAGTAAAAGGCAACCACTACTATTCCGAAACGACAAAAATCGACGAAGCGACAATCACCCCGTGGATTGAGGATTTGGAGAACACTGGTACTCTGCCGAAAGGCGCGGTCACGGCAAGCGACATAGTTACACATCAATTCGAGGAGTAGACATATGGCTAATAAAGTTAAGTTAGACCTTGTCAACGTGGAAAACCGCGAAGACAGACTCGGTTCAATCATCAGCTGGGACGGGAGCGCGTCCCGGCTGGCTGAACTTTCAAAGTACGAGGCGCGGGCGCAGAAGAAAAACCGCGCCTGCGGCGGCTGCGGCGAAAACGCAGGCGGGTATTGCCGTATTCAGGAATTCGATATGCCTTTCAATCAGCAGACAATGTGTTCGCACTCAATCGTCGCCTGTCAGATTGGAAATATTACCGACTGTATACTTATCGAACATTCCCCGATAGGCTGCTCGGCGATTCACCCGCGTTTCAATATGGGTTATAAAATCGGGCTGGCAAGGCGCGGCAAGCCGATTGAAAGCATACGCATATTCAGCACGAACCTGCTTGAGGAGGATATGCTTTTCGGAGCGGCCGAAAAACTGCGCAGGACAATCCGCGACGCTTACGAACGGTTCGCGCCTAAAGCTATATTTTTGTCAATGTCTTGCTCGACAGCCGTTATCGGCGAGGATATCGAGGGCGTCGGGGAAGAGCTGGAGGAAGAACTGGGAATCCCCATCGTGCCTATGCATTGTGAGGGTTTTCGGAGCAAACACTGGAGCACGGGTTTTGATATATCTCAGCACGCCGTCGTGCGGCAAATCGTGAACAAGAATCCTGAAAACAAGCAAAAAGACCTTATAAATATCGTCGCGCTGTGGGGTACGGACTACTTTACGGAAATGCTTAAACCTCTTAACCTGCGCGTCAATTATATGATTGATATGGCGAGTTTCGACGAGCTGCGCCAGGCGTCGGAGGCGGCGGCTACCGCTACTTTCTGCCACACTCTGGGTTCATATATGGCGACCGCCCTCGAGGAAGAATACGGCGTGCCGCAAATAAACGCGCCGCAGCCCTACGGAATCGCCGCCACCGACGAATGGTTACGCGCCGTGGCGAAAGTCGTCGGCAAAGAGGGCGAAATTGACGCGTATATACAGAGCGAACACGAGCGTATCGCCCCGAAGCTTGCGGAACTCCGCGAAAAGTTACAGGGAATCAAGGGTTTTGTGGCAACGGGGTCGTCCTTTGCCCACGCGATGGCGGAGGTAATCCGCGAACTCGGCGTACAGATAGACGGCTCGATAGTGTTCCACCACGACCCTGTGTATGACAGCGGTTACGAAAATCAGGACACCCTCAAACACCTTGTGGAGCATTACGGCGACATTCCGAATTTTACCGTAAGCAAAACCCAGCAGTTCCAGTTCAGCGGGCTGTTAAAACGGGTCAACCCCGATTTCATAATCATACGCCACAACGGGCTTGCGCCTGTCGCCGCGAAACTCGGTATCCCGTCTTTCGCGATGGGAGACGAGCATTTTCCGCTGGGCTACGACGGGATTATCCGAACGGGCGAGGCGTTGTTCGAGATTCTGGCGCGTAAAAAATTCGGGCAGGTGCTCAAACGCCACGTGAAACTGCCCTACACGGACTGGTGGCTTGCTCAGGAGGACCAGTTCATCTTAGCGAAACACCCCGAAATTTTGGACGAAGATTAGAAATAAAGCTTTGGAGGACTATATAAATGTCAAACTCAATACTGCACCCCCACTATGGCTGCGCAATCGGAGCGGCGTACACCGTCGCGGCAATACCGAAAGCCGTGCCGATAGCGAACAGCGGGCCCGGCTGCGTGGACAACCAATACTGTATGCTCGCGTCGGGGAACGGGTTTCAGGGCGCGGGGTTCGCGGGCGGCGGAGCTATGCCCTCCGCCAACCTCGGCGAAAAGGAAATAGTTTTCGGCGGGATACCGCGCCTTGACTTGCTCGTTAAATCGACGCTCAAGATAATCGACGGGGATTTGTTCGTAATCCTCTCGGGCTGTTCGAGCGAACTTATCGGCGACGACATTGTAGCTCTCGCCAAGGAATATCAGGAAAAAGGAAAACCTGTCGTGGCGGTTGAGGCGGCGGGATTTAAGGGCAACAACCTTGTCGGGCACGAACTTGCGCTTGAAGCCATAATCGACCAGTATGTCGGCGATTATGACGGCGAAAGAACGCGGGGGCTTATCAACGTGTTTTCGGAAGTGCCGTATTTCAACACGAACTGGCGCGGGGATTTAATCGAGCTAAAGAGGGTTCTCGAGGGCGCGGGGTTTGAGGTGAACATACTTTTCGGACCGCAAAGTGCTGGCGTGTCGGAATGGAAAACTATCCCGAAGGCGCAGTTTAACCTTCTCGTTTCGCCGTGGGTCGGGCTTTCCACAGTCGAGTATCTTAAAGAAAAATACGGGCAGGATTATCTGCATATCCCGATACTCCCAATCGGCGAGGAGGCGACGAGCGGGTTTTTGCGCCAAGTCGTCGAATTTGCGGGAATCGACAAGGAAAAATCCGAAAAGTTTATCGCCAAAGAGGCGGATGAGTATTACTACTTTTTGGAGCATTTTTCAGAGTTCTTTTCGGAATACTGGTACGGCTTGCCGTCACGTTTCGCGACAGTCGGCGACAGCGCGTACAACATCGCCGTCACGAAATTTTTAGCCGGCCAAATCGGGCTTATCCCAATTAAGCAAATTATCACGGATAACCCGCCGCAAAAGTACCGAGCGGGAATCGCGAAACTTTACGAAAACTTGTCAGAGGGGATTTCCGCCGAGGCGTTGTTTATCGAGGACGGTTACGAAGTCGAAAAAGAAGTCGAGAACGCGCCTTTTTGCGGGAGCGTGCCGCTTATTATAGGGTCGTCGTGGGAGAAGGACGCCGCCGTTAAACTGGGCGGGCTGCTTATCGAAACGACGACCCCCGTAACGGAAGAATTGGTTATAAACAGAAGTTATATCGGATACAAGGGAGCGTTAAGCCTTCTCGAGAAAATCTATACTTTGACGGTAGGCGGAAAATAGGAATTAAAAAATCTCTCGTGAATGAAAAATATTCACAAGAGATTTTTTAATTGCAAAAAACTATTGACATAAATATCCTATGTGCTATAATAGTAAAATGCACTTTAATGGGTAAAATGGGATACCTCTCATATTATGTAAATATGTATAAATTTTCTAAGGAGCGATTAGTTCTATGGAAGACGAAAAAACTACAAAACCCGCACAGACTCTTGAGGCTAAAAGGGTTAAACTGGGGCGGAACTCACGCGTAAGCTATTCGCGTATCGATGAGGCGTTAGAGATGCCGAACCTTATCGAGATTCAAAAGGAAAGCTACCAGTGGTTTCTTGACGAGGGTCTTTACGAGGTGTTCGAGGATATTTCGCCGATAACCGATTACAGCGGCAACTTAATCCTCGAGTTTGTGGGTTACACGCTTGACAACGAACCGAAATACTCCATAGAACAATGCAAGGAACGCGACGCTACATATGCCGCGCCGCTCCGCGTGAAAGCCCGCCTGCGCCACAAAGAGAACGACGAAATCAAGGAGCAGGGCATTTTTATGGGCGATTTCCCGCTTATGACCGACACGGGTACGTTCATCATAAACGGAGCGGAACGCGTAATCGTAAGTCAGCTCGTGCGTTCGCCCGGTATCTATTACGGGCTTGACTACGACAAATTCGGCAAAAAGATAATCACCTCGACGGTAATGCCTGGGCGAGGCGCGTGGCTTGAATACGAAACGGACTCAAACGATATTTTCAGCGTCCGCGTGGACAGAACCCGCAAAATCCCCGTGACCGTGCTCTTGCGTTCTTTCGGGCTCGGCACGGACGAGGAAATAATGGATATGTTCGGCGACGACCCGAAACTTTTGGCGACTCTCGAAAAAGACATAAGCAACAACCGCGAGGAAGGGCTTGTGGAACTGTACAAGCGTATCCGCCCGGGCGAGCCGCCTACCCCAGAAAACGCGGAATCTCTGTTAAACAGTATGTTCTTTGACCACAAACGCTATGACTTGGCGAAAGTCGGGCGTTACAAGTTTAACAAAAAATTACATCTAAGGAACAGAATAAGGGGCGCGGCTCTATCGCAGGACGTTATCTCGCCCGACGGCGAGTGTATCGCCGTGGCGGGGACGGTCGTTACCGACGCGGTTGCGAACGAAATCCAGGATTCGGGCGTTATCGCCTGCTATGTAAACGGCAAGGACGCGTCAAACGACGATATTGAGATTAAAGTTCTCACCAATCGAATGGTAAATATTGACAATTATCTAAAAATCTATGGCTTATCCGCTAAGTCACTTAAAATAAAAGAGCCTGTATACTACCCCGAACTTATTAAAATTTTTGAGGAATATAACGAGAACGCGTCGGGCAACGTTAAAGAACTTGCCGAAATCATCAAAAAACGCGCCTCGAAGTTAGTGCCGAAATGCATCGTCTATGAAGATATTTTCGCCTCCATAAACTATGTTATGCACCTTGAGTACGGCTACGGCAACAAGGACGACATCGACCACCTCGGAAACAGAAGAATCCGCGCCGTGGGCGAACTTTTGCAGAACCAGTTCCGCGTGGGTTTGACGCGGCTTGAACGTGTCGTTCGCGAGCGTATGAACATACAGGATTTGGAAATCGTTACTCCGCAAACTCTTATAAATATCCGCCCCGTGACAGCCGCTATAAAGGAATTTTTTGGGAGCAGCCAGTTGTCGCAGTTTATGGACCAGACAAACCCCCTAGGCGAGCTTAACCACAAACGCCGTCTTTCGGCGCTTGGGCCGGGCGGACTTTCCCGCGACCGCGCGGGTTTTGAGGTACGCGACGTTCACAGTTCTCATTACAGCCGTATGTGCCTTATCGAGACTCCCGAGGGTCCTAACATCGGGCTTATTAACTCGCTTGCGACATACGCCCGTATCAACGAGTACGGTTTTATAGAAGCTCCATACCGCGTGGTTGACAAAACAGGCGAAAAACCCGTCGTAACAAACGAGTTCGTGTATATCACGGCGGACGAGGAAGAAAACCACATTTGCGCTCAGGCGAACGAACCTCTTGACGCGGCGGGGCATTTCCTCAACAAAAACGTGCTGGGACGCAAACGGGAGGAAATTTTTAAGGTCGACCCGTCCCGCATCGACTTAATGGACGTGTCGCCGAAACAGATAGTTTCCGTGGCGACCGCGCTTATCCCCTTTTTAGGCAACGACGACGTTACACGCGCCCTTATGGGGTCTAATATGCAGCGTCAGGCAGTGCCGCTTTTGACGACGCAATCCCCCGTAATCGGGACGGGTATGGAATACAAGACCGCCAACGATTCGGGCGTCGTCGCAATCGCTAAGGAGGCGGGCGTCGTTGCGCGTGTTTCCGCGTCGGAAGTCCAGATACGCGAAGAATCGGGCAAACTCAACAAATACAACCTAACGAAATTTTTACGGAGCAACCAAGGCACTTGCATAAATCAACGCCCG
>BNUF01000071.1 GCA_025997155.1 Clostridia bacterium
ATAAAAATATATCCGAGCGTATCAATCTGGCGTTTTTGAAAAACACCGCGCATTTCGGCTGTACGCTGGATATACAGATTTACCCCGCAATAAGCAAATAATAGTTGAAAGGTGAAGTTTTTGAGGTACGTTCAAGATTTTCGGAAAGACGACCACATTGTGGGTCATTACCTATGCAAACAAAAGCAAAATATGAAATCCAACGCGGGCAAAACCTATTTGTCGCTTAAGATTGCCGACAAAACGAACACGATTGACGGAAAAGTTTGGGAACTGGATAATGACATTCAGAATTTTGAGGAAGGCGACTATATAAAGATTGACGCCATAGTCATCGAATACAGGGATAATTTGCAGCTCAAAATTATGAAAATCCGCAAGAGTGTGGAGGGGGAGTACGAGCCTTCCGACTATATCCCCTGTACCGATAAGAACATTTTGGAAATGTACGCGGAGTTATGCGATATTATCGATACTATTTTGAACCCGCACCTGCACCAGCTCCTGACAGAACTCATAGTAAACAACCCTGAAATATCCGCCCCGCTGAAAGACCATTCGGCGGCGAAAACAATGCACCATAGTTATAGCGGCGGGCTTTTGGAACACACTCTCTCCGTCGTGCAAATCTGTGACTTTTTGGGCGGAAAATATAAGTACGTCAACCGCGACCTGCTCCTCGCGTCCGCAATCCTCCACGATATCGGCAAGGTGTACGAACTCCTGCCCTTTCCCGTCAACGACTACTCCGACATAGGCAAACTTTTGGGACATTCCTACATTTGCTGCGAAATGATTAATAAAATCGTGCCGAATATAGAGGGGTTTCCCGAAGAGCTTCGTATGCTCCTCACGCATTGCGTTTTGTCGCACCACGGCGAGTACGAATACGGCGCGCCCAAACGCCCGAAAATTATCGAGGCGTTTATACTGCACTGCGCCGACGACGCCGACGCGAAAATCAAGGCGTTCGAGTCCGCCCTGTCCGTGCCGAACACCCAAGGCGACTGGATTGGGTATGACAAATGCCTTAATCGGTATTTGAGGAAAACCAATGTTTAACAAAAACGACATAATAAATACAGAAGTTACCGCGCTCTCGTCGGACGGGCTGGGAATCGGGCGGGTGAACGGCTTTACTTTTTTTGTCAAAAACGCGTTGCCGAGTGAAAAAATCACGGCGCAAGTGATTAAACTGTACAAATCTTATGGCGTCGCTAAGCTGCTTAGTATAGACACGAAATCGGCGGAACGCGTCGCCCCGCCCTGCGAATGTTTTAACCTCTGCGGAGGGTGTACGCTCCAGCACTTGTCCTACGCTTCGCAATGTACATATAAGAGTAAAAAAGTCGCCGACGCGCTGCGGACTATCGGCAAAGTCCCGTTTGACGTGACGGATTGCGCGGGAATGAGCGAACCCTATCGGTATCGCAACAAGGTACAGTTTCCCTTTGGCAAACTTCCTGACGGGTCGCCCGCGGTGGGCTATTTTCGCGAGCGTACCCACGATATCGCGCCTGTTTCGGATTGTATTATTGCGCGGGATACTTCTGGCATTGTAAAAGCCGTGCTTGAATATGTACGCGAAAACGACATTTCGGTGTATGACGAGAAAACCCATACGGGGATTTTGCGGCATTTAGTAATCCGCACCGCCACACACGGCACTATGGTTTGCCTTGTGATAAACGCGAAAACCTTGCCGCGTTCTGGCGAACTATTGCAAAGGTTTAAGAACTTCCCAGAAATTAAATCGGTGCTTGTGAATATCAATACAAAAAGAACTAACCTAATCACAGGTGATACGACAGTTTTACTTCAAGGGGATACATATATCACGGACGTGTTGTGCGAGCTTTCCTTCAAGATTTCGCTAGGCTCGTTTTACCAAATCAACCCGAGCCAAACGGAGAAACTGTACAATAAAGTTTTGGAGTACGCGAAAGGCGGAAACGCCGCCCTTGATTTATATTGCGGAATCGGAACAATCTCGCTCCTTCTTGCCAAAAAATTCCAAAAGGTTCAGGGCGTGGAGATTGTGAAGGACGCTGTGGATAACGCTGTGGATAACGCGAAATTAAATAAAATCGGCAACGTTTCTTTTGTGTGCGGCAAATCGGAGGAAATCAGTTTCTCCGCCCCCGACGTGGTGGTGGTCGACCCGCCGCGCAAGGGTTGCGAGCCGTCACTTTTATCTAAGCTTGACGAAATCGCCGCCCCGACGCTTATTTATGTTTCGTGCAACCCAGCTACTCTTGCCCGCGACATTTCTCTTCTTAAAAATTACAAAATCGACGATATAAGCGTTTTCGACTGTTTCCCGCAAACGCCCCATGTCGAAAGTGTCGCCCTGCTTAGCCGCCTTTAGAGTCTTTGTCAATATCTCTGTGGCTTATGATGACACTTTGTTTTTTTTGCGTCAGATTCAAATAGACTTCCCGCGCAAGGCATACGCTGCGGTGTTTGCCGCCTGTGCAGCCGATACTCACCACCAGATTATTTTTGCCCTCCTTGACATAACGCGGAATCAGGAACTCAAGCATATCATTCAGTTTTTGCAAAAACTCCGCGCTCCCCTCCGACGACAGCACAAAGCCGCGTACCTCAGGGTCAAGCCCCGTAAGTTCGCGGAGTTTCGGTTCATAAAAAGGATTTTCGATAAAACGCACGTCAAAAACAAGGTCGGAGTCGGAGGGGATACCGTATTTGAACCCAAAAGACAAAACAGTTATCGTCAAATTTGTAAATTTTTGGTTGTCAAAATATATCTCGATGACTTTTTCTTTAAGTTGTCTTGTAAGAAAACTGTTTGTATCCAAAATATAATCGGCGCATTGTTTGATATCCTTAAGCAATACCCTTTCTTTTCCTATGCCCACTTCCACCCTGTCGTTTTTTGCCAGCGGGTGCGTTCGCCGCGTCTCTTTGTATCTTTTTACCAAAACTTCGTCCCCGCACTCCAAAAACAAGACACTCACGGAATGTCCGCTCTCGCGGGTGCTTTTTACGACTTCGGGCAACGCCTCAAGCATCGAGCCGCTTCTTATATCAATACCCAGCGCGACATTATCGTTTCCCTCCGCCGTCTCCATTTCGACAAGTTTCGGCACAAACATTGGCAACAGGTTGTCCGTGCAATTAAAGCCATAGTCCTCCAACGCTTTTAGTACCGTGGATTTCCCCGCTCCCGACATACCCGTCACTATTATAAGCTGCATTTTCAGTCCTCCTATCTGTATAAAGCATTCACTTTTTGGCGTTCGGTTTGCCCTTCGCCAAGCCCCATATACGCCCCGATTACGTCACGCCCGATGTGGGCGGCGGCGGCGGGGGCGATTGGGGTGTCGCCGAAGGGGATTACGACATACACGGCAATCTGCGGGTCGTCAAAGGGTGCGAACCCCGCGAAAGACGTGTGGTCGCGGCGCATCAAATCCTCCTGCGCCGTGCCTGTTTTTCCCCCGACACTTATCGGGAATTTGTTGAAAGTCGAGTAACCCGTCGCGCCGACGGCGTGCGTCACGTTGTACATACCCGTGTACACGGCTTTCCACGTGCTGTCCTTGACTTCGATTGTCCCCTCCGTGACTGGTTTTGAGATTTCGACAAAATCCCCGCCGTAGTTTTCGTGCCGTTCAGTCATATATAATTTGTACCTCGTGCCGCGATTCGCCAAAATCATAGTGTATTTCGCCATAGTCGCCGCCGTGTAGTTGTTGATTGCCTGTCCGATTGCGGTTGCCACGGTGTCGCCGTCCTGCCATTTTGTCTCTGTTTTGTACAGATTTCCCAGATATTCGCGGTACTCGGGCGACGAAATCTGTATCTGTTCGTCATTTTTTCCGCGTGAGTCATACGCCTCGCCGATTTCAACGCCCGTCCGCTCGTTCAAGCCGAACGCCTTCATATATTCGTTCAGCGCGTATATCCCCGAATTTTTGCCGCCGTTTTTTGAGCTGCTAAGCCGATACGCCGTCTCCGCGAAAAAGTAGTTGCACGAAACTTGCAACGCCTTGGAAACGTTGATACTTCCGTGGGAAGACGACGACCAGCAACGGAGATACGGCAGCCCCGCCTTTTTAAACACCGTTTCGTCATAAATCGTCGAATTCGGGGTTATCGCCCCGCGTTCAAGCCCCGCAATCGCCGTAATCATCTTGAAAGTCGAGCCTGGCGCGCGGCGTTCCTGAAAGGCGCGGAAATATGTCGGCGCGGACAAGTCGCTGTTGATTATCGGAAAATACTCGTTGAAATCCGTCGCCATTCGGTTGTTGTCGTAAGTCGGGTAACTAACCGCCGACAACACGCGTCCCGTCCGCACGTCGACGACGACTACCGACCCTGTTGACGGGTCAAGATTCACCATTTGCGGGGTAATCTCGTCCGCGTTTATCTTGTTTACCAAAAATTGTAAAGTCGAAAGGGTGTTGCCCCGCATTTGCGTAAGTTCCTTGTCTGTCGCGGTGATAACCCCCTGCTCATAGAGCGCCATAAATATCCGCGACACCGACACTCGCCCGCGTGAAACGCCGTCCGCCAAAATTTTCTTTGCCTCGTTCGCACCCTCCGCCGTTGAAATGTCCGCCTCCGCGAGTTCTCCCAGTATATATTCTTTTAGTAGCTTCCCCGCGAACTCCTCCGACTGCCACACCTTTTTTATACTGAGGGAGTTTGAGCGTACCAAGGCGGCGGCGACTTCCTTGACGGAAATCCCCGCGTCCTTTGTCGCCCTCTGGGTAAGGCGGCTTATCAGCATACTCTTTAATTTGCTGTAAAGTATGTTATATGTCTGTTCTTGGAATTTCGAATCTATCGTCAGAAAGTATTTATCCCCAGGAACTGCCTCTTTAATCTCCGCAACGTCCGACAAAACAAGCCCCGTCGCCGCGTCCACCTCAACCGTGCGTTCGCCGTCCGTCCCGCGCAGATTCAGTTCGAGCGCCTGTTCAAGCCCCGTTTTCCCGACAGGGTCGCCCGCCTCGTAACCGTACTGTTCGTACTTTTCGATATCCGAATCGTTAATCTTTCCGACATAGCCCACGATATGCGAAAAAGTAATCCCGCCCGGGTATTCGCGGAGCGAGTCCGTATCGACATAGATTCCGATATACTTGTCGCTTTCTTCCTCGATTATCGCCATTGTTTCGTTTGAGACGTTTGTGGCAAGGGTTATGGGAGAATACTTTCTGTACCGTTTCATATAAATCGCCGAACGCAGCGACACGATTTTGCGCGCCTCGACATCGGGCAAATTCGGGTCGACCCCGAAATCGTCCCGCAACTGGGCGAAAACCGCCATAACGTCCTTGTTTTCCTTTTTTATGTCCATATCGGAACGCCACAGGGATTCCCGCGCCTGACTCCCCGAAAAGTTAAACTCAAAAGGTTCGTCCTTAGAAATCGGGAACTCGTCTATATATTTTTCGCCGTTTTTCTCAAACATTTTTATAAGGTCGTACAGGGTGTCGTTCAGGCGTTTTTGGTCAAACGCCGCTCCTGGGTTCAGTTTGATTGTGTAGGTCGTGACGTTCACCGCCAGAGGCCGCCCGTACTTGTCATAAATGTTCCCCCGAGGCGCGTTTATGGCGAGTTTCTTTGTGGTTATCTCCCGCAAATCTTTTGTGTACTCTTCGCCGTGGATTATCTGCAAGTCATACAAATTAAGTATCAGATTGTAAAAACACACGACAAAAACAATCAGCAAGACAAACAGTCGATTCCCCAAAAATCCGAGTATAGTTTTCAACCAGTCCACAAAATCCCACCTAAAAAAGTTTACGCATACGTTTTTCGCGTTCTTCTACTTTGCCGTTTATAAAATGTATCAATCGGTATACGGGGATAGCCAAAATAACGCTGTACGCCGTTTCGGGCAGGATAATCCTATGGAAATAATAGAAAAAGTCCGTTTCCCCTTGCAGCAGATACGTGAGGAAATAATACCCGCACTCGTGCATAATCATAAGCACACCCGCAAGAAACAGCGGCAGAAAATCGTTTTCGCGGAAGAAGTTGCGGAAAGGCTTCCCCGCCAAAAACCCCGTAAGCAACCCGAGCAGGGCGTACTCCCCGATTACCGTACAAAACATCATATCCCGAATAAGCCCCGCGAAAAACCCGAAAACCGCACCTTCCATATCTCCGCGCAAAATCGCGTAGGAGACGATAATCAAAATCTGCGTATCGGGGGAAATCCCGAAAACGCTGACGGAGCGAAGTATTGTCGACTGGAGCGTAAGATTTATTATAATAAGAACAAAAAATACCGTCACCCGCATTTTATTCAGCGTCCTTATACAACTCTTCCTTGGAAAAGTTTTGTTTTACGACAAGAAGTGTCTCAAGCCGCCCGAAATCGACGACGGGGCGTATTGTCGCCGTTTTTGTGAGTCCGTCCGCGCTCACGTCAATCGTCTCGACGTCGCCTATTTTTATCCCCTCGGGGTAGATGTTGCCTAGGTTTGAGGTGACGATTTCGTCCCCCGCGATTATGTCGGCGTGAACGTCGATTCTGTCCATTCTGCAAAGCCCGTCCCCCCGAAGTTTCATATCTCCCTTGACAATCCCCAAATCGTCCGTGCGCACACTTTTCGCGGAAACCGCCATAGAGTCGTCGATTATGGAACGCACCTTGGAATAGCCGCCCCCGCACTCGATAACGCGTCCCACAAGCCCGCCCGACGCAATCACGGGCATATTCCCCGCAAGCCCGTCGCGGCTTCCTTTGTCCACGGTGAAATTGTCGTACCAGTTGCCCGGGTCTTTCGCGATAATCGTCACGGCGACAAGGGGATAATCCGAATATTTTCGGCTCGTCTCAAAAAGAGTGTTGAGGCGTATGTTTTCCGCCTCGGCTTGTTTCAGGCGTTCGTTTTCGCGGCGCAATTTGTCGAGTTCGGCGCGGAGTTCCTTGTTTTCTTCCGCCGCCGCCCCCATATCGCGGTAGAAATTGATTTTATCCCCCGCGTAGCCCGTAATCCCGCCGAGAAACTTTTGCGCGGGGTTCGCGGCATACGCCAGCGCGTTCTCGAGGAGCGTCGGCTGTTTGCGGTAATACACGGAGTACGCCATCAAAGCCGCGCAAAGAAGAACGCCGACTATAATAAACATTTTTTTATGTTCGCTGAAAAAATCCATATATAATTCGCCTACATTTTAAGTTTCTGCGGGGAGATTAGAACCCCGCCCAAGGTGTCTATGTGTTCAAGAGCCATTCCCGTCCCGATTGCCACACAGTCAAGCGGGTGTTCCGCAATTTTGGTCGGTATGCCCGTTTCCTTCGTGATAAGCTGGCAAAGCCCGCGAAGCAGCGCGCCGCCCCCCGTTAACATAATACCCGACTCCATAACGTCCGCCGCCAGTTCGGGCGGGGTTTTCTCAAGGGTGAACTTTATCGCGTCGATTATTGCCGAAACAGGCTCTTCTATGGCTATCTTAATCTCGGCGGAGGTGATTTTTACGGTTTTCGGAAGTCCCGTCACAAGGTCGCGCCCGCGTATGTCCATTCGGTCTTTTTCGGACGCGTCATACACCGCCGCGATTGCTATTTTGATTTCCTCCGCCGTGCGTTCGCCGATTGCGAGGGAATATTCTTTTTTGATATAGTTGATTATGGAGGAGTCGAGCTCGTCCCCCGCGATTCGGAGGGATTTCGCCGTGACGATTCCGCCGAGAGAAATCACGGCGATTTCGCTTGTGCCGCCGCCGATATCGACGACCATACTCCCTGTCGGGTCTCCGACGGGGAGTCCCGCGCCGATTGCCGCCGCCATAGGCTCCTCGATTAGGTTGGTGTAGCGTTCGCCCGACCCCGCCGCGATTGCCGCCTCGATTACGGCGCGTTTCTCGACCTCCGTCACGCCCGACGGCACGCAAACCACTACTTTGGGTTTGGACATAAACATACCCTCTTTGAACGCCTTCTTGATAAAATGCCTGAGCATAGCCTGAGTTATCTCAAAATCCGCGATAACGCCGTCCTTGAGAGGGCGTATGGCGACAATCTCCCCGGGAGTACGCCCAATCATCTCTTTCGCCTCGTCGCCGACCGCCAAAACCTCTTTTGTACGCATATTGATTGCGACGACGGACGGCTCATTTATAATAATCCCCTTATTTTTCACAAACACGAGAGTGTTCGCCGTGCCTAAATCAATTCCCAAATACTTTGAAAACATACGTTTTTCCCTCCGAATTTATGTAACCTTCATTTATTGCAATTATTTCCAATATTTAAGATTATAAGACACTACTTAAATTTTAGCAAAATTATCATATTAACGCAAATTTTTTTATAACATAACTTATACAAGTTTAAGTTTGTAACTTACTGGAGGGGTCTATATGGTTAAGAAAATCCTGCTTTTAGTATCTTTTTTATTTTTGCTCACGTCCTGCAAAACGCCCGAAGAGCTGTCGGTTTCGGCGTATGAACAGATTCAGCACAACCTCGTCAATATGACGTCCTACCAAGCGGCGGCTAACGTCAAATACATATCGAACAAGGGCGACAACACCTACGGCGTTACACAGCAGTGCAGGACGAGCGGACAGTACCGCGTCACGGTAACTTCCCCCGAGGGGGTCGCGGGCAACGTGACGGTGTTCGACGGAAAAACGATATCACAGTTCAACCCGAAAGTCGGCGACAGGGTCAGCGTTTCCACCCGCGAACTCTCCGAGCGTTCAGAAATCTTTGTGACAAGTTTTGTAAAAAACTACATTTCCTCAAAAGAAGTCTCCGTCACCGCCGCGAATATGGAAAACAGCGTCTGCACAGTTCTCGAGGCGAGTATCCCGGGCGATAACAAATACCTTGCCACGGAAAAACTTTGGGTCGACAACAGCTCCTTCAAACCCGTCAAAATGGTAATTTATGACACCGCGGGCAGCGAAAGAATAGTCGTCACCTTCACGAGTTTCGAGTATAACGTAGAGATAGGCGACGAGGTGTTTAAGGTATCCTAGCCTGTATGACGCATAATAAAAACGCCGCCCCGTGCGGCGTTTCGTTGTCAGGTTTTATTTTTGTCAGTTGGCTAAAAACTCAATTTTGTGGAGATTTTTTAAGGATAAGTCCAGAACGCCCGCCGCATATGTGAGTGTGCCGCTTGAAACATAGTCGACGCCTATATCCGCGATTTCGCGCAGGCGTTCTTTTGTTATGTTGCCCGAACATTCCGTGATTGCGCGTCCTCCGATTATTGCGACGGCTTGGCGCATAGTTTTTATGTCCATATTGTCGAGCATAATTATGTCGGCTTTCGCCTTCAACGCTTCCTCGACCATTTCCATTGTTTCTGTTTCGACTTCGATTTTCACGGTGAAAGAGGCGGATTTACGCGCCTGTGCCACGGCGGCGGTTATGCTCCCGAATGCCGAAATATGGTTATCTTTTAACATTATGGCACTTGACAGATTATACCTGTGGTTCACTCCGCCGCCGACTTTCACGGCGTATTTTTCAAAAATCCGCATATTCGGGGTAGTCTTTCTCGTGTCGGTAATCTTTGTTTTTGTGCCTTGCAATATTTCGGCGTACTCGCGTGTAAGTGTGGCAATCCCCGACATATGCCCCAGGAAATTAAGCGCGGTGCGTTCCCCGGACAGGATTTTCGGCATATCTCCCGAAATTCTGCCGACTAGCGTTCCCGCCGTCACCGCGTCACCGTCCTTGAAGCGCGTGTCAAATTTTGCCGTATTGTCAAGCAAAGTAAAAACGCGCTCGAACACGGGAAGCCCCGCCAAAACGCCATTTTGTTTGGCGAAAAGTTCCGCCGTGCCGCGTTCGCTTTTGATAAGCTCGGCTGAAATGTCCCAGCTCGTTATGTCCTCGCGCAAGGCGGATAATATAAGGGGTTCCATATTAAGCATCATAGAAAAAGCGCCTCATTGGGGTTGATTTGCGACGTGAAAAGGTGTCTGTGTTTTTTCAGGAAGTCGCCGCCGTATACCGAAAGGTCAACCTCGGTTTTTTCAAAATTTTCAAGTTTCGCCGAAAGGCGGTGTGCCGCGTTTTTCGCGAATACCAACGCCTCAAGCAAGGAGTTGCTGGCAAGGCGGTTTTTTCCGTGAACCCCGTTGCAGGCGGTTTCCCCGACAGCGTACAGATTTCGCATACTCGTCTGTCCTTGCAGGTCCGCCAAAACGCCGCCCATAAAATAATGCTGAGCGGGAGCTACCGGGATAGGGACTTTTGTGAGGTCAAACCCCTGTTCCTCACAATGTTTACAAATATACGGAAAATGCCGCAAAAGTTCGTTTTTGTCGATTTTTTCCGCCGACAAGTATATATATTCGGAATTGTCCGATTTCATCTGTTCCGCGATTTTCAAAGAAAGAACGTCACGCGGAAGAAGTTCGTTTACAAAACGGTTGCCCCTCAAGTCGAGAAGGATTGCGCCCTCTCCGCGCAAGGACTCCGAAATAAGGAATTTGCGTCCCTCTTTCGGGGTATACAAAGTGGTAGGGTGAATCTGTATATACGAAACGTCGCGCAATTTTATATTATGGATTAGAGACAAAACGACCGCGTCGCCTGTCAAATGCTCGAAATTCGTCGAGTTCCTGAAAAGCCCGCCGACTCCGCCCGTCGCCCACACTACCGCCTTTGAAAAAAGCGCGTGAAACCCCGACTTGTCTGATACAACCACGCCGTTACAGGCGTTTGCTTTATGTATAATATCTATCATAGACATATATGGAAACATTTGTATATTCCGCCTTGTTTTGGCGGTCTCCAAAAGTTTCGACGTGATTTCTTTGCCCGTGCTGTCGCCGTGGTACATAATCCTGTTGTGTGAGTGCGCGCCCTCGCGGGTATAGGAAAAGCCCTTGTCCGTCTTTTCAAAGTCAACGCCCGCGTCAAGCAAGTCCTTAATTATCCGCGTAGACGCGTTTATCATCTCCGACACCGCGTCGGGGTCGTTCTCGAAATGCCCCGCCTTCATCGTGTCCTCATAAAAAGGCTCATAGTCGTCGGGGGTTCTAAGCGTGGAAATCCCTCCCTGCGCCAGAAAAGAATCGTTATCGCAAAGTCCTTCCTTGCAGAGCATAGCGACCGACAAACACTCAGGCAGGTTCAACGCGCAAAACAGCCCCGCCGCGCCTGTGCCGACGATAATCACATCATAACTTGTCATAATTATTCCTCAGCTAACTTATGCATAGCAAGCAAGGGTTTTAACGCCTGTGCCGCAAGCGATTCGGGGATAATGACTTCGTACTTCTTATTTTCAAGGCAGTCTTTAATTTTCGCGGGGGTGATGAGTTTCATATTATGACAGAATTGTTTATGCCCGACAGAATAGAACTTTTTGTCTGGATTTTTTTTGTTAAGTTCGTATAGTATGCCAAGTTCGGTGCAAATTATAAATTCCTTTGCGTCACTTTTTGTCGCGTAATCTATTATACCAGACGTACTCCCGATATAGTCGGCGAGTTCCAAAACGCCGCCCCTACATTCGGGGTGTGCCAAAACAAGCGCGTGCGGACGCGCCTCTTTTCCTTTTTCCAGATTTTCCCTTGTTATGCTCGTGTGGACATGACAAAAACCTTCGTTAAAAATAAAGTTTTTCTCGGGGACTTGCTTTGTGATATACCGCGCCAGATTCTCGTCGGGAATCATATAGATATTCTTATTCGGCAATTTTTTAATAATTTTAAGCGCGTTTGACGACGTGACGCAAACGTCCGAATGTGCCTTTGTTTCGGCGGTCGAATTGATATAGCAGACGACCGCCAAATCGTCACAGGTTTTTCTTAGTTCCTCAATTTTAGAGATATCC
>BNUF01000072.1 GCA_025997155.1 Clostridia bacterium
GGTTGTGCAATCTGGAGGGGTTGATTTTGTTGAGGTTTAGAGGAGGTGAGGAGTGAGGGAACTGGGAATGAGGTGGGGAGAATTGGAAATATTGCACAACTGGTGTGAAAAATTTCTTCATTTAATACATATCGGAAAAACTGGTAATTTTGGACGCAGTAAGGAGGCGGGGCAGGGTGGGTCGCTCCGCTCCTGTGTGGTGGCAGGGAGTTTGGGCGGGTTCGCTCCGCTCCCGCACGGTGAGGGGGGCGGGGCGTGCCCGCACGGTGAGGGGGGCGGGCGTTCCGCTCCAGCACGATGAGGCAGGGGGCAGGTGTTCCGCATCTGGTACGGTGAGGCGGGGGCAGGCGTTCCGCCCCCCCCGTATGGTGAGGGTCAATTGGATTGTTGGTTTGTTTTGGTATGGTTGGGGTTATTGGGTTTGATTGGGGGTTTGAGTATGGTTGGCGGGGCTGTGCCTAGGACAACGCCGATTGTGCTGATTTCGGGGTCGTTGGTTATTGGAATCGGGGGGAATTTGGGGTTGAAGGAGAGTAGCTCGAAAGTGCGGGTGGTGTAGTTTACGTGTAGTTTTTTGCA
This sequence comes from Clostridia bacterium, assembly GCA_025997155.1. Lineage (GTDB taxonomy): Bacteria > Bacillota > Clostridia > Lachnospirales > WQUN01 > BNUF01. The sequence goes on from BNUF01000072.1 coordinate 580, forward strand.
GAACTGGTCGCCTTCTATAACGAATATGCCTATTTCGCCGTCTTGGACTTCGGGGGATTGTTTGATGAAGGCAATGTCGCCGTCTTGAATTTCGGGTTCCATGCTGTCGCCTTGGATATAGACGCAAAAAGTAGTTCCGCGCGGGACGAGGTGGGCGGGGAAAGGGTGGAAGTCGAGTTCGAGGTAGTTCTCGATAAGCATTGAACCGTGACCAGCGGAGGCGGTTTGGTTGATTATTTCAAGGTCGATTGTTTCGGGTTCGTCGAGGTCGTCGGGGTCGTCTTCGTACTGATGCGCGACGGGGGCGGGGACGGCGGTTTGTGGTTTAGGAGGTTTTACGGGCTTTGTGGGTTTGGCGGAGGGTTTTGTTGGCGCAGGCTCAGATTTTGTTTTTTCAAGTAATACTTGGGTGCGTTCTAATATACGTCCTTTTTCTATTGTAGATAGATTACGGTAGGTGCTTAATAATTCCGTTTCGTCGTTAGCTTGTTCGGCGTTTAATTCCTTAGGCTTATCGTTTCCTGTAAGAATCCAATCTGTAGAAATATTAAAAAATTCAGATATATTAACAATAGCTTCAGCAGAGGGGTAATAACTCCCCTTTTTATATTCTGTTAATGCAGATTCTTTCAATCCAGTAGCCTTAGCCACCGCTTTAGCCGTAAGTTTGTTGCTTTTAATAAGTTGATGTATTCTTGAGCCTATTTCAATAGCTTCCATAAATTAAAACACCTCCAAAAAAATATTAAGAAATCGTAATTTAGGTATTGACAAATTATGAAATATTAATTATACTATATCTAACGACTAATAAATAAGCCGTTGTAATAATTTTATCACAAAAAAGGACACGCTGAAAGTAGCAAATGCCCCCATTAGTTATGAGATAGTGGGTGGAAGCCTGTGTAGTTATGAGATACACGGACGAAAATACAGAAAATTGAAAGGAAGTGGTCTATGAGAATTAAAAAATTGAACGGCGTTAAACGAAAATTGAAGAGGAGTTGAAGATTTTTTGGACGAGTTGAAGATTTTTGAAAAAGAGGAATTTGGCGCGGTTAGGGTTTTGGAAATTGAGGGTACGCCGTGGTTTGTTGGGAAAGATGTGGCGGAAATACTGGGTTATGGACGTGAACGGGACGCAATAGTGCGACACGTTGACGAAGAGGACGCCGTGAAACACGGCGTATCTGTAAACAGGGCGGTTGACGGCAATGGCGTTCCGTCTGTCGCTGAAATTGAGATGACGCTGATAAACGAATCGGGCGTATACTCCTTGATAATGGGGTCGAAGCTTCCGAAGGCGCGGGAGTTCAAACACTGGGTGACGCACGAAGTTTTGCCGTCGATACGCAAGACGGGGGAATACAGCGTTGCGTCCGCGCGCGGCGAGGGGAACGCGCCCGCCGTTTTCAACATAGAGGATTTGAGGCGGTATGTGGACGTTGACGGTTGCCTTGAACTGATTTCAAACGAGGTGAATAAGTGCGTCAGGCAAACGTTACAGGATTTGAAGCCCGGAATCATTGATACGCTGATTCAGTCGGTGAACGACTTCCTTGAGGAGTACGATGTCGCCAACGGGTCGGATATTGACGACAAAATTTACAGCGCGCTGTATAAATCCGATTTCAGCTACAAGTTTGACACGCTCGTTAAAGACGTGGGCGTTCTCAAGAAAGAGGTTAAGGAGCTTAAGGCGGAGAGCAAGAAGAAGATGTGAGGGGCGTTACGGGTAGTGAGGAGGGAGAAAATGCAACATATTGTAATGGAAGAGGTTGTGCCAGAGGAGTTAAAATTTTTTCAGATTCGTTACAGGAATAGGGACGGGCAAGGGTTTTTATGCGCGGCGGGGTTTCGTAAATTGGTGAACGCGCTGCGGTTTGTGGAATCTATGGGCAAAGATGAGGAGATTTCGCGGGTGATAATAGAATACGCGGATTACGGCAAACGCGAAACTGAAGACGAATACGCCGCGCAAATCGTTAGGAATCTTGGAGTTAATTTTTTGAGCGAGGAAAAAAGGAAATGGGACTTGTCGGGAATTGGGTTGAATAGGAGGAGATTATGAGTGGAGGAACAGAGGATTGGGATAACGGGGACATTACTTGGTGTGACAAGGAGTATATCGGAATGCCTGTATTTTGGGAGGGAATGCCTTTTGGGGAGGACATGAAAAGAGCGACGGAAGAGACAAGGGAATCCGACCTTGACGAGTAAATAAAACCGCGAGAGATAGGCTGTGAAGGGAGTGTCGCCTATGCGGATAGGGGTACAAAGGATAAAGGACGAGGCTGAGACTCGCCCAATGTAAAAGCATAGTAAATCAAACTTGTTTGATTATAACGTTTTTTATCGGAGTTGTCAAGCGGGAATAAATGTAAAAGGGGAAATTTTTATGTGCGAGGATATAAGATGCAGTGAGTGTGTGTGCCAATCGTGCAGTCATTTGGCATACTGCGGGCAAGAGTATTGTGATAGCGGAGAAGACAAGATTAGGGCGATTTCGCGGTGTTCGGGGTATGAGGAGGTTACGCCGCCGAAGTATGGCGAGGACGGGGAACTTGAGTTCGTGGAGCTTGCGGACGAGAAGACCGCGGAAGATGAGGCTGAGGACGGCGAGGATTACGAGGACTAAGCGGGGCGGAGGAAATGCGGAGGTACAAGAGGCGGGTTAAGACGGAGTTGAAACCTAGGAAAACTTTGTCCTTGGAAAAGATTGGCTTTATGATGAGGGGACTTCGACGGGAGTGGACTAAAAAGGGGCGGTTGAATGGGGAAAAGCGGCAAGACGACGATTTCGGTTAAACTTCCGACAAGATTGTTAAGGGTTTCGGAGGTCGCGGGCGCTAACGGCGCGAAGAAGTATATATTGGTTCACAGGCGGGCGGGGGTTTGCACTCGGTACGGGGCGTTTGAAAGCACAACGCGGGCGGAGGTCGAGAAACACCTTGCGGAGATATATGACGGAGAGATAAATATAAGGGAGGGCGGGAATGTCGTTTGATTTGGCGGCAAGCGCGGGAATTTTTGCTAATGAGGAATATAACGGTTACAGGGTGATGTTTCGGGGCGAGCGAGCGTGTGTCGCGTATGACGGCGGCGCGGTGGAACAGTTTGTTTGTTGGCTTTACGATTTTGACGGAAAAGGCGTACACAGCGGGTATTATAGCAATAACCGTTTCGGAGTGTATAGAAAGTATTGCGAGCGGGAAGACGGCGCGGCGGTTTGGTAAAATGGCGTTAAACGAGTGTTTAACGGGCGTTTAACGGGCATTTAACGGGCGTTAAATAGGGGGCGATAGAACTTTATGAGAGAGCAGGGAGTTAGGGGGAAACGAGCTTTAACTCCATTCGGGATAAAGGTACGGAACGCGCTTAACGAGAGGAATATGGAAATTAAGGATTTGGCGGGGGAAATCGGGATATGTTGCGCGCAGTTGTCGGAGATTTTGCGGGGGAAGCGTCCTGGGAAGAAGTATATAGAAGATATTGAGATTTTTTTGGAATTGCGAGACAAGGGGTAGTTTCGGGGGAGGTATTATGTGCGGGAGGTTTGGCTGAGCGTTAAGGAGTACGCTGAACTTAAGGGCTGTTCGGAGCAGAACGTGAGGAAGTTGATACACGCGGGGAAACTTAAGTATTTTGAAGTTAGAGATACCATCGGGGGCGCGTCGGGCAAGGCGTACCGTATCCCGCTCTCGGGGATAAGCCGAAAGTTACAGATTGCCTACAAAAAACAAGGGATTGAACAGATTGAACTTGATTTTACGCCGCTCTCGGAGGATAAACCCGTATCGCCTAATCTGTCGGATAGGGAGCGGGAGGAAGCAGCGGCGTGGAAAGGGATTTTGAAAGAGTGGAATCTGTATCGGGAAACTTCGGAAGCTCCGAATAAGGAGACGGCGGACGCTGATTTTATTAAGATTTACAATGAGGCGCACGCTGACGAAGAGCCTATGAAGCGGGGGACTTTGTACAGGAAGTTGAAAGATTTCACGGATAAAGGTGACGCGGGGCTTGTTGACAAGCGCGGTAAACACGGGAATCACCGCCAAAAGCTAACGCCTTATATAGCGGATATTTTTGAATATTACTATCTTGACGAGAGCCGAAAGACTGTCAAGCTTTGCGTGACTTCATTGGAGCTTGAACTTGCCCGAAGAATCAAAAAAGGTACGCTTGATAAGATGCCTGAACTTCCAACGGTTGACACTTTTGAACGATATGTTAAAAAGATACCGATGCCTTATGTGTACTGGTTCAGGAACGGCGAAAAGGCGTATATCGGCAAGTGCGAGCCGTATATAAAGCGAATGTATGAGGATTTATCGCCTAATGATATGTGGGTGGCGGATAACCATACTTTTGACATTATGCTGTATGACGGTGAAAAGCCCGTTAGAATGAGCCTTACAACGTTTATGGACGTGCGGACGAGGAAAATTGTCGGGTGGTGCGTGACGGATAACCCCTGCGCGGACGCTACGCTTTACGCCTTGAAGAAAGGGATTAAGGCGTTCGGGATTCCATACACTTTTTATACGGATAACGGGCGGGAGTTTTTGGCGCGTGACGTCGGGGGAAACGGCGGGTTTCGGCGCAAGAAGAAGCCGAAAGAAGGGGAAATCAAACCGCCGACGATACTTGATGATTTAGGGATTGAATTTGTCACGGCGATACCGAAAAACGCAAGGGCTAAGGGGATTGAACGGACGTATAAGACGCTTAAGGAGCAGTTTTCAAAGTTGTTTGACGCGTACACGGGCGGGAACATTTTGGAAAGACCCGAGAAGCTTAAAACGGTGGTGAAAACTCCCGGTAGAATGTCGGCGATTGACGATTTTAAGGGGTTTGTTGATACTTACATTGAAAATGTGTATAACAAAAGCCCGCACGGCGGCGAGGGTATGTACGGACACTCGCCCGATGAAATGTACGCGAAACTGCTCGCCGAGAAACGGACGGCGACTGAGGAGCAACTCGAACAGATATTTATGCGGAGGAGCAACCCGCTCACGGTCGAGAAAAACGGCGTGAACGTGGTTATGTACGGCGAAACGCTTCAGTATTTTGACGAGTATCTGTGGAAGAATTACTTCGGGAAAAAGGTTTGCGTGGCGTATGACCCCGACGACTTGAAAGAAGTGCGTATTTTAGACGTTGAGGGACGGTTTATATGCAACGCGAAACTTGAAACGAATTTATCTTATAAGGCGGATAAGGAAACGCTTAAAGAAAAGCAGAGGGAAAAGAAGGCAATTACAAAAACCGTTAAGAACTACAAGAAAATTAAGGACGTTCAGGCGCAGGACGCGCTTAGCCTTATGATAGATTCGCAGATACGGCTGCTTCCGGAGGTAGGGATAAGCGTAAAGACGCTTATCCCGCTGTTTAACACATCTTCAAACGCGGTTAAGCTGCTTGAGTACGCCGAGGACGCTACGGAGGAAATCGATTGGACGCGGGGCTTGCAAGTCTTGGCGCGGCGCAAAAATAACAAAGGCAGGGAGTGGGATTAAATGGAAGAGGCGCAGGCTGTAGTTCAAGAAACGGCGATAGATATTCCGGCGGAATACGCCGACGCTATCGAGAAGTTGAAGTGGTACATCAGCAAGGACGGCGAAAATAAAAGTCAAGCCTATGCCGCCAAAAAACTCGGGATATCGACGGGGCTTGTAAGCAACTTTCTTAAAGGGAATTATAAGGCGTGGCAGGAAACGGCGCGGAAAGTAAACGCGCTTATCAATATCACCGAGCTTAGAGCCGTGACGGAAAAAGAACCGCCGTTTAAAATGACGAGTATAAGCCGACACGTCACAAATACGATTACGTACTGCCACTTACAGGGGAAAGTCGGGGTCGCTTACGGCGACGCGGGGGTCGGCAAGACAATGGCGGCGGTAGAATACTGCAAGAATAATCCCGAGGCGGTGATGATAACCACGTCGCCTTGCTACGCGACTATCACGGGCGTAAATGAACTTTTTGCGGACGAGTTCAAGATTAAAGAATGTGTTTCGCGTAAGGTTTTCAAGGAACTTGTAAGGATACTGACGGGGAGCAATAAGGTTTTAATCATAGACGAGGCACAGCACTTAACTACCCGCGTAATCAACTATATCCGCTCGATTTCGGACGCAAGCCATATCGGAATCGCGTTCATCGGGAACGAGGAAGTATACCTCAGAATGCACGGGGCGGGAAAAACATCATACGCGCAGCTATTCAGCAGAATCGGGAATAAGGAACACTTACTCACGGAACAGATTAAGGCTGAAGATATACGGCTTGTGTTCGAGGACGCTAATCTTGGCGATGAAAGTATCAACTTGCTTCACGGAATAAGCAAGACGAATTACGGTTTGCGCGGCGCGGTGAACGTGTTTATCAACACGATAACGGCGTTTTCGATAAGCGACTACAAGGACGTTACCGCGCCGAGACTTGCCAAAATGAGTAAATCTATGGGGATTGTTTGAGGGGTGAAGTTATGGAGGAACTTCTTGAAAGATACAGCAGCCTTCAGAGAAAAATCATTGCGGACTACTGGGAACTAATGGCGTGCAGCCGAAAATTCGGCAATGTTTCGAGCGGGATAAAGAAAACAGAGATGACATACTGGAAACGGTTTGAAATTGAAGTAGTTATAGCCGCGCTTCAAGTACACATAAATACGGAAAAGTATCACGACAGGCGCGAACGGTACACGCGAGGGATTATCCGAAATATAGACGAACAGACACAAAGCGGGTCATATCAAAAACCTCAAGGGCTGGCGGATAAAAAACGGAGCAAAAACAGGTTTATCAATTTTGACGGCGGCAAAGTTGATTACGACGAGATACGGCGACTGGAAAAAGAATATATAAAGTCACTTGTTGCTGACGAGAAAGACGACAAAGCCGCGCCGAGGAAAATCTGCGCAAAGAGATACAGAAGTCGATTTGCCAATTTTGAAGGGCGGGTTATTGACTATGACGAACTTGACAGGCTTGAAGAAGAGTATATAAGCTCGCGTTATGGCGACATGGAGGGGGAATAGCCTTGGGAAAGAAACTTGGAGGCGCGAAGCTGACGGTGGAGGAGCTTGGGGGTTGGAACGAAGTCGACGAGGCGCTTCGGCAAATCGCCGACTGCGACAGAGAAGTAGCCGAAATAACGAACGAGCTTAATGAAAACATCAACAAGCTCAAAAAGAAATCAGAGATGCAAGCCGTTGCGTTTATAAACAGCAAAAATACGCTGTCGGCGCAGATTGAATCTTTTGTGACGGAACACAAAAACGAGATAGCCGGCAAAACGAAATTTCTGAACTTCGGCAAAGTCGGATTCAGAAAGTCCGTAAACACAACGTATTCCGCAAGCAAGGCGGCGGACATTATAGAGTCTCTCAAACTTCAAAGTATGCACAAGTGTATCAACGTCAAGGAAACTATCAATAAAACCGTTTTGGGAACTTATCCGAACGACATATTGGCGAAACTCGGGGTTAAAAAAGTTGAAAAGGACACGTTTTTTTACGAGACGGACACGGAAGAAATCAAGAGCTAACGCGGGGTGAGGTCATGGATTCTGACTTGAAATTTGAACTCGACTGCCGAAAGAAACTCTTGAAACGGCTTGAAACTCTGAAAACAACGCTGAATCGGGCGCTGGAAAAGGAGAAATCAAAGAACGCCGCGCGAAGGGCTAAACTGCTTGAATATGAAAGCGAAGAAGAAATCCATGAAGCATAAGGATGGGGTTATATAACCGACTCGGAGCGTACAACTCTGCTCCTTGGGGTGGAAAACGTCGAAACGCCGACAGTTACAAGCGCGGTGTTAGAAATTCTTGAGGATTTTATAACTAAGCTGAAACGCGAAATAAGAGATTTTGAGTGGGCGGCGTTGCCGGATTCCGAAAAGGAAAGAATAGAAAAATCCAACGAGGACTGGAAGCGCAAACACGGAAGTCTTAAAGAATAAGCAGAAAACGGCGGAAAAATCGAGAGGGGAAAAATTTAACATGATATTCGGCGAAGCAATTGAACAGGCGAAAAACGGCAAGAAAATCACGAGAAGCGGCTGGAACGGCAAAGATATGTTTGTCGTTTACCAAAAGGGATACCCGAACGGTATCCCTTGCAACAAGCAAACGGCGGATACATTCGGTTATGCGGAGGGCGACCTGTTCAAGTGCCGCCCGTACTTGCAAATGAGATGCGCCGACGGTACGCACCAAATGTGGGTCGCGAGCCAGTCTGATATTTTGGAGGAAGATTGGGAGATTGTGGGCCGGAACGGGAGGGAATAAAGATGATAATAAATCGAAAAATTGTACCGGCGGGGATTGGGACAAACCCGAACAAGAACATGGCGGCAATCAAGTACATCACGATTCACAATACTGGAAACTACAACGCGGGAGCGACCGCGCAAATGCACGCTAATCTTCAGTACAACGGAAACAAAGACGCGAATGGCAAAAGCAGAGAGGCAAGCTGGCACTACACAGTTGACGACAAGGAAATTTGGCAGTCCTTTGAGGACAATCAAATGTGCTGGCACGCGGGAGACGGAAACGGCAACAGTTCAAGTATCGCGATTGAGATTTGCGACAACGACAAATCAAAATTTGTTCAGGCTTGCGAGAACGCGGCGTGGCTTACGGCTTCCTTATTGACTAAGTATGGGTTAACCGCAGGCAACATCAAGCAACATTATGATTGGAGCGGCAAAGATTGCCCGAAAGAACTTAGGGCAGGTACATGGGGAATAAATTGGGGAACATTTTTACAAAGAGTTTGGTATTTTATGAAAAATATACCTGATACATGGGCGAAAGAATCATGGCAGTGGGGAATCGACAAGGGAATCACGACGGGCGAACGCCCCAAAGACGCCGCGACAAGACAGGAAATTATGAAAATCCTGTATGATTACGACAAGCGGGCGCGCATCAGCGAGTAGTTGGCGGCAATATAGCGGACGGAGCTAAAGGAGAATGTCATGGAAGAAGAACCGCTCCACAAACCATTTATACAAAGTGAGATAATCGCGGTGTACACGTTAGACGGAAACACCGACCTATCCGTATTCGAGGGCAAGGCGCAGTTAGAAAAACTGTTTAATCCGAGTCGGATTCCGGCTCCAAGCACTTATTACATTGAGGAACACGATGATAGTGGATTTACCGAAGAAACAGACTTTCCTTGCCTGGCGGAGGCTATAAACTACTTGAAAAGCAAAGGGTACGTTCCGGTATGGCAAATCGGCGATTTAACGTAATAATTAGTTTTGGCGGCGGAGTAGGGGAGTGGTCAAATGGAGTTGTGCGAACCATATGATACATTGCGAGAGTTCTTGCCCGCTCACGAAATCAAGGAAATATATATGATATTTCGCGGGCGCGTATGCTACTTCCCGCAAAAACCCGCCGAAACTCTTGAAAAATATCCCGACCTTAACAAAGTATTGACGGATTCCGAATTAAGCGAATTTTGCAGGAGATTCGGCGGAAGCAACATATACTTTCCGATGAGCATTAAAGACATAAATTCTTTGCGTAAAATTATACGAGCGGAATTTGACGGATATAACACGGCATACCTTGCCACGAAGTACAACTACAGCGAACGGCAAATATTAAATATAGTCGGGCATAAACTTAACAAAAAATACAAACCATTAGATGGTCAACTATCGTTTTTTGATAGTTGATTTTTTTCATTGAAGAAACTTTCTTCGTACTCTGAACAGGATTATTGTTATAATTATTTATGAACAGAGGCGGAATCTCATATAAAAGGCGGTGAACGAAATGGAAACGGAAATATTAAGCTCCCTTATCGGCAACAGTCCCATAATCGCTGTACTGATATATGTTCTACGGTACTTTCTTAATCGGAACAAGGAAATAGAAGGCAGCGTACAGGAACAGTGCAAAAGTTTCTTGGAGCGGGAGGATTTACTTCGGGAGGAATCGGCGCGACGCGAGGGGATTTTACGCGGGGAATTTGAACGAAACAAAGAGGATTTACTCAAGATAATCTCGGAGTTCAGTCAAACAATGGTAAATGTTTCAATCGCTATGGGCGAAATTAAGGATAATCTTTCAACAATGAACCTTAAGATTTCAAATATCGAAACAAAAATCGAGGCGAACGGCTGATGAGCGTTGACGCGAACCAAAACGAAAGCATATTGAAAGAGATAGAGAGTTTGAAACGGCGTATTACAGCGCTTGAACCCTCCGAGGGAAAAGGCAAAAAGAATCAAGGTAACGCCGAAAGCCGCCTGAAAATTGGACGGCAAAAAGAACTTCGCGGAGATATACTGAACGGGCTTTATGAGATTTTAGGCGAGGAAGTATCCGTTAAGGTTTTGAAAATACTTGTCGGGCGCAAACCGTCCGACGACAGCGGCGAAATCGAAAAAGGGCTTGAATATCTGGTTAAAAAAGGTTATGTACAACGCGCGAAATGCGGCGCGTGCGTGGTTATAAGCGCAACGGGAATAGATATTTGCGAAGGCGACTTTAGTGACGCGGGGGTGATATTGTAATGAATAAGAAATTGATAGACGTAACGACAAGGCAAATCCTGCGCGGGTACTGCTTGCAGATAATTCAAGTTTCAGAGCCTTACGGATTAGGTGCGGACGTTATCAAAAGTGCGTCGGACAAGACGAATCTCGCGACTTCAAAAGATGAAATTATAAGCGCGTGCAACTACCTGAAAGACAAAGGATTGGTACAAACAAAAAACATAAGTAACAAGCAACTTGGGATTGAGTGCGACATATTGCATTTAACCCCGCACGGTACAGACGTGCTGGAGGGGACGGCGGTTGTTGACGGGATAGTGATAACGTGAGCAAAGAAGGCAAAAATATAGGAAAAAACAAGAGCCGAGGCAAGATAGACCTATTGCCTGAAGAAGTCAAGAGCGAGGTAAACAGCAAGCTAATCAAAGGCGACACATACGGGGATATTTCGGGATATTTGAAAGAGTTAGGCAATGATATAAGCGTTTCTGCGGTTCACAGATACGGCAAGGAATATGTAGATA
>BNUF01000073.1 GCA_025997155.1 Clostridia bacterium
TCGCCCGACTTTAATCCAATTGAGAAATTTTGGGCAAATGTTAAACGCAGGTTGAGATTACATATGCACAAATTCAACTCATTTTGGGAGGCGTTAATTCACGCTTTTATTTAGCTTCGACTATATTTCACGCATTGATATGCTCCTCTCGTATCGTATATAGTTTCCGATTCCGCCGCACTCGTCCCCGATTCTCCCTCCCCCGCCGCCGCTGTCTACTCTCGGAGTTAACGCGGTTAGTGCGGGGGGGTGGGGCCTCTCTGCTCTTGTAGTCCTATTGGTGGGCGTTCAAGCTGATTGGGTGGCGGATAGTTGCTTAACTCTTAAATATATTATATAGTTTATTGAACTAAATATTAAGCATTTTTTGAGAATATTTATTTTTTTGAACTATTTTTTATTGTCGTGTACTTTTCACGAACGCAATAAAATAACGACATTGCTTATAGTCAATGCCGCTATTTTTGCACCAGTGATTAAGCTCCGTTATCAAGCCCCAGTCAAGTGCCCTCTTTTCTTCGCCTTATTAAGTACATCGTCTAATTTCTCGTGTAAGTCTGACCTGTGCTCGCTTAATTCCATATCGAAATCGTTATCTTCCTTTATTATGGAAAGCAATTCAGCCATAACCGCGTCGCGTTTCTTAGCGTCAATTTTGAAGTAAGCCTTAAAGATAGCCTCTTCGGACTTAGATAAACCATGGGCAGTTATTATTTCTCCGATAGAATCTTCATTGGGTTTGTTAAACATTTCACCATCGCCCGTTCGCAACCAACTTTCGCTGACGTTAAAACCTCGACAAACTGACAAAATATGAACGTCACGAATTGGACGCATACCATTTTCATAGTGTGCATATGTCGATTGCGGAATACCTATTTTTTGGCTAAATTCTGATTGAGTTAGCCCCATTTCTTTTCTTAACTCTTTAAGTCGTTCTTTCATCTTCTCCACCTCAAGGTTAGTATATCATTATTTTTAGTTCATAGCAATAAAAAAATGAAAATAATGCTTGATATTTAGTTTATGAAACTTTGTGATTATTTCAATGAACAAATTTGAACGGAGGTGAGAGCATATGACGAAATCAGAAGAAAAAATAAAAGCTATACTTGACAAATTAACAGAACCAGAAAAAGAACGCCTTGCATACTTGCTTCAAGGTGTCGGAATCGGTTTGAACTTCCAAATGACGGCAAACGCACAAGACAACGCATAAAAAACCCCGCTATCGGGGGTAGTACGTCAAAGAAACCGTATCAACTGTAAAAGTTCATTATCACGGCTCTGTTGCAGAAACACAAACCCGTTAGACTTGTAGAAGTCGAGCAACTTGTCGATAGGCATACACTCCAACAGGGCGATACGGCAACCCACAGTATCAAGAGCGGAGTAAACCTGCGCTATAGCTAAATCTAAGATTAGACTACCCGATATTTCGTTTGAATGTTCGGTGTCTTTGCCTAATTGCCCTATCAATATAGTATTTGCTGATGGAGCGTTCTTTGAAAAACCGTCAATTTCATTTATCTTGGTTTTTGACAAAGTTTCGTCAAAGATTACGTGTTTAACCGAAATGCTGAAATACGCCAGTATTACAACGTCGTCCAAAACGTACTCGTCAGGGTCTAATATTAAGTATGTACGAGCAACGTTTCTTACGTCGAAATCAAAAGCCTTGTTACGCAAAAAATATTCAACGCTTTTATCCCTACAAGAAAATCGGCTCATAGCTTCGGCGTAGTTCAATTTTGCCGGGGATTGGCAGACTTGCTTAATATTGATAACTCGTGGCGTTTTAATGCTTCTCGCCCCTCTCTCATTATTTCGTCAATGTAAATTTTTGGGCGGGGATGCTTGGGACTGTTAAGCCCTTTAATGATAATGTCGGCGGCTTTATCGTCAATAATAATATCTTCGTAAAATGTTGAGGTTGCCATAAAAACCAACTCCTTTACCACATTATATGTCTAGACGGTATAAAAGTACATAGTGAATTTTGGCAATCGAGCAATCCGCCGCGTAGCCCCGCCCAAATAGCGGTGGGAACAGCACTCGAGCGGAGGGCGGAGAAAGGAGGTGAGTAATAGAGCGGCTCAATGAGTGCCAATTCGCCTAATCGTAACGTTAACAGCACCAACCGACGGCGATTTTGAGGGACTCCATACTCTTCCGAATAAACGACTTCGTGACTGACGTTATATCCTAACCTTATTAGAGTGCAACCAACTAAAACGCGAGCCTCATTGTCAGGATACAACGCTGCCACTTCTTCTGGTCGTAAAACGGACACGTCTTGCGAAATAAACCGAGCGTTTGTAAGCCCCGCGAGACGTAATCCGTGTGTCAATCCGCCAACTCCGCAAAACAAGTCAACTACCGTAGGCATAGCTGTAAGTCCTCATTTCTAATGATTTATAATCTACAGACTTTTGACAATCTCAATCAGCCCGTCAAATCGTACTGCGCCGTCCCACTTCAAATTTTTCTCACGGAACACCATATAATAGCGATAATCAGCACCCGCGAGATTCGCCCATTCTCGTCCGATATGACACTTTCGCTCACTTTCGCCGTTCTCTAAATGGTCGCCTTTTGTTTCGAGTAAAATCAGCTTTCCGAGTTTCGTCATCACTATAATATCGGGATAAGCGTTCTCGAAGCCATTAACGCAAAACCCTGTTTTTGAAGCGTTTCTGTGCCACCAACGAATATTCGGCAAGTTAGCAACCGCCCATACAACGTCCTTTTCGAGACCGTTCATATCTTCCTCTGCGGTATAGAGCGAGTTCGGTATGGTTTGCGTAAACCTTAGAGGCGTAATCGTTTTCGGGAACGAATACCACGGCTCAACCCTAATTCTGCCTTGTTCGCGCCATAGTTTGAATTTGCTCTCACGGTGAGCCAGCAAAAGCAAATCAATCTTTCGACGAATTTTTGATCCGTAATTAAACGGCGATTGCTGTAAGTCGTCAAGCTGTTCAGCCTTCAGCGTACTTATTACAGCGTCAATGTATTCCGAAACGCCCGCGAGTGAGTTGTTTTTATCCAAGAATCTGCGAATTATCGTTTTACACTCGGCAATTCGTTTCTCTGTTGGCAGCGAATTGAACCACTCGCGAAAAAACTCATTATCGGTGCCTTGCAATTTCCAAGCTTTCGGCGCGGCTTTATCAAAGTCAATTGTTGCGTCTTTGTTTTTCAATGTAAATCCCGCTGTCAAATCTTCCTCGGTCAAGAGTTTATGCGTGTCGTCCGTCAGCAACGGAATATCACGCGGAATCACGAATTGCGGAAGTTGCAAATCCATGACTTCCTCCGAAAACTCGTCTGCAATATGAAATTCATTCATTTTCTCTCTCACTTCCGACGCGACAAAGATTGTTTCTATTTGCTGTTCGACATAATTGTCGTACTCTTTAGCCGTTTGCTCCGCTTGCGCGAGAATATCGGACGGCGCAGGCGTGTTTGATAGTTTGCGTTCTTCAATATGTGCCTTAATCGCCGCGATGTCAGTTGGCTCGTCGTGTTCGTAAGTTGTTTCTGGCTTGGCTAACGGCAACTGAGGGGTTAGGAGCTTGAATTGTCGGCATAGTCGGTTGCGCGTCAACAGCGCGGTAATCTTTACTCGAAAAGCCCGCGTTCTGTAAACCCGCGACGACTTGCGCAAGCGTTTCGTGAAAACTAGCACTCGAAGTCAGACAATAACTAATATTCAGCGTATTGCTAGCACTTTTCCTCGTATTCGGGAGACGCAGAACACGCCCCAAAATCTGCTCCACATCAACAACACTCGAATGATTGGCGACAGTCGCGAGTATGTACGCAAACGAACAGTCCCACCCATCTTTCAGCGCGTTTACCGTGATAATGTAGCGAATCGGGCAATCTTCCGACAGCAAATCAACGCCGCGCAGTTCGTTTACATCGGCTGTTTTTATGGCTATATGCGTCTTTGGAACGCCCGCGTCAATTAAATCCTTTTTTAGCTTCTCAAACGTCGTGTTATCGTCTTTGCCCTTTGGTTCGGCTTGAAACAGCACAATCGGACGAATATAACATCCGGTGAGTTCCTTTTCGACGACGGTTTCAAGTTCGAGCTTTCTCCGAATATAAATTGCCTCGCCGATAACTTCCGATTTTGACCGCATATTATAAACGATTACGGGCAACTTCACCATATTTTCGCGCTTTAACTGCATTGCGTCAACATAGCTGATGATATTCGCGTCCTTTTTCGGAGTGGCGGTCAAATCCAACACAAACTACGGATTAAAGTTCGTCAGCATTTCTTTTGACAACGCGCTGACGGCATGATGGCTCTCGTCTACGATTATAACCGGATTCAGCTTGCGAATTACGTTTATCAACGCTGTTTCGTCCGTATCCGCGAGTAGAAGCGACGACCGACCGTGTTTTCGTATGCGGTAAACTATCGAAAATAGGCGCGATTGCGCTTGCGGCGATATACGTTTTGCCGCCGCCCGTCGGGACTTTCACGCAGACATTCGGAACGCCGCATAACATATCGCGATAGTGTTCGCCAACCTCAAGCGGCACATTTTTCGCAGTCCAAAACGCCACGAACGCGCCGGTTGCACTCATAGTCGGCAATAGCGCGAGGTATTCCGTCAAGTCGGAAATAACCGCCTTTTGGTACTTTTTCAGTTCCATACCGCACCCCCTTACAACCGTGAAATGTCGCGTGGAATTTTCTTGAACGTGATATTGAAACGCTCCAACTCCGCCGCACTTAAAGCGCACATATCCGCGTATCGTACTCGTCGGGAATCGGTACGCCGTTTGTTATAAATCCGCCTTTCTGATAAATCAGCAAACTTTCGTGAGCAGTCGCAATATACTTTCCGTCACTACGCCCTTTAAGATTATTTATAACGGCTATGCAATCTATGAAGTTGTTGCCGCCAAAAATCTCATCACACATTAATTTAAGGTTGAAAACCTCATTATTATCAATGCTAATAAAAATAGCTCCGTCATAAGCAAGAAGCCTCTGCAAAAGCCGCAGGCGCGGGTACATCATACACAGCCACTTGTCGTGCCGCGATAAATCATCGCCCTCTTTTCCCACAACTTCGCCGAGCCACTTCTTAATTTTCGGGTCGTTCACGTTGTCATTGTACACCCAGCCTTCGTTTCCCGTGTTATAGGGCGGGTCGATATAGATACACTTCACCCGTCCCTCGTACCGCGGGAGCAACGTTTTCAGAGCGTCAAGGCTATCGCCGTGTATGAGCATATTACCGGACGACGCGCCAAAGCTGTACTTGCGGTCAAGTACGCAAAACGGCACGTCGTTATGATGGTTTACAACCTTGTCCTTGCCAAGCCAGTTAAGCGTGGGCATATAGATTCACCTACTATTGTTTTTTCGTCTGTTTTGCGATAAGTTTTTGAGGAAATAATTGCCTTTATGTGCAAAGATTATATCTTGATATTGACCATGTATTTAGATGAACCATATTCACCCTTTATTGGGATAGAAATTTTAAGGAATTCGTCGTTAAATATTGAGAATTCTATGCGCAACGTATAATCTCTTTCACATTCAATGTCAACGTAAAACGACTTGAGGCGATACCATTTTTCTTCTATAAACGCGCTGACTAGCCATTCTCCTCGAACAACCCTAGAAGAAAGGTTAATATGCCCGCATTTTTTGAGGCTATCATTTTTATGATACACATATGCTAACTTATCATTGTTAAAATGGTTCTTAGGCGCAATGCGTATGTCGAAGCCAAAAGTATTATTGACCGAATATTTAAGGGTCGTGCCCAATGCCGCGCAGTTTTTGCATACCTTTCGGTCTTCAAAAAAATCAAAAATAGTGTATACAAAACCTTCCAACAAGTAATGTCTATCTTCCACAAGTTCTTCATCACCGAATAAAAATGTATATTTCGCGTTTTCTATATCAGCGGCGAGCTGTAGGCGCGGCGAACCGTCCGAAATATCGTAATATCCGAACTCCTCCGTTTCCCCGTTCTCCGTGCACTCAATAACGCGAATACTGTCATCTTTTTCAAAATGTAGATTTGGAATAGAGGTTGAGACGTTGCGCGCTTCGCCGAGTTTTCTTAATATAAGCGCGAACACGGGGATTGCGGGAGACTCGGAGGAGGCAAACGCGCATATATTGTTTTCTGTGAATTTGCTGAATTCGTTTGGGGATTTTATTTCGGTTATTTCGCCAGTTTTTGCGTCTACACAAACAACATTGTCTTTGTATGTCCCAAAAACATAGTCATATGCCCCCAAGTGTTTTCTGCTGTCTCGAACATATAAAAAAATATCTTCGTATAATTTTGATTCTCCGATAGCGTAAAAAATCCGAGCCTTCCCTAAAATTTCGGATTCTTCCGTGGTAGCCTCAAATAGTATACTTTCTGTTGCGTACGGGTTTATGACTTCATGTGTTATAACCATTCTGAATCCTGATGAGACATTTAATATCGTTTTTTGCGCGTCTATATTTATATCAAAGTTACCGTTGTTTTCTAGCGTAAGGTATTGTTTTTTCGCGTTTTGGTTAAACAAAATTAAATCCCTGTCGAGTATAAGTGAACTGGAAATTGTTACTGTTATGTTATATTTTACCGTGCGATATCTGTCTATTTTATAGGGACGCAAAACAGGATAATCCGGCGCGTCGTCATTCGACAAAACACATACCGCGAAATCAAGCGTATCTTCCTCATAGTTTGAGAAATCAAATAAAACGCCAATCTCTGTGGATTTTACAACATCGAATACCGCCCCGTCATATTCCGCGAAACTCAACACACCCTTGTCGTCGATAAGCGAGAGTTGCACACAAACGGGCGAGTTGCCTTCGTTGCAGAGTGTAATAGAACTCCGTTGTACATTGTTCCTGTACGCGTTTAACTCTGTTGTTATAACAGACACCGAACCATTCAGCCACCCGCAAAAATAACAATACTTTGAATTATCTGTATCTTTTCCACATACTCGACACAACATATGATCAACCCTCATGTTAAAAAGATTTTGCGCAAATCGGTGTAGTTCATTTCAAATTTGTTTGAAATATCTTGAAATCCAGGAAATTCGCTCTCGTGCTTTACAATATTTTCATAAAATTCCGCACAGTATAGTTGGATAAACGCGACTTGAACAAGAATCTTAACGGAAGCTTTATCGTAGAACAAACGAAGCCAATATACCCTTGCGAACAAGTGTTTCACCTTGCGCGGATTGCTCATAACTCGATTATATGCGGTATCATTTCTAGGTTCTCTACACAAAGCGTCTTGCTGTATTTCGAGAAGATGAGCAATATCTTTTAAATCTTCGCTCTTCATCGAGTCATTAATTCCGTCCAGGTTCTGATTATTTTTAGAGTTTGAATTACATATCCCGTCTATCACATCGTTTGGGTTAAGAGGAGGCATTGGAATATTAAGCTGTATAAATTTAGAAAAAGTTTCTTTATACATTTCGCCATTGTCGAGAGTAAAGACCGCCGCAAAGTTGTCGAAAGACGCGAGTTCAAGAATAAACCAAAATAATTCTGTTTGTTTTTCTTCATCGAGTCTCTCCATATCGTCCACAAAAACAACGATTCGTTTAATGTTTCCTTTGTCGCAGAGGTTGTTTACGGCGTGCTGAAGCTCTCCCTTTCTCCTTTTATAATCAGCGACCATATATGTTTTGGCTTGTTCGTGCAGGTGCGGGAACAGGTTTTCGGTAATAACCTTGTCAGAGCGTTTTGCTGCAAAACCCAAGATAGCTCGTTCATAATTGCGCATAGTGCTATATTTGTCCGTTTGTATAAAATTATTGTCTAATATGCGGCACAATTGGGCAAAAAAGTTTTCAATGAGTTCAGTTCTAGTTTCAAACACATTTGGTTGGAGTCTAATTATTTCTATGCAATACTTTGTTTTTTCGGAACATATAGTTTCCACAATGCTTGATTTCCCTGAACCCCATTCTCCCGCCAAAGCTATTGAAAAATTTTTGGATCCTATGTCGTCGCCTTCAAGAATCTTACCAATATTGTCACTGATTGTTTGATAGTCCTTAAACAAATAGTTCTTATGAGTTACCACGGAATCGTCAAGGCAGTTGTTGCCGCCCTTTTTTGGTTTTTTATTGTTGGCGGCTTTGTCGGAATCGTCAAGTCCAAGGTATTCGAAGTTATAGATAAACATAACCAGAATTATCAAGGCATCTACTGACAGAGATATAATCCTCATTTCATTGTCCGGACGAACGACAAGGTATGTCAATATCGCTATCATAAAAGACATAACGATATTTGCCTCGTTGTAAAACACAAATAACAAATGAGGAGATTTTCGTGCTTTCAGAATCTGAATCAATCCAAAGAGTAGGGCGATAGCGGAAAAAATAATAAGAATAGACAGCACTTTACCGGGGAAATAACTCCAAAAGTTTGATTCTGGATAGCATTGACGAAAAAACAAAACTATCTTCTCCGACACAACACCGCAAACAAGAGCTATAGCAAGTTTTTCAAAAACAATTAACATTTTTTTTACATTTGGCAACTTAACCATCTTCTTTCAAAATACGTCTTTTGAGTGTATCTATATATAATTTGTCTTTATTCATTATGTTATCATCTAGAGTGCGTCGGACGACTTCCTCATTTTTTTTAGCGACAGCCCAAAGAATTGTTTCGATTTCGTGTTGAGGGCAAATCTGCTTGTCCATATTGAAGATTATATTAAGTGTATCATATAATCTTTGTGAATTTTGCCAAAAATTGGAAGACAATACTATTTCTTTATACGCAAAAAACAACAATTCTCCTGTTCCAAGGGCATAATTTATAAAATATTTAAGTATATGGATATATTTGGAATCCCGCCGCCCCGCGTAAATTGTACTTATTTTAACCTTAGTATCTTTATCGAACTTCGCAAAGTTTCTTAAAAAGAAGTCAATATTTATGCTGAAATCCTTGTCTTGCGCTCCTCCTTGCAGTTTCAAAAGCATTAGTGAAAGTTTATCATCGGACGGGTCGTCTTTTTCAAGAAGATAGGGGAAAAGTTTTCTGTGCCGCGTTCCTTTGCCCTCTTGATAATATTTAACCAACTCCGGCGCGAAAACAGGCGTACCAATGCCCATAACAATCCTTTGCGCGTTGACATAATCCAAAATATCAACATCTTTTTCTCCGATACGCTCTAAAACGTCCAACAAATCAGGAGTTGCGGCTTCCTCTCTTACGGTTGCCTCCGCGCACTCCTTCGCCATTCTTTCCTCAAGTTCTCCGTTATTATACAAATCAATAAACTTTATATAAAAAGAACTGTCAAACTTACCTGTCTTAAGCCGCAGCAATAGTGTCAAAAAATCCACCTTGTTTTTGCCGAAACGAGAACGGCTCAAAATCGTCAGCCTATCAAGTACATTAACCGCGTCTTCTGTAAAATTTCCCTCCAAAGACGCGTACTCTTCATAGAGATAATCAAATATAGTTTCATTGATATAATAACCTTGATTCAGCAATGCCTTTTCACAATACCCGCGCATATCCGCGTTGTTTTGCAAAAGTTTCTTTTCAGCCAACGCGCAAAACACATTTTCATCTAAAAACATACAATTTTCGACAATCTTCCTTATAATATACTCTAATTGCTCGCATTTGTCCAGATACAAAATCTTTTCATTTATTAGTGACAAATTGTCGCGCAACTGTTCAAACGCAATCGCGGAATGTCTTTTTGGCTGTCTTTCAAACAGTTTCTCCAAAACGTTACGGTAAACGTCCGGAGCAAAAACGGCGTGTTCGTGTTGGGTTTTTATCAAATAGTCAACATAATCAATCGAAGATATACTCCCGTTTACCGCAGTCGCGTAAAGACGGATAAACCCCATTTCGCCGGCATAATCAGTCTTGTTTGAGTAAACGCACATTGAGTCTTTTGCGGTTAGTTCAGTCGAAAATTCAAGGCGAAAAATCCCCTCATCGTACAGCATTAACGGCGGTTCGGGCAAAAAATAATAGTTATCCGTATCTGTAAAATACACACTTTCAATATGGCGCGTATATCCCGCAAAGGTGAATTTGATTTTGCGTGAATACACATTTTGCGGCTCAACCTTATAAATATTATTTACAAGCGTACCGTCTGAAGATGAAAGGTGTCTTTTTATCAATTGAACTTCTTTTTTTGAAAAATGGATTTTATCTTTGTTTTCATCAAAAATTTCCGCCGCTTCGTCTTCGCCTATCTCAAAATAAGACGCTCCTACAAGCCGCGCTCGTTTGACAAGCCAAAGTGCATTCGGATTCATAGGTACATATTTGTGATAAAACAAGCAGTAATCTGTAAGTTTTTCAATTATTTTTTTATATGTGGAAATGTGTTCATCCTTCTCAAACGAGGATAGTTCTACTTCTTTGAGACGCTGGAATACGTCAAAAGTTTCTTCCGTGACCTCTAATTCTTCCAAACACTTCGCGTTATATCGTATAAGCGACTCAAAAAAAGTATTAAATTTGTTGTTAACTATGGCTTTACCGTAATCATAGAAGTCCTCCGGACTTATATCCGCAGGAGGTGAAAGCATATCCCTAAACGCCGCGTTTATCAGCGCGTCCGTCTTGCGCGCACCCTCCGCGTGAAGTGCGTAAAAAAGGTGACAGGAGTTATCGGTAGGGCTTGCCGCCCATTGCTTCAAGCACCCAAAATAATCGCAATAACCGCCAATATTGTTGTACCCGGGCAACCTTTTTGAAGGATAGCTAAGCAACCGCGTAACGCTCAGATAACCTTCTATTTTCGACTTTATAGAATCATTGCGGCGCAGACTGAATTTTTGGGCTTTTTCAAAAGCGGAATGACTATTAACGGCATCCCACGAATTCCTTGTCTCCAAATATTTGTCAAAAAGAAGCAATCCTTTAGCGTAATAACCCACGCACGAATAAGGATTGTTTTTTATATAAGAACCAACGTCGCCGCGTATTGTGTGCGTCACAAGCGTGTCCTGCGCCTCAAACACCAAATTTTGCATATGATAGCATTCGTCATTTTCATAAAAAAGAGTTATCTTTATCGGCTGTTTCCTCAAAAATATTTTAGGGTACATCGTCAAATCGACATCGATAGCAACGCCCCAAAAAGGTTCCTTAAGATGAACCAACCCGTTGTTGCACAACAATTTAAACAATTTTCCTTTTTCGGGGTCTTTTATTGCCACGGTCGAAAATATCATATTGATGATAGTGATTCGGCTTTCCGAAACTTCCAATCTTTTTTTCGTGTATACTCCTCCTCGTATAATAATGTTCATAAATATTTTTGATTTTTAGTTTTTGATACTTCTATTTTTCGTTCAAATTTATTAGCCAAAGTCCAAAGGTCTTTTGGTACATCAGCGGCTAATCGGAGTTG
>BNUF01000074.1 GCA_025997155.1 Clostridia bacterium
AACAAATCGGTTTGCTTTCGCCGCCAAGAGCCGATTGTATTCATACGCCTCATTGAGCAACCTTGTATTATTTTCCTCCCGCAATATAGTTTTTGTTGCAACGTGTCCACGTTTTTTTATCAATATATTCAGTAGTTGTCCGCAAAATGACCACAAAAAAACGCCGCTTTTTGGCGAGTCGGCGTCAAAAATTATATTTGCGATAAGTTGTGGCTTATGCAAACTTTTTAGAGGGGCATCGCGAGATTTTGTTTCCTGTGTTCGTCTGAACTACGCGACAATGTCTTCTTCAACAAAGACTTTAGCAGCCATTAGGCCGCCCTCTCGACTTGCGGTTCTCCGTCCATTGACTGATCTTTGAAGCATTGTTTGCCTTCTCCGAAATCATAATCAACGAACCGTTCGCAGCAGATCCATTCCCTAACGGCGTCAAAATCGGCGAATTCGCGGTCATACATATTGGAGTATAATTTGCAAGGTATGCCAAACCGTTCGATGTAATTTGTAATCATCATCGGACACTTGAACACACTATCCTCGCGCTCCCAGTATTTCGCATACTCCGCGCAAAAATTCGGATACTTTTCGCGGAAATCTTTGGGGAAATTATAACACTTCCTAAAATCCCCAAACTTGGCGTGAATACACGCGAAGTCGCCTTCATAATAGTTCAAGTCATTTGTCGGCTTGAACCGCGGATATTCTCTTTTTTCATCTTTCGTCATATGTTCCTTTCATTTAACTTCTTTTGTGAGCAACACCCTTCTTATGCGATTGCTCGCCACAACTTATACGCAAGATATTTATATTCATAGGACAAACCAAATGAGAACCAAACAAATAAAAAACGTCCGTTTGCATTAGTTCATGGGCTATGATAAAATATACACAAAATAACGAAACGAAAAATGATGCCAAGCGAACCAAAGCAACTGCAGGAGTATAAGGACATTATCTGCTCTTCTGATTTTCTGGTTGATGTCATAGAGAAGCTAGCGGAGATAATGCGTGAGTTAAACATAAAAGATTATTCGTTATCGGGAGGGGCGGTATATCAAATTGTTTGGAATTATAAACTTTCGCAAGGCTTACAGTATGGGTTGGGCGATTTGGACGTGGTTTATTATGATAATTGTTTGTCGGAAGAGAAAGAAGCTTATGCCCAAGATCGAGTGCGGGAGCATTTGGCATATCAAAAATACCCCGTAGAAGTCACCAATCAAGCCAGAGTACATTTGTGGAACAAGAGTATGCATCACGTTGAATCTAACAGTTTAACGTCTTTGGAAGACGCTATTGCGAGCTGGATGCCCCTTTGTGCCTGTGTTGGCATAAGGAAAACGGAAGAGGGTCTATTGGTAATTGCACCTTATGGGCTGGATGATATTTTTAACTTGACAGTGCGTCCGAATAATAAGCCCGAGAAATCGCAAACCGTTTATAATCAAAAAGTTCTCAAGTGGTCTGAGCTTTGGCGAGATTTAACGGTGATTCCTTGGTAACAAATCTAAATTCTTCGGTCTTATTTCTTGTTAGCCTAGCATGAATACTCCCCCTCAACTTGGTTCCCCCACACGCTCCACCGCTCGTTATACTTTTGCCGCGCAAACATTTCCAAGTATCGCCCTTCTGGAAACATCTTCTCAATCAGATCATAATAGTAATCCGGTTTTTTGCTATGTTGCGTCCGCGATTCCGTATATACGGACGCAACTCGCGCTTCCGCCACAGGCGGCTTAAATTGCCCGCGAGTAGCCACCAGAAGCAACTCGTGCTGCCCTAAAAACCAGTAACCCATACCGGGTCGGACTTTGTTCCACACGGCGCACGTCTTATATGTAAAGCCCCACGCGCTGATAACTGAAAAAGCGTCCTGCAACTTGGGCGCGGTTGTCCACAGGAGTAAAACGGCGTTATCTTGGGCGGGAATAGGTATGTTCTTAATTTCTTCTAAACTCATAGTCGGATAGTGATTTTCCACCGCCCACTTTTCCGTTTCCGAAAAATCATATTTCCAAGGCGGGTCGGCGTATATTACATCAAACTTGCCGGATAACGGCTGGGGTTGGGTAAATTGAAGCTCGCGCCGCTTCGCCTCGCATTCCGCCCGTTTTATTTTTTCTAGCACAAAGGAACGGCTGACAATATCGTCATTCTCCCGAGCCTCGGTTTTGGCTTGTTCGACAAGTTCCCTATTTTCCGCCAGCTTCATAAACCGCTTCGCTTGATCCGTGGATATTCCGACAGTCTCACGCGCTTTTTGTTTTTGTGTTTCAAGCGGTGCAGCGCTGCCCTCCTTGAAATTCTCGCTTCTCCTGTCGCCGCCGCTTTCCGCTTTTATGGATTTCAGTAATTCGCCGATACGCATCTCCGCGTCAATAACCACTTCGGCTATATATTGCGCTTCTTCTTTCTTCTGCGCCCGCACATCGTCGGCAAGCTTTAACCGTTCGATAGCGCGGATTTCAGCGCGTACCGCTGTAAGCTTCTCACGACCAACAAGCGCGAATTTCGCCAAATCGTCAAGCGCGGTCGGCAGTTGTGCGTTTTGTATCACTAATTCATCCAAGTCTTATGCCCTCCCCTTTGGTCAAAGCGTTCTCCCACCTGCGTATCAGTATATTCAAGGGCTGTCCCAATAATAACCGACAAAATAAAAACGCTTGCTTTACGATAAAGCGAGCGTTGATGGAAGTTATGTTTGCATATAAGCTATGGTTTTGCAAACTGTTTTCGGCGGATGTTGCCAAATGTTTCGTTTCTGATTTTTGTGTTAGGAGCGGAAGATTATCAATAATCTTCCGGCAGCAGAACGGTGGTCGCGCTGCGGTCGGCTTCGGTGATTATCCAAAATCTTGCGCCCTTGTGGTCGCGATATACGGATAAAATTCTGCCGTCGTTGTTTTCTACGGCGTAATCGTTCATCTCCGGATCCGCGCACTCGCCCCAATCACAACACATATGCCGCGCCAATCCTCTACTTATGTCCTCTTTGGCAATCGCAGAATATACCTTACTGGTTATTACGATATTCCCTAACTCAAACTTTCTTTTCATTCTTAATCCTTCGTTTACGTTGCTTTGTCAGCAACACACGCCTTGTCGAGCTGCCCAACCACGCTTATATGCCCTATATTTTACGCAAGAAATCATCAAAACAGAACCACCAAAGAAAAAGCCCCGACTATAAGCCGGAGCATTTTCGTCCCTAATCGCAAGAAAAAATGGTAGCGCAAAAAGTCTATTCCACCACCGCGAAACGAACACCCCCGCGCCAGCACGCCAAGCCATTCGACCCGACGAACTCAAGCCGACCATCGTCATACACGCACACGCGCGGCACGTGACGGCCATCAGCCGTTTGGATAAACCCATCCTCGGAGTATTGCGGGAAGCGGGTAAACGTGAAATCGCCCTTATTGAAGTCCAATAACTCGGTGCTGTCATATTCGTCCTCAGACTTAGCGCGGGCGTTGGAAGCTCTCTGTATTTGAGCGCAGACGTAGGCGGCAGGCGTGAGGTAGTTCAGTCTAGGCTTGTCAGCCATCAGCTGCTTACTCTCGACGATTTGCTCCTCTATAGCCTTGTCCGTGAACCAAAGACCCTCGACCTCGTCGCTATGGACAAGAACCAGCCATTGTGGCTCGTTCTTGATGCCATAGTCTCCGAATATCTCGGCTTTGTCGTCCCAAAGTGGAGACCATCGCCAATGCTCACCGCCCTCATAGCCGTGTTCTTGGCGCGTAGTGTGGAGCTTAGTGAGCAGGGTGTTGAACTTCTCGGTCGATGTCACGCCATTGATGTCTTTGGCGGCAGGAATGTGGATGAGCTCGAGATTGTCTCCCTTGTGGCCAAGAGAGATGACTTTGTCGAGCAAAGCTCTACCCCTTTCGTCTTCATCAATCGCCTCGTTTGCCCAAGCCTTGATTGCATCGGGCAGCATTTTTGTGTTTGCCATTTTTATTTACCTCCATTTGGATATATTCGAATACCGCCCTTGGAACTGTTCCTCGGGTCGGTGCTGTCGTGCAGCGCTAATGAGTAAAAACTTTCGTTTTCACTCTTAACGCTGCACTCCAGCCAAAATGGCAAACATTCTTTTTCCTAACGATTATTAAAATACGATGAAAGACAAGGTAGTCTTTACTAATCTTGTATCCGTATTATATAACACTTTGCACTAAAAGTCAAGGAATTACCACCACCCCACGAAAACCGTAATAGGTAAGGGCGCTGCCATTCGTGTCATAGATAGCCTCGACACCAGCATCGGGGGTATTATCTGAACGGCCACCCCGTATGAACCACGGACCGGTGGCGATGACAGAGTTAGCTCGAGCCCCCGACCAGCCACTAGACTCGAAGATAGCTTGTCCTAGACCTAGTTTATTAGAATAGACGGATCAAGGAAAAAGCCCCGACATAAGTCGGAGCATTTTCGTTCTTAATCGCAGAAAAAATTAGGGTATTGAGACCTATTCCTCCACCGCGAGACGAACGCCCTGGTCCCAGCGCGCATCGCCTTGCGAATAACTTAGATGACGAAACCTTATGGAACGCAGGTTCGTGCTCGGCACTTTTTGATCACTAGGTTTGCTACGTACTCCGTCAATGTATTGCGGGAACAGGGTAACGGTTTCGAATCCATTGTTGAAGTCGAGCATTTCGGAGTTATCGCTATCGCCCTCAACGCTGGCGGCGCGCCGTATCTGTGCGCAAACGTATGCGGCAGGCGAAAGATATCTAAGCCCGGGCTTTTTAGCCATCAGCTTCTTGCTTTCATTAATCTGTTTCTTTACTGTCTTTTTTGTGAACCACAAACCATCAACCTCGTCGCTATGAACCAGAACCAGCCATTGCGGCTTGTTTTTGACGCCGTAGTTGTCGAAGATTTTGGGCTTTTCGTACGAAAAACTTTCAAAAAACATCCCGTAATAGTCTTTGCAACCGTGCTCTATGCGGATTGTGCGTAGTTTGGCGATAAGTTCGTCAAAGGTGGTATTGGCAGGAATGTAAATCGGTTCGAGTTTATCTTCCTTGAATCCTAGGGAGATAGCTTTGTAAAGTAAAGCTTTACACCTTTCGTCATCTTCTTGCATTCTGGCGCTTATGTTCGCAACTTCCATATCAGTTGCAAGCCGAGAGATTTCTTGCTCAACCTCGCGCAGTTCTTTGGATGTTGCCCCGTTTATCCAAGCCTTAATTGGGTCGGGAAGCATTGTTTTGTTCACCATTTTGATCTCCTCCTAATAGGATTATAAGATACCGCCCGTAGATTTATTCCTCGAGTCAGTTGCTGTCGTGCAGCGCTAATGAGTAAAAACTTTAGTTTTCACTCTTAACGCTGCAAACCAGCCAAAATGGCAAACATTCTTTTTCCTAACGATTGTAAAAGTCCGATTAAAGACAAGGTGATTTTGATTAGCCTTATACACATATAATAGCACACTTTGTGCAAAAAGTCAATAGATTTGGCATATTTTGTGCTGTTTTAGAATGTTTCATGGTATTTTTGGTCAAAATCAGCCATTATAAACATCCAATTCGAACGTAAAGGCACTGCCTTCGCCCTCAATGCTAGAAAAAGTGAGTTTACCGCCGTGGTTCTCTATGACGGTTTTTGAGACATAAAGCCCAATGCCGGTTCCATCAGGGCGATGCTGTTCAGCGTTGGAAGCGCGGAACATCTTGCCGAAAATCTTGGCTTGATCGGCTTTTGGAATACCAATACCATCGTCTTTGACAGTAAAGACCGCGCGACTGCCGACTTTCCGCAGGCTTGCGTCAACTTTGCTTTTACCATAAAAGATAGCGTTGTCGAGCAGATTGGCTACAACTTGCCTTATTCTGGATATATCTCCGTTAATTTCTATGTCGCCCTTGTCGCGACTGTAGGTCAACTCAATGCCTTTATCTTCGGCAAGCCACCTTATAGCCGCAACTTCTTGGTCTGCAGAATCGGTTAAGCTGAAAACGGTTTTGTTGAGCCCAAATCTCCCTGAATCTATGCGAGAGGCGTCCAAGAGGCTGTTGACGACCTGGTTCATAATTTTGCCGCTCTTTTTAATTTCTCCGGCATACATTTCCAGCTCCTTTTTACTGACGCCGCCCTCAAGCATCATATCCGCATAGCCGATTACGCCGGTTAAGGGTGTGCGCAGGTTGTGGGAAACAATGGTTAGAAGCTCGCTTTTCATATCGTCAAGCTTCAGTAATTCTTTGTTGCTGGCGCGAAGTTCGCGGGTTTGCTTGCGGATTTTATCCGCCATATTGTGATTGAGATCCAAAACTTCTTCATAGAGAATTGCGGACTGGACAAAGGGCGAGATAATAGCGGCTATCCTTTCCAATGTTTCTCCATAGTATCTGTCGAATTTACGTTTTCTCGGACTGAGAACAATCGCTCCTAAAGTTTTCCTGTCGATCGCGCTTATTATAGGGATTACAACCTCGATGTTGTGGGCGATAAGAGCCGTGCGGACGGTTTTGCTTTGCGCGTCTTCATAGTAAACCGCAGTGGCTTTTTGACCTTGAAGCAAGTGCGGTAATTGGCTTTCCAAGCTGGTTGAGGTATGCGCGGCGGTGTTTTTGCCCAAGATAATAACGTCCGACTGCTCAACACCGAAGGCTCTGTTTAGAGTATGGCGAATTGCGCTGAAAAAGTCTTTTGCTCCGTGCCTTTTCTCGATGATGTATGAAATGTTGCGGATAATTTCTGATTCGTTGTAGGAGTCGGAGTCAAAATAGCGGGTAGTCAAACGGTTAATGCCAAGCACTATCATTATAAGTGATACGCATACAAGACTGCTAACGCCGGAAATTATGAGCGGCTGCTGACGACGCAAGAAATATCCCGTTAAAAGCGTTCCAAAAATTATTGTAACTAGGCAAACTGTGATACTCAGTCCTTTTAAGAGAGTTTTTACGGCGGAAAAATGTTCGCCGGTAGTGGCGAGACGAAAAGCTATGGGAATAAATACCATTGCGCCCAACGGACCGACCCAAATTAAGTTATAGTTACCAAGCGCAGGCAAAAGGAGATTGAACCAAGCGCCTATTACACCGCCAGCTGCGGCTAGTGGAAGGATCAGCTTTAGCTCCTTTGTCTTTCGTATATTGAGGGTTTGCGATTTTATGGTTAGGAAAACCAATCCTAGAAATACCGTAAACAAAGCGACAAAAACGGCACAGTAAGTAAGATAATTTGTCATATTCAATTCAACAATTCTGTTGCTATGAGAAATAATTTCTAACCCGGTAACAATTGTATCAGGCTTGAAAAATAAGGTGGCGGCAAGAAATATAGGCACGCAAAAGAGGAGGAATCCAAGCAAAGCAGGTATTTTTTTGCTATAAGAGTCGGCAAGTAAAATACTGGAAACAGGAATTGTAATGGCAATTACATAAAAGCAGTTGGCGTAAATAAGCGACATATTTTCGCTATCGCTTGTGAGAAAAAGTACAACCAGCAAAATCCAAGTAGCTTCAACGATCGTAGTGAGAGCCACCCTTTTGGCGGAGACGCTTTTTAAGGTAAAAGACCCCATCGCCAGCATAAACAAAATGCCTGCAATAACAGTAAGCAGGTACAAGTGTTTTTCCATATAATGATAGTTTAGCATAGAAAAAGAAAAACGGCAACCTCTCTGTCGCCGTTTTTACATGATCACCCCTTTTCAACTTTAATAACCGCGCCGTAATTGCCGCATTTGTAAACCGTAATATCCGCTTCGTCGAGTTCGGCGGCGTTTACAAGAGCTAACGCCTCATCAACGCTGCGATAGCGGAACTTTAATCCGCCGCCGTAAGATACGTCTTTGAGGTGGAGCAGCAGTTCGAGCGTATCGCGGACGACTTCATCATCATCGTGCGATACGTCAAACAGCATGCAACCTCCGTTTTTAATCCGTCGCCATTTCGACTGCTGGAACTGTACAAAGCTCTCGTCGGACATATAGTGTCCGTCAAATCCGATAGTTGAAATAACGTCCGCCGGAAACTCCACGCTTACATTATCCGCAAAAACGCTCATAGAATAAGCTTTTGCAAACGCTTCCAGATTAAGGCGCGACAGTAGTTGCTTGGCTATGCTTATAGCCTTTCCGTTCGCGTCCACAAGGGCAAGACTGGGAAAAGACGCGTGTTCTTTGTATAAAGCTGTAATTGGTCCCCAGCCAACGCTAGAGCCGATGGCAACGAAATGTCCGCCGTTTGCGAAGGTTTCCCTTGCGAGTTCCATTTCGATGTTTGACCGTGTTTGATGAAGGATAGCGGTAGGGATAACGGTGTTTAAGACTGTAAGCTCGTCGCAAATTGCCTGACCGCAAATGTTAATCTTGAAGGGTAAATCCTTGCGCCCCGCGCCAAACATGACACCAAACTCGTCCCAAACTTCTGAGAGAAGAACTTTTGCCTGCGGGATTTCTTTTAGCACGCTCATAACCGAAACCATAGCGTTTTCCGGATGAGCTTTTTGCTCCGCAAACGCTTTGCGGAATAGGGTTTCCATGCGCTTTCCGTCTGTTGACTCTCGCCTGTGAAGATACTCAGATCGTTCTATCATAGTGATGTTCGATACCATAATCAGCACCTCTTTCCATATTTTTAGGCTCGGCTATTTACAGCATGAAAATAAAGGGTTGTAAAGGTGCATGCAGACGCACAACCCTATTTTCTCTGAAAATATGCTTGCGAGCCTTATGTGGTATATTTTACCATATTAGTGATGAAAAATCAAGTTAGTTGGCGGTTTTTAATGTTTTTTGAGAATAAAGAACCCCCCGAAAACGGGGGTTGGTGGAAATTGTTAATTAAATCCTATACGCCACAAGTTCGACACCGCAGCCTTACCGTAATCAGTAATCGCGTAGAATTTCACATTTTTACCATTACTAATCTTGGTCAAGGCATCCTGCAGCTTAATGTCAAAGCCGACAGCAATGGCGTCAGCATCATCGCAGTACACAGACTCAGCCCAAACTGCCATTTTGCTGTTTTCAGCAAACTTGAGCGACTTGGCAACTCGCTTCGACGTCTCATCTTGGCTTTCCCCTGCTTTGGGTATACTCCATTTTCACCGGCTTGTCTATACGCCTTTTTATTTGACGCTTACATAACCCACGATAAATTCGGGAGAGTTAACGTTCCTGTCATTGTCAGTACGCCCATCCCCCGCTCGCCGCTCCGCCGTTAAGTTATACAGCGTCTTAACGCAAACCCCGCAGAGTTCCGCCGCCTGTTTGCCTGTTAGTTCCCGTGTCCGCCAGCGGCGGTAAATATCATCAAAATCCTTGGGTAATTCCGCCGCTTTGCGTCCGAACGCCACGCCTTTGGCTTTCGCGGCGGCAATACCCTCGGCTTGGCGTTGCAGGATATTCTCACGCTCGAGTTGCGACGAGAAAGACATCACTTGCAACACCAAGTCAGATATAAAGGTGCCGAGCAAGTCCTTGCAGTAGGTTGTGTCCAGCATCGGCATATCCAAAACCTTAATATCTACGCCTTTCTCACGCGTCAAAAGCCGCCATTGCTCGATAATCTCGCCGTAATCTCGTCCAAGCCGGTCAATGGATTTGATGTATAATAAATCACCGGCGCATAATTCGCGGAATAGCCGTTTATACTTTGGCCTGTCAAAG
Organism: Clostridia bacterium; assembly: GCA_025997155.1. Taxonomy (GTDB): domain Bacteria; phylum Bacillota; class Clostridia; order Lachnospirales; family WQUN01; genus BNUF01. The sequence continues at coordinate 9,639 of BNUF01000074.1, forward strand.
TCTTTGCCGCTCTGCTTCTCAACAAAGAGGTTGCTTTGCGGGATCTGATACGGTTCCATCGCGATAAGCTGGCGGTCGGCGTTTTGCTCCTTCACGGAAACGCGAACGTAACCAAAAGTTTGCGGTTCGCGCACGGCTTTACTTTTCGGCATAAACAAGCCCTCCATTTAGTGTTTTCGCTAATTGTAAAGGTTTAGCACCGAAGAAGGCAACGGACGAAATTTTTTCTTGACACGCGAATAGGAGCGCGTTATAATTATTTTTAATGGAATTGTAATAATTCATAGTTATTTACATATTACCATATTGCCGCGGGATCATGTGCCTCGTGGCTTTTTTACGTTCCATAATCACCTAAAATCTTCCAAAACCACCCCTTGTAAAAAGGTATGCCCATTTACAAGGCGGCGGTAGTGTCCTCCTCCAGCGACTATCGCCTGTTCGGAGGATTATTCGCCATAAATCTTTCGTTGGCTTCTCTCAAGAGCTCCGTTTGGGTTTTCTGCTCTTGTTCCCTGGTGTAAGCGCCGCTTTGCTGCCCCCTATGGAAGTCCTCCACGCGCTCCCGAAGTTCCGAATCGCTAAGTTTTCCAAGATCCATATTTTTCACCACCTCTCACAATAATGGCATAACTTCCGTATTTCAGCCTAGCAAACCACCCCTTGTAAAAAGGTATGGTAATAATCCAAGGCGTATGCGCCTTTCGTGCCCATCTGCAAGGCAGAATAAAACAAACCAACAAAACGACGATGAGAGGAAGCGAGCGAATGATTAAAATTGTAAAACGTATATACCCGCTCCTTCTCGTAACATTCGCGCTGTTGTTCACGGCTTGCGGTGTCAATCCATCTAAACCCACGAGCGTTTTGGCTCGCTTCGAGAAAGCGAACAACGACCGCGATTTACAGGCGCTTATGGAGTGTTACGACCCGGATTACGTTGCCTTTATGAACGGCTTGACCTCAATCTTCGGCGGCGCTGTCGGTGGCGGGGTTGGCGGGGGTATGGGCAAAGCGGCGGACGCGCAGAACCAAATGGCGCCGTTCTTCTCCAAGGCGTTTCAAGCGTATGTCCAGGAAAATGACGCCTACGCCAAACTCAAGCTTAAAGAGAAATCAATCGTAATGAACGGCGATAGCAAAGCGACTATCAGCTATACCGAGACGCTCATATATCCGAACGGGAAACAGGAGACTACAGAGCAGACAATGTATGTCTTAAAATACAGCGATGGAAAGTGGTACATATCCGTTACGGATGAACTGCGAAAACTGCTGTCTGGCAAAGGTAATAGCAAGGACACCGCCGAGGAAGAAGTCCAAAGTGATACGCCTGTCCGAATCCGCGAATGCGGTGAAGGGTTATGGCTGGCGAGCTACCACGATAAATATGGCTTAATCGATAGCGGCGACAACGTCATCTTTGATTTTGAGTATGACGACTTCGGCGTTTTTTCGGGCGGGCTTATCCCTGTGCGCAAAAGCGGCTACTGGGGTGTGCTGAATAAGAGCGGCGAACAAGTTGTTGACTTTATGTACGATGCGCTTTACTCTACAGTAACTAATGGAGAATTGTACTACAATAAACTTTTAAGTATAAGAAATGTCGGATACGAACAAGGTTATATTTGCGCAGAGTTAAACGGAGCGCATGGTTATATGGACACGCACGGCGATTTTGTGA
>BNUF01000075.1 GCA_025997155.1 Clostridia bacterium
ATTCAAGCAAAAACGGCGAACCCCGCACAAAGAAAACGGAGTATGTTTGGACTAATTTTACGGTTTAAAAAGTATTGATAATTAGGAAAATATATGTTAATATTTAGTGTACCTTATTTACTTTTGGTGAAGCAATCGCGATTTTGCAAAAAGAAATTGATAACTACAGAAAACAGCCGGGGACTTTTGTTCCCGAACAAAAAAATACAGCCGACGTGCCAGCGGATACCACAAAGGCGGCGGAGGATTTGGCGCAACGTCAAAAAGCGTTATCTGAAACTTTGAAGAACTCCGCAAGCGACGTTTCCGAACTTAATCAAACGCTGTACGACTTGTCGCAAGGCGAAAGTTTGAATAGCGATGAAGTCTATAACCTCCTTGAAAAATACCCGCAACTTTCAAGTGCTGTTTCCAAAACCATGGACGGATACAAAATAGAAAAGTCCGCGCTTGAGGGTTTGAGGATTTGCGGAGGATTCGCATTGACGAAGCCCGCGCCGTACTTGAACAGAGCAAAAGCCGTTTGAAGGTTTACGGCATTGAAATAGATAGTATAAAAAACTTAGAGGACGCAAAGAAGGCAAAGAACAAAGTAAATATCGGCAGTATAGCGGATTTTAACTTTGATTCAAAAGCGTATGACGCGGCGTACTAAAAGCCGCCGAAGGCGCAAAAAAGCCGAAAAAGCGGCACAGTAAGCAAGAGATAAAGAATTTTCCGACCTCAAATATGAGCTTGATTTGGAGTACATTGCCTATGTTGAATACTATGCCAGACTCGAGGAATTAAGGAACAAGCATTTTGAAAAAGGTTCAAGCGAGTGGCGGAAATACACGGCCCAACTCAAAAAGTTTTGGGACGAATATGCCGAAAACGCCGAAAAGCAACAGCGTGAAGAGTTTGACAAGTTGATTGACTCCTCCGAGCTTGATATTTCGGAGCATAATTTTTATGACGACCGGACTGTTCCGACAGACGAGATTGACGCGTGGAACGCTGTTAAAGAACAGCTTAAACAGGGCTATGAAGATAGTATCCTTGATAAAGAGGAATACGAAAACAAGTTGCGCGAGATTGACCGCAACATTTTCAAAGCTGAAAAAGACATCACCGACGCACTTGAAAAAGAACAGGAAAAACGCAACGCAACCTTCAAGAAGCTAGCAAAAGAACGGTATGACGACCTCAAAAAAGAAACTGATAACATTATAAAAATACGCCAAAAAGAACTTGACGCTAATATTAAATCTTTGCAGTCAGAGCTTAAAGCGCGTAAGGATTCCGCCGACGCACAGATAAAGGCGGTTCAGGCACAGGCTGAAATATTTAAGTCCGCCGTGACCGTCGAGGGTCGCAAGGAATACGAGCGAATACAAGCGGAACTTGAACAGTTTGAACGCGACGAACGCCGCACACAAATTGAAGAGGCAACAAACAAAAGCGTAGAACAGATAGAAATCGCGCAGGAATCATACGCCGAAGGGAACAAAGAACCTCAGGAATCGCTTAAGGAATCTTTTGACGAATACTACAACATAGTGCTCGTGGAAGCAAATGCCCGATATAACAGCCCGAATCACAACTAACGTGAACGCCGTAGGCATATCACAGAACGAGGTTGTCACAAGCCTTGTGACGCGCCTTATTCCTTACGGCAAAAACGATATGCCGATAACAAGCTACCCTGAAAGCGGCGGACGCGACTACCTTGACAGACAAAATATAGCGGAATACGGCAAACGCGAAAAATACGTATACTGGGGCAATATCGACGATTTGGAAATGTTGTACAAACGCGCCGAGTGGCAATTCGACCCAAACAACCCCGAGCGTTGGGATAAACCACAACTGACAATAACAGGACGCATCGTAGATTTATTCAAACAAAACGCCGCAATACCAAAGATTTCCCTAGGCGACGCGGTGCGAGTTATTGACAAGTCACTTGACATAGACCAAACCGAACGCGTCATAAGCGAAAAACGCTATCCGTATAACAATACGAACTCCGAGTTGACAATCGGACATATCTTGCGGGATATGTTTTTTTATGTGAAAAAGGCAAACAAGGCCATCGGCAATATATCAAAACGGTTTAACGTTTCAATCGGGCGATTTCTATGAGTTGTTTGGTTTGACTTATATATTTCAAGAATACAATCAAATTGAAATGGAAAACGGCGATATTGTGGGTACTTATTCGCGGATTGTCACGTCGTCTCCCGAAGACCCCATAGTAAATTTTGGAAGGTCCCTCGGGCAAACCATTAGCGGCGGTTATAGCGTATCGGGGATTAATTCCGCTTTGGTGGGCGCAAGCGGTGTACCTGTTATATGTCTTGGTGCAGCCAGTGGCTCAACTGGCGTGAATTATCCAATACTCCCTATTACGATTTACGCCATAAGGCAAAGCGGAACGGTGGCAAAGTCCGCGCCTCGCTTCGGACAGTGGATTAGTCCCGCCGCCAACACGAACATAAAAATGACCGCTGACGAATATATTAACGCCTTACAGCTTCAATCGATAACGGTAACCTCAGGTTGGCAAACGACAGCGACATTTTCATAATGTACAGACTCATAGTATCAGTTCAAGACACCTTCCCTTGGTACAGCGTCGCCGTCGCGTATGAAAGCGCGTTTTGCGGGGTAGGGTTTAGGAGTTGAATTTTATGGCTATAAACGCAGACGGAGAGCCTATAAAATATGGGGGCGTTGTTTATCCCGATTTCGGCGCGGTATTGCGAAATATTATGAACGGTGGCGGCGGTTTAAGTTCTGTCACGCACGACAATACACTTACGGGCAACGGCTCGGCGGGTTCGCCGCTCGGCGTAAATATCAGCGGCTTAATTGACGGAAACGACAAAATATTATCCTCTTCCGCTAACGGGTTTCTATCCAGTCTGTCACTTGAATACGATACCGAAACTGGCACTATGACGCTTAGGGGCAAAAACGGCGAGGTACTGTCAACTATAAATCTTCCGCTTGAGAGTTTTCTTGAGAACGCGGAATTTGATAACACTACAAATATCTTGACGTTCTCGTGGAACACCGAAAGCGGCATTGAAGATATGGAAGTTGATTTATCGGGCTTAATCCAAACCTACACGGCGGGTGACGGTCTGGCGGAAAATGACGGCGAGTTCCGCGTTGTTATCGACGGCAACGAAACCCGCCTGCAAATTGACCCGACAAGCAAGAGCCTGAAAATTGATTTAACGGACATTAAAACGAAACTTGACGGCATAGAGGCGGAGGCACAGGTGAACGCGGCGACTTCCGTTGCGGACAAGTCTGGCGAGGTGACTCTCACAAAATCCGACATAGGACTCGGGAGCGTTGACAACGTCGCCGACATCGATAAGACCGTTAAAAACGCGTCCTATCTGGTTGCGGACGATAGCGAATTAGGTACGTGGTTTCACGGGAAGTTAAGTGAAATATGTCACTCTGGCACTTGGAAATTCAAGCAAATACGTGCAGCTGGCGTATTCCCCCGATTTAACCAGGGCGTTTATGCGAAATTTCAACGGGAACTTCCTTAACGGCGTGGGTCGAGTTGTTTGCCGTAAATTCGCCCGAGATAAAACTCGACGCGACAAGAGCGATATATGTGGACGCGGACGGCGCGATATGCGCTAGGGCGGGTGCTGATTCGGTTTTCAAAATATCGACATACTCTGGGTTCAACGTCGGCATAGGCTCACTCTTTAGAAACACTAAACGGCGGGGACAGAAACTCCGCCGTGGGGCTGTATTCGCTCTCTAATCCGTTTTCTTGGGGGCAAGGACGCACGGAGCAACCTCGGACGGCGTGACAAACACAATCGTTATAGGGTATAACGCCGCAAGTCAAGGCAGCATAACCTTGGGTAACTCCAGTATTACGAAATTGTCGTGCCAGGTGACCGCAATAACGGCGTTGTCCGATTCAAGGCTCAAAGAAGAGATATCGCCCGCCGGTTTGTCAATGTGCCTTGACGCTGTTATGAGCGACAAGATTTTCCCGCTGCTTGATTCTGACGGCGAGCAACTATACGAAGAGGACGGCGAAACGCCCAGAACTTTACTCTTGGAGGACGTGAAGGAAATCACCATGACAGAGGCAATCCCGACCCTTTGGGGCGCGGTTCAGGCGTTGACCGCGCGGGTTGCCGCACTTGAGGCGCAACTTAATCAATAAAGGGGGTGATTTTATGCACGATTTAGCGGCGAAACTTCCGATATTTTTCAACGGTTGCGGCGGTAGTAGGCGGCATATCGGGGGAACTCCTTGGCGACGCGGATATTTCGCGGGCGGCGATTATATGCTTTTACGCAAGCAACGAGGGTATAAGTATTTTGGAAAACGTGGCGAAACTCGATAGGCCTCCCTACTTCGATACAAGACTACTTTAAATTACAATTATACTTGAAAAACTTAGCTACATGTAGTAAAATATTACAAATAAGCAAAAAGGGGGGCAAATCATGGACGAGTTCGACAACCTAGAAAAACTTAAAACAGCTTATGAAAAAGAAATTGACGAATATGTAAACGGATTAATTAAAAAATATTCCGCCGTCGGCGGTTTATGCGCGTTAAGCGACTACAACCCAAAACCCTACGAAACAGACGACGCATACCTGTGGCGGATATGCGACGCAATCGAAGACGCAATAGACGAATACCTATTGTCTCACGAGGATTACGAAAACAACGAAAATTATGTAGTTGAAGGCGCGGATTTTCCTAAACCCGACACCTCTAACGCGGAGGACTACTCGCGCATCGTAAACATACTCGAAAACTATGACGCTGCCGCCGAGGTAAAATTCGATAACGCCTTACTAAAACTCAAACTATCCAAACTTGAAGACGCAAAGATTTACGAGGTAATTCCCTATCCGCTAAAGAAAGAACTCACAGAGGAACTTCTCATACTTATTATAGAAACGTTATTTAAAGTAATGCCAAAAACTGAACCAAAAACCAAAAGTAAGAAAAAGTAAATTTAACTCTCTTAAAAAACTAATTAAATCAAAATTTAATAAACGTTTAATTATTGTTCAAAAATCGTTTAATAAATTCACCAGTCTTATGAAAAGCATTTTTATACTAAAAGTTATTAAACTTAAGATTATATTAACTAATAATTTTCCGATTTATTTCTAGTTTATTTCCGAATTTTGATATAAAAGCAAAAATCTCCTGTGAATATTTTCCAATTCACAGGAGATTTTTTACTTTTATGGCTAAATATTTTTACCAAATTATTACCATTTTTACCAGTTCGGTAAGATTTTTTTATTCAAATTATTTTTCTTATTCTTTATGCGGTTTTACAACAGCGGCTCGGCGTTTCGGTCGCGTTCGTTGGTATACGTAAGATGTCTACCCGTTGGGGCAGTTGCACAGCGAAAACCCGTCGCATACGGCTTAACGCCGCGCTTGAATACTGCCCGCGAGAGCGCTTGGAGTATGTCGTCGTCCACGAGTTGGCACACTTACGAGAAAACAACCATTCTCCGCGCTTTTGGGCGATTGTGGCGGGCGCGTTGCCGGATTACAAGGTTCGGCAGACGAAATTAAGGACGTTGTCGTGGTTGCTGAACGTACGGGGAGGAACTGAAAATGGCGATTGATTTTAAGAAAACGCAAAAGGAACTATACCAGCCAAAGACCGCACCGTCGATAATTGACGTGCCAAAGGTAAGCGTCAAATAGCTATGGACGTATTGGTTAAGAGATGCTTGAACCGAGCGAATTAGGAATACGACAAAACTCTTGCGCTTCTTGGCAGCACGGTAAAAAATCAGCCCATTGCTCCTTGGGAGAGTTTGGGAGGGCTTGAAGCAGATAATTTATATACAGAAACGACACAAGTCCGTTTAGCATCGCGGTTTCGACTATCGAATACGCAACAGCACTTGCCGCCGCGCCGCTTGCGGCGAACGAGAACAGCCAGTTTTTGCACCCAGTTGAAAAAGGACGTATGCTGGGTGCGATTACTTTAAAGTTCCAGCCGTCCCTCCAAGGGGAAGTTCATAAGCCATTGTTATTGGTTGACTGCATACGTTCATTTCGTCGTATTGCCGCTCCAATTCTAACAGTTTGTTGCAGTACACAAACCCGATGTTGGCGAAGGCATTTACGCGGTCTTCTTTGGGCAGGGCTTTCAAGGCCTCGTCAAACTTGCGCCTCGCGTACGCCCAACACTCCACGAGCGTCACGCCGAGTTTTTCAAGGTGTTTGCAGCCCGCCTAGCCGTCGACGCGCAGGTATCCCGCAAACCCTTTAAGGAAGGCACTTACGGCCTCTTTCTCCCGCGTCGGCTGATATTCCGACGTGTCGTTCGGCGTGTTTATGATATAGCCGCATATACGAATTTGCGGTGTTTTGAAATGGCTTTGCCCTTAAAGTTCATCACGGCGGCTCACCGCCCAGCCCGCGCAGCAATTCGTCCAGTTTGTCAGCTATGAAATTTCCGTCGGCTTCAAACTCATGTACACCGACTTTCGCCCGAATCCCGCCAGCCAAACTTTTTCGGACGGGAATGTCTATTTTAAGGCGTTCTCCGTCGTTATTGCCACCAACGACAACCGCCGCCAGGTCGTCCGATATTTGGCCGCACCCAAATGTCGCCGGAGGCTGGCGTGCCTTATGCTCAGCGTTTGCGCGGCACATATCCCTGTCCTTGATTTTCTCCGCAATACCGGGTATAGGCATAAACCAACCCTTGCCGCCCCCTTGCCATGCCTTGACTTTAAGCGCTTTCCTCGCACGCTCAAGCGTTTTTATGCTTATGAACCTCGGCGGACGGCTTCTCGCACCTTGTTCTTATATAGATACTCACCAGCCCCTTTCTGCGGCTGATGCTATTTTACCTCTGTAACGCGACATCTGCCACGTCCGTAGCTGTTTGACGCTTACCTTTGACGTACAGCCTTTGCTTTCGGCAACTTTGAAGACAAAATCAGCGAGTTTACGCCCGATTCGTTAATCAATGTCATTTCGCCCTCTTTGTATTTCCCTGTCGGCTTGCCGTGAGAGATGACATCGCTTGATACATAACGTTTCGTTACGTCACAAGTTTCGATATGGTCGTTTATAGCTTTACTATAATTTGAATAATCTAGTGTTTGCGCCACTTCAAGCCCAACAAACCACGGTTCACTATCAATCAACTGTACACTTACCGCGCCAAACTCTTCTTTCTCAAAAATTTTCAACTCCTTTTTAATTCTGGTTTAACTCCGTTTAATTTTTATAATTCATAGCTCATCTCCCTTGTCAACAACGTTGTTTTTATACATATTATTCCATAAATCTACTCCTCTTTTAGTATTTCGTATCCGCCAACGCGCCTCATAAGCGCGTGACTTCCACTATCATCTCATAACCGATATTGGCATTAGGCAACTGATTTCAAGCCCATAACATAGCCCGTTATGACGAGAGCAATGTTATGACGCTCTTCCTCGCTTAGTTCCATAATCCTATAAAAAACTATTAAAATCCCCCTCAATTTTTTAACAGCAATTAAAACGCCCCGCCCCATATCCTACCATTCCGCCCCCGTTATCTCAATTATACCCCTTTACAAGATTTGCTTTGAATTCAGATGTGAACGTTCTTTGTGATGACCCCGCGTCTTGATCTCGGCAACCATTATATGTTTAATAAAGTATTGATAATTAGGAAAATATATGTTAATATTTAATGTATCTTATTACACTTTGGTGAGGAGAATTTTGTTAGTGAAGTCGTTTGGGAACGCGCGTTCGCTCCCGTCAACTTTAATGAAACAATTCTCTAAAAGCCGCGACGGCATTGTTTGTTACGCAAAGTACGTTGATGATTTAATTTGTCATTATTTGACGCGTTCTAACGAAACAAGCGAACGCTATCTGTAACTGAAGAGTAAAGGAGTAATATTATGAACAACACCCCCGCACACATCGCGATAATACTTGACGGCAACGGACGCTGGGCGAAAAAACACTTTGTGCCGACCTACGCGGGACATTTCGCGGGGGCGCAGACGCTTAAAAAACTTCTTCTCGCGGCGGACAAGGAACTATATTCAGAGGGGCTGCAATATGTGACCGCTTACGCTTTCTCCACCGAAAACTGGAAACGGGGGCAGGAGGAAGTCGGCGGGCTTATCAAACTTTTTCACAGATTTATACAGGAATATATCGACGACACGGACAACAACATTATAGTGAAATTTATCGGGGATATGTCGGTTTTTGACGGCAAATTGCAGAAAAAGTTCGCCGAGCTTGAGGAAGTCACCCGAAAACACACAGGTTTGCGCGTTCAGCTCGCCCTCAACTACGGCGGACGCGACGAAATCCGCCGATGCGTCGTCAAAATTGCCGAGGAGGTGGCGAGCGGCGTACTCTCCCCTGACGACATAACCGAAAACATAATAAACCGCCGCTTAGACACGGGCGAAATCCCCGCCCCCGACTTGATGATTCGCACCGGCGGCGACTTGCGCGTAAGCAATTTCCTCCTCTGGCAATCCGCGTATTCGGAATTATTCTTTGACGAATGTCTTTGGCCGGATTATAATATAGATATACTCAAAAATACGATTGAATCTTATAAAGCGGGCAGAGAGCGGCGTTTTGGGGGTCGGAAAGAATAAATGACTAAAAGAATCATCACTGCGGTCGTCGCGTTTCCTATATTTTTCATTTTTATGTATCTGGGCGGTTACCCTCTCGCGGGGTTGCTCGCGGTTTTGGCGTTTATCGGAATGGACGAAATGAACAACGCGCTTCAGGTGCGTTCGCGTACTCCGCGTGTCGTCGCCTCCGTTTTCGCGGTCATATACGCGTACTTTTTATCGCATTTCGTCATAATGTTCTTCGTTGTGTCAATGCTGCTCGTCCTCGTTGCGCGGTACGGCAAAACGACTGTGGGGGAATGTGCCGCCGTTGTCTTCACCTTTTTCTACGTTCCTTTTCTTATGTATTATATATACTTAACAAGAGCTATGCCTTTCGGCATCTTCTCCGTGTGGCTTATTTTCATATGCTCGTGGATAAGCGACACGGGGGCGTATTTTGTCGGTAAAACCTTCGGCAAACACAAACTGACCCCGAAACTCAGCCCTCACAAGACAATCGAGGGCGCAATCGGCGGCGTGGTCTGCGCGGCGGTTCTTGCCTTCCTCTACGCTTCCATACTCCTTGAACTTGGAAAAACCCACGATATGCGCCTGCTCTTCACCATAACGGGCGTTTTCGGCTCGGCTCTCTCACAACTGGGCGACCTTGCCGCCTCCTCAATAAAACGCCAAACAGGAATCAAAGATTACGGGAAACTTCTCCCGGGGCACGGCGGCGTTGTCGACCGTTTCGACTCCGTCCTGCTATCCGCCCCGATAGTCTACGCAATCCTTTCTCTAAGCAAAATCAACTAAAAAAAATCTCGTCTTTATTAGACAGATGTCAAGGGTAATTCAAAGATTTTTTTGTGAAATCGCCGCAATATCGAAACCCGCTTAGAAATAGCAACAGGAAGCATTGGCAAAAATCGATACTTCCTGTTGCTATTTCGCTCTTGAATTGCTTTCAATCCTACTCGGCTAACGGATATTCAAAGTCTGTGCTTTCGTTGTGGATATATATCTTGCTGGAGTCCTTTTTCCTTTCGGTGCATCACGACTGAAATTTGTGAAAAGGCACCTACTTTTCAGCTATGCGCCAAGTTTGTTCATCATTGTATCCTGCCGTCCTTGATATGTAAACACTGGTTCAGGTCATAAAGATTTCTTGCGTTAAGCGATGAGTGAATACTGAAAATCGAAACCTTGTCATCAACATATAGCTAATCGTCTTAGCAATCCTCGCAATATCCTCATACTGCTCCTTGTACTTATCAACGACAAAAAGTGTTTGTGTGGTAGGCGCGATTTTGTCGCCAATTACATTTTTACCTTCTTCCTTGATAAATCCTTTGTACTGATAGCTCCCTTGGAGTTTCACGCAGCTCAAAGAAATATTCTGCCGATTGCAAAGGAACGCGAAAAAGTTATGCACGAGATGATATAGTGCGAGCAAAAATTCCAAATCGCCTGTTTCTTCAAAATCGAGCAGTAATTTCGATTCTGTTTTTACGGTTCGATATGGGAGAAGACCATTTGCAGTCTGGATTGAAGATATTTGGAGCGAAAATGTCACGTTTCGCTCCTTATAGGTAAACTCGAATCCGCTTATTATCTCCGGCACTTTCTTAAACATAAAACAATCCGCAAAACACACATCTAACGCCTTTATAGAAGGAACAAAGTAGTCCAGAAGCCCATCTGATTGTAAGTCGAGTTCTCTTGATATTGGTCGATATAGAAGTCCACCTCTTGCTTAACACTACCAAACGAAAGTTGTTGAATATTATCACCGTCAACAAAGGAAATTAAGTTTATGCTATCAAGACTTAACGGGAAGTGAAAGAAAATATTCCCTCCAGCTAATTTCTCCCGTCTTTGCCCTATGATTGATGATGTTTCCGCCAAGGAAATCGAAAATACCGTTTTCAAAATGAAATGGTACAATTCCATTATCTGAAACATAAGCAAAACCATCGAATATGGTTGTGGGATTTTTCATATCATTCACCACCTACCAGAGTTGGCAACAGCATTGTCTGTCCCACTCGTATCGTATTTACATCTTCAAGCCAGTTTATAGCTTTAATAATGCTGAGGTTTTCGTAATATTTTATATTGTGCTTTGCACAGATGCCAGTCAATGTGTCCCCGCGCTGAACCGTGTAAGATATAAAGACAACAACATCTTTATCGTCTACGTCATCAGCCGCACCCGATAAGAGCGATTGCAACGCCGATATTGCGTTTTCCTGCTCGTCAATGATCGCCTGTTGGCTGTTAAGTCTGCCGAGGATTTCCTCTATATCAGCCAAATTATCAGAGTTTATCGGTTTGTTTTCGAGTTCGCGTTGCAGTTCAGTAAAATTCTCGCTTTGGGTTAAAAGTTCTTCCTGCTGGGAGGCAACAATGCTCTCCAATTCTTCTTGCAGCTTTGCTTGTTGCTTTATGTTGGAGTGCAACACAGCAAACAAGGATATTGATAGGGCGGTGACGATAAACATCAGCGCGAATAGAAGCGGAAGTGTTTTTCGCCCACCGATAGTTGTCGCTTTAGCATCAGTCTTTTTTTCTTC
>BNUF01000076.1 GCA_025997155.1 Clostridia bacterium
GGCGACGGCGGAAATTAAACTTTCTCAAAACAAGACGGAACAATTTGAGGAAATTCCAGAGATTGTCCCAGAGATTGTCCCAGAGATTGTCCCAGAGATTGTCCCAGAGGAGGGGCAGTACACGGTTATAACAGAGAGGCCGCTAAAATGAAGGGCAAGGAGTTGCTTGCCCCCGCCGGAAGCAAAGAGGCACTATACGCGGCGGTAGCAAACGGCGCGTCCGCTGTCTATTTTGGCGGAAAAAACTTCAGCGCGCGAGCATCGGCGGAAAATATAGCTGACGAGGATTTGCTTGAAATTCTTGATTTTTGCCGACTGAAGAAGACAAAGACATATGTTGCGGTAAACGTGAACTATAAGGATACTGAATTTCATCAACTTTTAGAATTTGTAAAAATTGCGTATGAGGGCGGCGCGGACGCTTTTATTGTGTGTGATTTTGGGTTGATTGACCTACTGAAAAAATCTTTCCCAGACATAGAGTTACACGCGAGTACGCAAATGTTTACGGCAAGCGCGTATGACGCGCTGTTTTTGGAAAAATTTGGGTTCGCGAGAGTGAATCTTGCGCGGGAGCTAAGCTTTTCGCAAGTGCAAGAAATACGAGAAAAATTACATATAGAGATAGAATGTTTTGTGCATGGAGCTATATGCGTTTGTTACAGCGGGCGTTGCCTTATGAGTGCCTTTTTTGGTGACGGCAAAAAAAGCGGGAATCGCGGGACTTGCGCGCAGCCTTGCCGATTGGAATACGAACTTTGTAAAGGCGGGAAGTCAATACACAGCGGGCTTACGTTAAGCACAAAAGATATGTGTGCTATAAGCATTTTGGATAAACTGCAGCCTGCGGATTCCCTTAAAATAGAAGGGCGAATGAAAAGCGCGGAGTATGTCGCGATAGTGACGGATAGTTACACAAAGGCGCTTAAGGGCGAGAGCTACGACGAGGACGCGCTGTACAGAATATACAACCGCGGCGGGAGTTTCACGGAATATTACACCGCAAAAAAACCTTTCCGCAATATGATGAGTGCGTCAAATAAAACGGAATATCCTCAAGGTAACGTACTCCCGTATGACAATTTGTTACATAATAACGCGAAAAAATCCTACGCGAAAATAGGGTACAACCCGACCGAGGTTTCGGCGAAAATCCGCGCCAGAGTGGGCGAACCTTTGCAACTTATTATATATAACGATAACATAACTATAAGCAAGCAATCGGAGGAAATAGCGCAAGCTCCAAAAACCGCTCCTGTCACCCACGAGATTATCCGCGAGCATTTGCAAAAAATGGGAGATTTTGTAATAGGCGATATCGAATTTGATTCCGAGGATATTTTTGTGCCTGTATCCGTTATAAATAAGTTACGCAGAGACGTTTTGGCGGAATTTCAAGCACAGTTTCTGAAAAATTCAAGACGAAGAAGTCTGCCTATTGATACCATAAGTACAGATTCTGTCGAATTTGAACAAAAAATAACGGTTTATGTATCAAATTTGGAACAATTTAAGACTGCAATCAAGTATAATCCGTATATCATATATGCGGACTATACTTTATTTGTCAAAAATACCCAATATTTGCGCGAAATATGCAACGCACACGGCACACTACTCTTTGCGGCGTTACCGTATCTTACGGATATTATCGAAACGGACGACAGGGTGGACGGGTATCTTGCACGGACGACAGGGCAATTATACCAGCTTATGAATACGACAAAAAGAATTGCAATCGACTACACAATGAATACGTTTAATTCCCGCGCCGTGGGTTTTTTTATGGAAAATATCCGAAATTTAACCGCCGTATCCGTATCTGTCGAAATAGTACCGAGAGAGAATTTTGCTCCGGTTGCGCATATGTGCGAACAAATAGTATACGCGAAAATCCCGCTTATGATTACGGCACAATGCCCTGTCGGAAACTATGCTGATTGTGACAAAAATAAGGGATACTACCTCAAGGACAGAAAAGGCAAACATTTGGATATAATTTGCGACTGCGCTAATTGTGTCGCACAAATAATGCCGCCCGACGTAATACGGCAAAAACCGACAAAATACACGCGTTTACTGCGTTACCAATTCACCGACGAATCCCCAAAAATTATAGACGAAGTGCTAAAGCAGGTGATTTATGTTTGATTTCGGGATAATCGTAAGCCGATATTTATTTTTGTTTCTAATTGCCGCGTTTTTATACAATACAATCGTGAGTATGCTTGCGGAGGAACGAACCGTCAATCCCGACGCGCTGCGTGCAGCGGTGCTGAATTCGCGGCTTATAGTGCTATATATGCACTGTTTAGGCATATTTATTTTAATCTATAAGAGCCGTTTCGACTTGAAAATTATCGGGGTATCCCTCGCGTCGCTTGTCTTCCTCATCATATACAACAAATTCGCGGGGACGAAAAAGCCCAGCCTGATAAATTGCGTGTCGTTTTTGGCGAGCGTCGGATTCATCGTGCTGATTCGTCTTTCGCCTAATTACGCCCTTCGGCAGATTGTCTTTGCGTTCGCGGGGTTCGCGGTTTCGCTGGTCGTGCCGTGGCTTATTGTACGCCTAAAATTTTCGGCGGTGTACGCGGTGCTTTCGGGGATTCTGCTAGTGTCGCCTTTGTTAATCGGACGCACTGTGTCGGGGGCGACTAACTGGATTATTTTTAACGTTCATAGTATCTCCTTGTCAATACAGCCCTCAGAGTTCGCGAAAATTATGTATGTATTGTATATGGCGGCATCGTCCAAGCACTTTAAGAACATAAAAAAGATGAACCTTCGCCAAGTCCTGAAAAATACAAATACTCTTCTCCCGCTTATCGTTTCGGCGGCGTTTATCTTGATTTTGGTGCTTGAACGCGATTTGGGCGGCGCGTTGGTATTTTTTGTGACGTTCCTCGTAATGTTTTACGCGGCGACAGGGAGTTTGCGGGTCGTCGGGTTTTCGCTCCTGCTTTTATGTGTCGGCGGGTTCGCGTCGTACAAAATTTTCGGCCACGTCCAGGCGCGGGTGGATAGCTGGCTGAATCCGTGGGCGGACATAAGCGACAGCGGCTACCAAGTAACCCAGTCGCTTTTTGCCATTGGCACGTGGGGGGGCATGGGAAGCGGGCTGACGCGGGGACTGCCGCAGCTTATCCCGATTGCGGAAAGCGATTTCGTATTTTCCGCAATGTGCGAGGAATTTGGGGTGTTATTCGGCATTGGCGTAATTTTGGTATATTTGGCAATGATACACAAAATATTTTTCGCTCCCCAAAAGGACAATATAGCGAATATCGGATTCGGCGCGATGCTTGCGTTTCAGGCGTTTCTGATAATCGGCGGCAACTGTTCGCTCCTGCCTCTCACGGGCGTTACCCTGCCGTTTTTGAGTTACGGCGGGTCGTCTTTGGTGGCAAGTTTTATCATAATCGGGATAATTTGTATCACGAGTAAAACAGAGGAAGAATCGGAAGAGGTGGAACTGTGAGAACAAAATATATATTTTATTTCATATGCGTATTATTTTCGTTACTTATCGTAAGATTGGTAAAATTTGTGTATTTTGACAGTTCTACACTCGTGAATAATACATATAATCGGCGGCTTTCCTCCTTTGACGCGCATATTTTGCGCGGGGATATTCTGGACGCTAACGGCGAGGTTTTGGCGACGACGGAATTAGACGGCGGCGTGAGTACCCGCGTTTATCCGTATAAAAGCAAATTCGCGCATATTGTCGGGTTTTCGGGCTACACCCAGCAGGGCGTCGAGGGCGGGTACAGCCTTGACCTCACGCGGGTGGACAACGAGTTTTTGGCGCGTCTGCAAAATGTCCTTCACGGCGAACCCTTGCGGGGGAATACCGTCAAATTGACCCTTGACGCAAGGTTGCAGACAAAGGCGTTTGAACTTATGGACGGGCGGCGCGGGGCGTTTATCGCAATCGAACCCTCGACGGGGAAAATTTTGGCGTGCGTGTCGAACCCCGCCTTTGACCCGAATAAAGTCGCGTTCGATTGGGAAGATTTAAGTAACGACAACGAGGACAACCCGCTGTTAAACAGAGCTTTGCAAGGGCTTTATCCGCCCGGCTCGACTTTTAAGATTGTGACAGCTTTATCTGAATACAGAAATATAAAAGACTACCAAAATTTTACATACAAATGCGTCGGAAGCCAAACTTTTGAGGATTACACAATTCATTGCTACAACAACAATAAACACGGGGAAGTCGATATCAAAAAGGCGTTCGCGAAATCGTGCAATACCTATTTCGCCACCGTCGGGGAAAATATCGGGGGGCGTAAACTCGCGGAAACCGCCGACAGTCTTTTGTTTAACAAATTGTACCCGCTAAACCTTAACTATGTGCGAAGTTCGTTTGTGCTAAACGATAAATCGGACGCGAACGAAATCGCGCAAACCTCAATCGGGCAGGGCAAAACCCTTGTCACCCCTATGCATATGCTTTTGCTTACGGCGGCTGCCGCGAACGACGGGCTTTTGATGAAACCGTATATCGCGGACAGCATAGAGTCGCCGACAGGCAAACAGTTACGCAAGGTTTTGCCTGAACCCTACGGGCAACTTATTTCAGAGGAAGAAAGCCGCTATTTGCGGGAACTTATGCGCGGCGTAGTCACAGACGGTACGGCGACCGAACTTGACAAGTACAAATTTGAGGTTGCGGGAAAGACAGGCACGGCGGAAAACACGGGCAAAGACCACGGCTGGTTCGTGTGTTTCGCGGGGGAAACCCTTGACGCGCCGAAAGTCGCCGTCGTGGTGCTCCTTGAAAACGCGGGCGGGAGTTCCAAGACTTTGCCCGTCGCGGGCGAATTTATAAAGTACGCGCTGAGCCTTTAGACATATTCAAAGCCGGATATGTTTCCGCCGATACGAATAGTCTGCGCCGTAAGTTCGCGTAAAAGAAGTTTTTCCCCGATTATCCGCAAAACACCGCCAGTCGTCGCGATACGGATTGTGTCGCTTGCGTATTCGATAATCCCCTTGTAATTCTCAATTTGCAAGTCGGTGTTTCCGATTATGGTGACGAGCGGCAAATTGAGGGTTATTTCGGCGGGGAGTTCAAGCAACTCGGTCAGGTATTTTACTGATTTCATAAAAATAAACCCCTTGATTTTTTTGCTTACTACTACTTATGCGAATCAAGGGGTTGTGGTTATTATTTTATTTGTCTTGTTTCATTAAGGCGCGGACTTTGATAGGCAATCCGAAGAGGGTGATGAACCCCTGCGCGTCAAAATGGTCATAGAGTTCGCCTGTCGTAAAACTAGCTAGGTTTTCGTTGTACAACGAGTATGGTGAAGTCGCTCCAGCGGAAATAATATTCCCTTTGTACAGTTTAAGCCGTACAGTACCCGTCACAGTCTCCTGCGTTTTGTCAACAAACGCCGACAACGCCTCGCGCAGAGGAGTAAACCATTCGCCCGAGTAGGTCAGTTCGGCGAACTTTGTCCCGATGATTTCCTTGAAGGCGGTTGTTTGTTTGTCCAAGCAAAGATACTCAAGGTCGCGGTGGGCAAAATACAAAATCGTGCCGCCCGGCGTTTCGTATACTCCGCGTGATTTCATTCCGACGACGCGGTTTTCCACAAGGTCGGCTATGCCTATGCCGTTTTCGCCGCCGATTTTGTTTAGGTAGTCGAGGAGTTCGACAGGTCCTATGTCTTTGCCGTCAAGTTTCGTCGGGATACCTTTTTCAAAAGTCAACTCTACATAGGCGGGTTTATCGGGAGCTTTTTCAGGCGAAACGCCGAGTTGAAGAAGTTTATCGAAATTCGGCTCGTTCGCGGGGTCTTCAAGTTCCAATCCCTCGTGGCTCAAGTGCCAAAGGTTGCGGTCGCGGCTGTAACTCTCCTCTTTTGTCATAGGAGCTTCAATCCCGCGTTCTTTTAGGTATTCAAGCTCCTGTTCCCGCGAGGTGATGTCCCAGATTCTCCACGGAGCGATTATCTTGAGATTCGGCGCGTATGCCTTTATCGCGAGTTCAAAACGAATCTGGTCGTTGCCTTTGCCTGTAGCTCCGTGGCAAATTGCGGTCGCGCCTTTTTCAAGCGCGATTTCCGCCAAAATTTTGCCGATAAGCGGACGCGCAATCGACGTTCCGAGGAGGTATTTACTCTCGTAAACCGCGTGCGCCTTAACCATCGGATAAATATAATCCGTGATAAACTCTTTGCGAACGTCCAAAACCTGACATTCCGCCGAGCCGCTTTTGATAGCTTTTTCGACAAGCCCGTCCGTTTCCTTGCCCTGCCCCACGTCGATACAAACCGAGATAATCTCGCAGCCCTCGTATGTTTCTTTAAGCCACGGGATTATAACGGTCGTGTCGAGTCCTCCGGAATATGCCAAAACGATTTTTTCAGCCATTGTGTGTTATCTCTCCTTTAATTTTCTATATTCTAATTTTAACAGCTAAGAGGCGGAAAATCAAGATTATCTCTAATTTCTGCTGGCGACGACGTTCATTCCGTTTGGGATAACCTCGACGTGCGCCTTTTCGGCAAAAAACACCTCGCCGTCAAGCGCCATATGCATAGGTTTGTCAGACGTGACGAAAACCTTGCGAAAACGCCGCGAATCGTACAAATCGGGCATTTCGGCGTATTTCCCGCGAAAATACGTACCGATTTTGCTAAGCACAACGCCTATGCCGATATAGTGTTTTAGGTACACCATGTCAAGGTATCCGTCGTTCGATACCGCGTGCGGAGTGATTATTTTTCCGTCGCCGTAAAACCTCGTGTTTGAAATGTTGATGGACGGGAAATTGCCGATTAGCAGCTCGTCATCGTCGATAAGCAAGTTGTAACATTGGGTCATCTCCTCGTGGTTTTTGCCGACCCACGCTCCTATTCCCGCAATATAGCTCAAATAATTATTGTACCACGGGAACGCGTTTCGGATATAATCGCTCATTTGCCGCCCTTTAAACATTATATCGCACGCGACGGATTCCATTCCGAAACTGCAAAATTCGAATGCGTAGTAATTGTTGCATTTTATCACGTCAACAAGCAGCGGTTCGCCTGTCGCCTGCGCCTCAATATCTCTCATACTTTCGGGGGCGGATTCCCCAAAGGACAGCGCGAAATCGTTAATATGCCCATAGGGAACGGGGGCGATTTCGACATTTTTCAAGCCCATCGCCGCGTTCAGGCAATCGAAAATCGTGCCGTCGCCGCCGACGGGGTAAATTCTAAGTTTCATTTCCTTATCCAAATCTTCGGCAAAATGCCGCACGACTCCGATTGCGTCTCGCGGGTATCTTGAAATATGGACGAAATATCCCTTGCAAGATATAGACGTGAAGTATTGTCTTATATTGGCGACGGCGGTGTCCATATCCTCGGCGGAGCGAAACGAGTGCGGGTTGACTATAAAAAGGTGCTGCATAGAAAACGGGTCTACCATAGTTTCCCTCCAGACACGGTGCGTTTTTCTGCTGGTATATATTTGGACATAATCTCCGATAGTTTGGGGATTTCAATGGGTTTGCTTAAGTAGTCCGTGAACCCGCTCTGGAGGAACACCTCGCGCATACCCGAAACGGCGTCCGCCGTGAGAGCGATAATCGGAACGTCTTTGTTGTGTCCGCCGAGTCCGCGTATACGTTTCATCGTCTCAACGCCGTCCATACCGGGCATCATATGGTCCATAAAAATCAAGTCGTAATCCTTTGCGTTCGCGAGTTCGAGCGCCTGAACGCCGTTTGTGGACAGGTCGATTTGCGGCTCGTATATCCCGATAAGCCCCTCGGCGACCTTGAGATTTACCAGAATATCGTCGACGACAAGCACCTTTGCGTCGTGTGCTGTAAACGCGGAAATTTTCTCGTTGTCGTAAACCTCAACCTTTGTCTCGATTCCGTTGAAAATATTCGCGATTGCGGGGGAGAACGCGGGCATCATAAGGAGGATTACGTTATCGTCAACCGTTTCCTGCCCGTACTCCGTAATCAGGACTATGTTCTTTCCGCTTTGCAAAAATCGGTGTATATATTTTTCGTGAACATACGGCTCGATAAATATATACTCATAGTCCTTCATATTGTCGATAAGGTCTTTTTCACTCTTTGCGCGTTTTAACGTTATCTCTAGGCTTTGTATACTTTTTATAATGGATTTTTCGTATGGTTTTTGGCTGTGGTACACAAGCGCGGTTTTCGATTTGTCAAAGACGACCCCAAGAGGTTCGTTTTTGTTTATGGCGCAGGGAATCATAGCGGTGAAAATGCTCCCGTGTCCGTAGTCGCTGCGCACGGATATGTCGCCGTCCATCATCACGCAAAGCTGCTTTGAAATCGGAAGCCCCAGCCCCGTGCCCTCGATTCCGCTGTTCTTGCGGGTATCAAGCTGGTCGAACCGCTCGAAAAGTCTTGGTATGTCCTCGTGGCGAACGCCGATTCCCGTGTCCGTCACCTCGAAAAACAGCATAATAGTATCGTCGTTGATATACTTGTAGGATACGTTAAG
The DNA here is from genome assembly GCA_025997155.1 of Clostridia bacterium. Classification (GTDB taxonomy): domain Bacteria; phylum Bacillota; class Clostridia; order Lachnospirales; family WQUN01; genus BNUF01. The sequence goes on from BNUF01000076.1 coordinate 8,496, forward strand.
CGACACAGTACCCTCTCTCGTATATTTCACGGCGTTTGTAAGCAGGTTAAGCACGACTTGCCGTATACGCGTCGCGTCGCCGATTAGGCTGTTCGGAATAGCGGAATCCGTGTTCACCGTGAAACAAATGGGCTTTTCTTCAATGCGCATACGAATAATCGTAATCAAGTCGGTCATCAATGCCGATAACTGGTAATTTGAGCGAAGGATTTCAAATTTTCCCGTTTCGATTTTTGAGAAGTCAAGAATGTCGTTTATAATGGACAAAAGGCTGTTTCCCGCGAGTTTAATCGAAATAAGGTTTTCGCGTATGTCACGCGGCAGGTCGCGGCGCAGTATGAGTTCCGTCATTCCTATAATCGCGTTCATAGGCGTTCGGATTTCGTGGCTTGTGTTCGCTAAAAAAGAACTTTTTGCGTTGTCGGCGCGTTCGGCGGCGAGTTTCGCCTCGACAATCGGCGAAATGTCGGAAATGTCGATAAAACGCCCCTCTGTCGCTCCCGATAACTTATTGGATATAATCTTGAAATACTTTTTAGTTCCGTTGATTTCGATTTCCTTCGTTACCTCAAAAAACCCGCGGCTGTTCAAAATATCCGCAAACATAAGTTTCAGCGGCATATCCCCGAAAATATCCAGAATCGGACGCCCGATAACCATAAATTGCTCGGGGTGGTTTGAAAATTCGAGCATAGGGCGGCTAATGTAACTTACGCAGTTTTTTTCGTCGACAAGCACCATATAATTCGGAGTCGTCTCCAAAAGCGTGTCAAAGGAATCAAGAGCCTGATTCGCCCGCATACTCTTGCTTGTCGCGTAATTTGAAAGAGTTACCCAAAAAAGCGCGGTGTAAAGGGACACAAACCAACGAATCAGGGTATTCGCCATAGTCGATTCCTGCGACTCGACAAGGGGAGCTCCGAGTACAATCATAGGAAGTGTGACGGAGGACGAAACAAGCACAAACAGCCAGAAACATTTGTGGTTGAAGTACAACGCACTCAGAGAACAAATGCAGATATATATGACGAAAAAATAGTCCGAGCCGCCGACAGCAAGTGTTTCTCCGATATACGCCAGAAATATCAGGAAAGGGATTAGAAACCCCAGTAAATTCTGGTTGTGCGTCTCGTTTATTACTCCGAGTATCACAAGCACCAAAATGATGCTCGAAACAAACGGAACAATCGCCCGCGTGTAGTCGCCGAGGTTAAGCAGTTCAGGAAGACGCATAAAGAGGAACATAAAGACGCTGAAAACGGAGAGCATATTCGCCGTTTTTGTTTGATGCTCTTTGGCGGTTCGGAAATTGGACTTTGTGTCTATAAAATTTGTCATAATCGGGACACAGAAAATAAGTATCACAAAAACGACAATCAGCAACGCGACAGCTATGTACATTCCCTTCTCAATGTAGTTCGGGAATTCGATTAGATTTAGCACGATTACGCCGAAAACGGCGAGTATTATGGAAATTTTGTTCTGCCCGCTGCTGTCGAAATTGCTCATGCTCGTGCTGGAATCCATGCCCTCCATTTGTATCCCCCCTTTTTTGGTCGCCTCCTATCTATTTGTCGTTTTTGTTTTCCTTGTCGTCGTCCGCGAAAAACACGCCTTCTCCAACCATAGCGATTTTACGGTCGGCTTCTTCCAAACTTTTACTGTTACGGACTATATTCCTCATCATAACTACCATAGCTTTAAATTGCAAATCGGTCATAATCTCATCTTCCCTTTGCTTTTGTTCTACTAAAGTCGGCATAGCAATCACCTCGCTTTATTATATCAAAGAAACGCGGTATTCACAAGGTGTAAAAACCCCCCAATTTTAGGGGGGGTTAGACATTCTATTTTACGACTATGTTGTATACGCGGTTTTTCACATAAATCTTTTTGACGATATTCTTGCCGTCTGTTGCGGAAACTATGGCGGGGACGGCGAAAACCTTTGCCTCGGCGGAGCTTTCGTCCGAGTCAAGGGGGATTTCGACTTGCGCGCGAACTTTGCCGTTTATCTGAACCGCAATGTTTACGGTGTCGGTTTTTGTCAGGTTTTCGTCGTAGGATACCCATTCTTGCTGGTACACGCGTCCTTTTCCAAGCCCTTCAAATAATTCCTCCGAAATATGCGGAGCGACGGGGTAGAGGAGTATCAAAAGCGACGCGAACTCCGCGCGCGTCACGCGGTTCGCCTTGTAGAACTCGTTCACCAGCGACATAAGCGCGGCAAGCGCCGTGTTATATTTGAGGTTATCGTAATCGGACGTAACTTTTTTGATAGTCTGGTGGATTTTCACGGTTAAATCGGGGGAATATCCGCCGTCCGTCAAAATATCCGTAAGCCGCCAGACGCGTTCAAGGAATCGGCGGCAACCCTTCACGCCCTCTGCCGACCAAGCCGCCGACAAATCGAACGCTCCGATAAACATTTCATAGGTACGAAGAGTATCCGCGCCGAATTCGTTTATAATGTCGTCTGGATTCACGACGTTCCCGCGCGATTTCGACATTTTTTCGTTATTCTCGCCGAGAATCATACCTTGCGACGT
>BNUF01000077.1 GCA_025997155.1 Clostridia bacterium
GAACCGCAACCGAGCGAATCCAAACCGACAGAGCCGCAACCGAGCGAACCGAACGAACAAAAGCAATCCACGCAAGCGAAAAAATCCGAGCAACCGCCGCAAGAACCGAGCGAACCGACAAAGAATAAACCTGACGAACAACCGCCGACAGATCCTAAACCGAGCGAACTGAACGAACCGAACGAGCAAAATCCCGAGCAAAATCCCGCACAAACTCCGAAACTTCAACAGCCGACAAAAACGAAACAGATAATAGCGAAATTGTTCCCGCGTTCAGGCGCAAGGGATAAATACGGAAACATCAAGGCGAATCCGAAAACATCTGAACAAACGGAATAGGGGGAAACACATTGACGACAAAGAGAGTAAAGAACGCGGTATGTATAGCGGTGATGCTGGTGTTAGCGTTTGTGTACGTTTCGTCGGCGCAGAACGCGAACAAGGGGAGCGTATTGGCGGCGGAAGAGGAGCGGCAAGAGGAGTCCGCCGCCGTACCTGTCGCCGTACCCGCGCCGAAACTTGCGGAGCAGCCAGCGGTATCTGATAATTTTCGCGCTGTCTGGGTGAGTACGGTCCTGAATCTTGATTATCCCAGCAAAGCGGGGCTTTCCGCCGACGCGCAAAAACAGGAAATTGACGACATAGTGTACAAATCGAGTGAATTAGGGCTTAACGCGCTTGTTTTTCAGGTACGCCCCAGCGGGGACGCGTTGTACAAATCGGATATATTCCCGTGGTCGCGTTATTTGACGGGGGAGCAGGGCGCCCCGCCAAGCGGGGGCTTCGACCCCCTCGCGTATATGATACAGCAGGCACATTCGCGGGGAATTGAAGTTCACGCGTGGGTGAACCCGTACCGCGTGTCGCACACCGCCGACAAAATCACGGACGTGAACGGCCTTTCGGCGGATAATCCCGCAAGGCAGAACCCCGATATTGTCAAATTGTACAACGGCGCGTTGTACTATGACCCGGGCGAGCCGAAAAGTAAACAGCTGGTAATTGACGGCGTTACGGAAATCCTGAAAAATTATGACGTGGACGGAATCCATTTGGACGACTATTTTTATCCCGCCCCCGATTTCGCGGACGCGGCGACATATGATAAATACGGCAGGGCGACGGGGTTATCCCTTGAGGACTGGCGGCGCGAAAACGTCAACGACGTTATAAAAGGCGTACAAAAAGCCGTGCGGGAGACAAAACCCTCCGCGAGATTCGGGGTTGCGCCTGTGGCAATTTGGCAAAACGCGGGGTCTGACCCTCTCGGCAGTGATACTAAAGGTTACGAATCCTACAAATCCATCTACGCGGATACGCGCCGTTGGGTGAAAGAGGGGTGGCTCGACTACATTTGCCCGCAGATTTACTGGCAAATCGGGTATAATATCGCGGATTACCAAAAAGTACTTGCGTGGTGGGATAATGTTTGCAAGGACACGAACGTCGATTTATATGTAGGACACGCCGCCTATAAGCAGGCGGACGATTCGGGCTGGAGCGGCGAAATGCTTAGGCAGCTGAAACTTAACGAAAACTACAACGTTAAGGGCGACATATTCTTTCGGGCGAAACATCTTGACGGTTCTGTCGGTACGGAAATTAGAGACTATTATCTGTCAAGACCTCTTGTAAGTTCTATGTCTCCTACCGCGCCGCCTGAACCGACACCCGAACCTGTGCCAGAACCTGTACCGACAGCTCCGATTGTGTCTAATCTCAAGATGACAGACCTTTTTGTCGGGATTCCCTCGGGGAACGTCACGGTAACGGGCGGCAAGGGCTATATGATTGTCGGGACGGCGAACCCCGACTTGCCGCTTTATATAAACGGAAACGAAGTCACCAACCGAACGCCCGAGGGCTTTTTCAGCGCGTTCGCGGGGATTTCGGCAGGCACGAACACCTTTAAGGTGACGCAAGGCGCGCAGACTGTGACACGCACAATCACCTCGAAACCCGCAACGGGCGGGGGAGGCGGCGGAAGTTCCTCAGCCCCCAAAATCACGGTATACGACAACGCGCCGAATTACGCGATTATAAAGGCGGACAACGCGTGGGCGTATCCGTCCTACACCACAAACGGCGGCTCGAACTGGGAACTTTCCAAGGGGCAGATTGACATTATCGACGCGTCCACCGAAAACTGGGTGAAACTTCGCTCGGGACTTTGGGTCGAGAAAAAAAATATCGACTGGGTTACGCAAAAGAGCCTGACCTACGCGGAGGTTGGCACGGGTACGTATACTGTCGGCGAAACCAATGATATCCTTAGTTTCGCAAGCGATGAAAACGCCGCGACAAATATCAAATATGACGGCAAGTCTTTAACTATATCTATCGGTATGCTCGAAAAACAGCCCACGTCTGATATCGACCTTGAACACTCGATTTTTAAGGGATACAGCGGCGGGGTCTATACTCTCAAGGACGGCGTGATTTTGGACGGATTCTACACGGAGTATTCGGGCGGTAAGATAAACGTTATACTCAAAAAGCACCGCCACATATCTGGCGGCGACGCCCCGCTCAAGAGCTTTTCGTTCGTTGTCGACCCGGGACACGGCGACGACGACACGGGAGCTCTAGGTCCTATGGGGACGAAACTCGCGGAGAAGGATTTCAACCTTACAAACGGTATAAAACTGGCGGAAAAATTGCGTTCTCTGGGAGCATCCGTCACCCTCACGCGTGAAACGGACGTGTTCCATTCACTTCAGGCGCGAACGGATATGAGCCTTGCCGCGAAACCCGATATGTTCATTTCAATCCACGCGAACAGTATGGAACCGACTGTGGACACGACTAACACGCACGGATTGACTATATGGTATATGAACTCCTTGTCCCAGCCCCTCGCGAACCGTTTTATGCGGGATTTGGCGCGGGTGAACCCGCTGTCCTCCCGCGAGGCAAAGCCCTCGCAGGCGAACCTCTTCGTCGTGCGTCCTGTGTGGACTCCTTCCGTACTTGTCGAAACGAGTTTTATGTGCAATATAAACGACTTTTCGTGGCTCGCGTCGGAAGAGGAGCAGAACAAACTCGCCGACGCTATAACGAACGCGATTCTTGAATATTATAAGGATTGATAATATGCTTGACGTGGCGCTTTTAGGAACAGGGGGAATGATGCCCCTGCCGAATCGTTTTTTGACGGCTTTTGCCGTGCGTCAAAACGGGCGGATTTTGCTGATTGACTGCGGGGAAGGTACGCAGGTGACGCAAAAAATGCTCGGGTGGGGGTTCAAGACCGTCGACGTGATTTGCCTGACGCATTTTCACGCGGACCACGCGGCGGGGATTCCCGGGTTTTTGCTTAGTATGGCAAATTCTGACAAGGGCGACCCGCTTACGATTATCGGACCTGTCGGGACGGAATATATCGTTAAGTCGCTTTTGGTGATTGCCAAAGACCTGCCTTTTGAGATAAATTTTGTCGAATTGCCCTATGAGAAAAAGACTTACCATATTAATCAGGGCGGTTTCAGTATCGGGGCGTTGCCCGTTTCCCACGGAGTGCCTTGCTTCGCTTATTCCGTCAGCCTTGCGCGAATCGGAAAGTTTAACGCGGACGCGGCGAAATCGCTGGGACTTCCCGTGAGATTCTGGGGAATCTTGCAGCGCGGAGAAAATGTCTCGTATGAAGGCCTTGAGTATACTCCCGATATGGTGCTTGGCGCGTCCCGCGCAGGGCTTAAGGTGACGTATTGCACGGACAGCCGCCCTATCCCGTCAATCTCCGATTTCGCCCAAAATTCGGATTTGTTTGTGTGCGAGGGGTTGTACGGCGACCCCGCGCTTTCGGCAAAAGCCGCCGAACACAGGCATATGACCTACAAAGAGGCGGCGAATATAGCCAAACGCGCAAACGTTTCGGAAATGTGGCTCACGCATTACAGCCCGTCTGTGACAAATCCGAAAGAGTTTCTCGGCGTCGCAAGGGATATTTTTCCAAACACGCATACGGGCTTTGACAGAAAAACGGCGACGCTTAAATTTTCGGAAGACGAGTAAACTTTTCGCGTTTACTTTCGTTTAATTAAGTATAAGAAGATAGGAGGGGTGAGGTATGCGGGAGATTTCCGAAATAGAGGATTTTGAGGTTATAAATCTTGTGCTTAACCAGAACCCCGACTATTTCGAGGAACTTGTGCGGAGGTACAAAAATCTCGTGTACTCTGTGATACTTAAATTGCATAACGACCGCGAGGAAGTAAACGACCTAGCGCAGGACGTTTTTATTAAAGTCTATAAAAATTTGCACAGGTATTATCCCGATTATAAATTCAGCACGTGGATAATGCGGATTGCGACAAACCACGTGATTGACTATAAGCGCAAGAAAAAATACGACACCACGCCGATTGACGACGTGAGTTATGAGTTGGCGGAGGATAGCGAGAAATCGCCCGAGTGTGCGTTTATCGAGAAGGAACGCCGAGGAGCTATAAACGCCCTGCTTGCGGGGCTTCCTGATATGTATAAGATTCCCGTTTTGCTTTATCATCAGGAGGGGCTGTCGTATCAGGAGATTTCCGAGACGATTGGCGAACCTCTTTCAAAGGTGAAGAACCGAATTTTCCGCGCAAGGCGTATGCTTAAGGAGCAAATTGAGGGCAGAGAAGGTGATTTGTATGGGTAAGAGCTGCGAACGCGCCGAGCGTCTTATGATGCTCTATATGGACAAAAGCCTTTTGGACGACGAGGAAAAGGAACTGCGGAAACATTTGTCGGGTTGTGAGCGTTGCAAGAACGATTTTGATATATACGTTCAGATAAACGGGGAGCTGGCGGAGGACGCGCCTGAAGAGTTTGAAATACCGCGTGACTTTGAGATACTTGTTATGGCCAAGGTGCATACCCTTGAGGAAAACGGTTTCAGCCGCAATATTCCCGACAAGGACACCCTGTCTTTCGTTGCCTGCGGGATTATGTCGGTGCTTTTGGGGATTTCGTATATCGCCGTCCTCTACCGCGAACAAATCACCGCGAAATTGTCCGAAAACGCCGCCACAGCCGCTTTTGCCGCGACTTTGCCCGCCGTTTCAGAATATTCCGCGAATTTGGCGAAAAATATCGCGGACGGATTCTATTTGTTTCTGGATACTTCGATGCAATTTGTAAACGAATATCAGGTTTTAGCGTCTGTAATCGTGTTTATCGTGATAAGCGTACAGTGCTTTTTGTATAAAAAACGCCGTGATACAGGCAGGGCTTGATTTTATAAACGGCGACGCGCAGAACGGGTATACAAAGCTTAAAATTTGTATATCCGTTTTTCGGTTGATTTCGCTCCCTGTCGTTTTGGCGTGGCGCGCGGCTTTTTTTGAGCAGGGATATCTGGCGTGTTTTTTTGAGAAAAAGAAGATGCTGGGACTCGGGCTTACGGTTTATTTTTGTTTGTTCTTGCTTGGGACGGCGTTTTTGCTTGCGGCGGTGACGTATCCTTTGACTTTTGCCGCGGCGGCTTTGTGTTTTTTTGCGGCTATTTTCGGGGAAACGTCCCTAGCGCTTTATATCAGCAGCCGAATGAAAATTTTTGAGAGCTCAAAGGTTGCAAAATTATTGTTTGGTGGTATAATTGTAGAAATGTTTAATTTTATCCCGATATTCGGCACGGTTTACGCGTGTTTTATTGAACCCGTGGTTTGCGCGGGGGTGTTCACGCAAACCGCCCTTAACGCCGTGGTTTATAAGAAACTATATACCGAAAGATAGGAATTTTTTATGCGTAACGGAAATAGATATACCGGAGTTGTTCTTGCTATTGTTGTTCTTTTGGTGTTTTTTGTTATGCGTAACGATAAACTAGCTCTGATTGGCAAAGATTCCGCCCCTGAACGAAGTGAAAGCGTTACGCAAATGTATGACGAAATAGCGAACCTTGACCTTGAAAAAAATTACCCGCAAACCGCGCTTGAGCTTGTGGAGCTCAACAGCGAAATACGCCTTGCGCTTTACTGCGGCAAGGCGACAGACATTGAAATCGCGGTGATATATTATGTGGAAGATAAGCTTTTTTGCGAAAACCTGCGGGAGAAAATGCCGTATGAAAAGGCACTTCCGCAGATTGCCGAAAAAATCAAGGGGAGCTATGGGCAGTATCTTGAAAAATATGAAATCGGCACGGCGAAATATACCGACGGCGGGAACATATGCACGGTCTATGTCAAGGAGTACACTTTGATTGATATAGAAGGGCTTGGAAAAACTGTATTTAACAATATACAGTACGAGCTGATACTTGAGGACGGAAAATGGAAGATTTTGTCATGGGAGAGTGCGAAATGATAATCCTCGGTATCGAAACCTCTTGTGACGAAACGGCGGCGGCAGTCTTGCGGGACGGACGCGTCGTCCTTTCGGACGTGATATATTCGCAAATTGATATACACAAGGAATACGGCGGGGTCGTGCCTGAAATCGCGTCGCGCAACCACCTTGACAAAATAAGCCCGTGCGTTGACGAAGCTCTGGCTCTGGCGGGGGTCGGGTTTTCCGATTTGGACGCAATCGGGGTGACATACGGCGCGGGGCTTGTGGGCGCGCTGCTTGTGGGCGTTTGCTACGCGAAGGGGCTGTCGCTCGCGTTGGAGCGTCCGCTTATCGCCGTGAACCATATTCAGGGGCATATATGTTCTAATTATGTATGCCACGAAGAGCTTGAGCCGCCGTTTTTGTGTCTTGTCGCGTCGGGCGGGCATACCACTTTGGCTATTGTGAAATCCTACACGGAGTATGAAATTATCGGGCAGACGGTGGACGACGCGGCGGGGGAGGCGTATGATAAAGTGGCGCGGACGCTGGGGCTTTCGTACCCCGGCGGGCCGATTGTGGATAAATTGGCGCAGACGGGTACGGCGTCGATTGCGTTCCCCCGCGCCTTTATGGGCGATGACAATTTTAATTTCAGTTTCAGCGGGCTTAAATCCGCCGTGCTTAACTATGTCAATAAACAAAAGGCACGGGGGGGTTGCGTAAACGTGCCTGACGTCTGCGCGTCCTTTCAGGAGGCGGTGTCGGACGTTCTTTGCAAAAAGACGATTTCCGCCGCCAAAAAATACGGGATTAAGAAAATCGCGGCGGCGGGCGGAGCTAGCGCAAATTCTTTGCTTCGGGCGGAGCTAGCTTTTTTGTGCGAAGATAACGGGTTTGAGCTCTACCTCCCGTCTTTGCGGCTTTGCACCGATAACGCCGTGATGATTGCGGCAAGGGCATATTTTGATTTTCGCGCTAATAAATATAGTGATATGTCGCTTAACGCCGTCCCTAACCTGCGGTTATAGTTAATTTCGGAGTGGTTTATCTTGTCGAATAATATAAAGATTAATTTTAAAAAAGACGGAAATTTGGCGGTAAGAGTGTCCCTCGTGACGATTGGCGGCAATATACTCCTTACGGTCGCCAAGCTCATTGTCGGGGTTATATCCCATTCCTCCGCCGTTATTTCCGACGCGGTACATTCAGCTTCAGACGTTTTCAGCACGATTATCGTAATTATAGGTATAAAAATGGCGGCGAAATCGGCGGACAAGGAACATCAGTACGGACACGAGAGATTCGAGTGTATCGCGGCGGTGGTTTTGGCGGTGGTACTCTGCGTCACGGGAATCGGGATAGGTTATTCGGGAGCTAGGTCTATACTTTTCGAGGATTTCCAAAATAATCCTATTAAGAATGTTTGGCTTGCCATTGGAGTGTCAATAATTTCCATAATCGGAAAAGAATGTATGTGTCGCTACACGCTGCGCGCCGCGAAAAAACTCTCCTCCTCCGCGCTAAAGGCGGACGCGTGGCATCACCGTTCGGACGCGCTCTCCTCTGTCGCGAGTTTCCTCGGCGTTTTGGGCGCGGTAAACGGTATGTACCTGCTCGACCCTCTTGCCAGTATCGTTATATGCTGTTTTGTCGTCAAGGCGGCATACGATATTTTTATCGACTCAATCGACAAACTCACGGATAAATCCTGTGACGACGCGACGCTGAAAGAAATCTTAGAGCTCGTCTCAAAACAGGAAAACGTGATTGGAGTCGACCTCTTGCAAACTCGGGTTTTCGCCAACAAAATATATGTGGATATCGAGATTTCGGCGGACGGAAACAAGTCGCTTTTTGAATCCCACGCCGTCGCGGAGAAAATCCACGAACTTGTGGAGAAAAATTTCAATAATGTAAAACATTGTATGGTTCACGTGAATCCAAAGTAGGCGATATAATGGACTTGATTTTGCTGACGCCCGTTTTCGGCGCGGTTATCGGATATTTTACAAATTGGCTGGCGATTAAGATGCTGTTTCGCCCCCATAAGGAAATTCGGGTTTGCGGGGTGAGACTGCCGTTCACGCCGGGGATTATCCCGAAAGAACGGCACAGGCTCGCGGATAAAGTCGCCGACGTCGTCGCCACGCGCCTTCTCTCGCCTGAAACATTGGCGAAGGCAATCTCGGCGGACGGCAAAAACGCCCGAATTTTGGCGGACAGGCTTCTTGAATATTTTGCGGAACACACGGACGAAACGCGGCTTGTTGAAGGAAAAATTAAAAACGCGCTGTCTGTTCTTATTGATAAGCATATCGGGAAATTGGCGGGGGCGTTTGTAAATAAGGACAAGATTTACGAAAATCTTAAAACGTCGCTGATTGAATATTCCGAGGAAAACCGCGAATTTTTGATTTCAAAGCTCAATGAGTTTCTGGAACGCGGAGGGGTGGAAATCGCGCAAACAATCAATGTGGCGGAGATTACTAAGAGTCAGATTAATGATATGTCGCTTGAAAAATCGGAAGAAATCATATTGTCGGTGACAAAAAGGGAGTTGTCGGCGATTACGTGGTTCGGCGCGTTGCTTGGGTTTGTGATAGGGTTAGTTCCTTTGTTTTTGGGGTAGGTGTCTTTTGTGATTAGGAAGTTGTTATGTACCTTGATATTGTGTACAATCTGCGCCGTGTCCGTTTTCGCGCAGGAACCGGAGGTCAAGTCGCCCTCCGTGATACTGATAGACGCGAAAACGGGCATACCTATATATGAGAAGAACGCAACGGAACGGCTCTATCCCGCAAGTATCACAAAACTTATGACAATGCTGCTGATTATGGAATATATTGACAAAAACCCGAACGCGCTTGACGAACGCGTGTATTTTTCGGATTACGCCGTGAACTCGCTTCCGTGGGATTCAAGCGGAATCGGAATGATAGAGGGGGAGAGCCTGACGCTTGAGCAGACGATTTACGCTGTTTTGCTCGCCTCCGCGAACGAAGCGTCAAACGCCGCCGCCGAACACATTGCGGGGAGCGTCCCCGCCTTTGTCGATAAGATGAACGAAAAGGTGCTAGAACTCGGCTGTGTGAATACGCGTTTTGCTAACCCGCACGGGCTTGAGGACGACGGGCATTACACCTGCGCGTATGATATGTCGCTGATTATGCGCGAGTGCGTTACGCACAAGGATTTTGAGAAGTATATATCGACGGCGAAATATGAAATTCCCCCGACGGAAATTGAGACGCAAACGAGGTATATGGTTAATACAAACAAATTGATACAGCCGAACAGCCCGTATTATAACCCGGAAGTCGTCGGGGGCAAAACGGGATACACAACGCCCGCGATGCACACTCTCGTCACTTTCTCAAGGCGCGGCGGGCTAAGCCTTATATGCGTGTGTATGCACGCGAACAAAAACGAACCCTACGAGGACACGACCGCGCTCATAAATTACGGGTTTGAGCAGTTTGCGGATATCCGAATTTTTGACAGTACCTTGTTTAACGACGCGGCGAACCTTATTCCCGTTTATGACGGCGAAGGGGAGTTTTTGGAAAACGCGGTGCTGGGAGCGGACGGCAATATCACTATGGAATTGCCAAAAGGGGCGGCGGACAGACTCGTTACGCGCTTGGACGTGCCTGATAAAAGCCAAGCTCCCGTCTCCGCCTTTGAAGTCGTCGGCAAGGCGGATATCTTCTACGACGCGGACAGGGAAATCCCCCTCGGCTCGGCCGACGTTTTCGCGCGAAATTCCGTTCAAGCCCCCGCGCCGCCAACCGCCCCCGACAAGTCTTTTCTTCTGACGATTCTTAAAGTTTGCGGAACTTTGGCGGCGGTTTTTGCCGCCGCCCTGACAATCGCCCTGCTGCGTATGAAACGAGGTACTAAAAATGACATATAATATTGCGAATTTTCTTATGAAAATGCTCGTGCTGCTGTTTTCTCTGTCGGTGCACGAGTGTTCGCACGGGCTTGCGTCCTACCTCCTAGGCGACAAACAGGCAAAAGACGACGGGCGGATTTCGCTCAACCCGATTAGGCATATAGATTTGCTCGGTTTTGTCTTTATACTGGTGCTGGGGTTCGGGTGGGCGAAACCTGTAATGATAAACCCGCAAGCGTACAAACGCCCGAAATTGGGGACGATGATTTCGGCGGCGGCGGGACCTGTCTCAAACTTCGTTCTGGCGTTTTTGTCGCTACTGATTTTTATGGCGTTTAACAGAAGCGAATACGGAAACGGCGACAGCGTCGCCGTCTATATGATAACCACAATGCTTACATACGGGGTTTTTATGAATCTCGGGCTGGGGCTTTTCAACTTGATTCCTCTCCCGCCCCTCGACGGATCAAAGGTTTTTTCGGGATTTTTGCCCAACGATAAATACTTCAAGTTCATCGGCACGCAAAACATTATCACCATCATAGCTCTTGTGCTGATGATTTCGACAAGCGCCGTTTCGTATGTGCTTACCCCCGCGATTAACGGTATGATTGAATATTTTTCTTATATTTGCTCAAAGATATTATAATTTACTATTGCGCGGGCGTGTTTTTCACGCTATAATATAAATATAAGAAAGGGAATTGGGGGGATATTATGATAAAATCTACTAAAGGCTTTACTCTTGCGGAACTGATTGCGGCGCTCGTGTGTACGGGATTTATCATCGCGGCGGGAA
>BNUF01000078.1 GCA_025997155.1 Clostridia bacterium
TATGAGGTCGCAAATAGGCAAGTATAAGGTGAAAGACGCGGAGATAAGCGCTGGTTGGGAATTGGCGGGGGGTATAGAGTCGGACTCTAAAAAGCTTGACTATGTTGTAAGTGAGGTTATTAAAAACGGGATAAAGATTGACGGTAAAATTTACCAGTATCCTGTTGTGAAAGTATATATGTACTATACATAATTGGGGGGAATTTTATGAGCGACACGTCGGACGTTATACGTTTGCTTCAAACCATCGCTATTTCAGGCGCACTCTGGCTAATATTTGTGCTCGTTGGGTTCAAAATTCTTATCGGGCTTGCAAAGCCTGAAAAAGCGTCTTCTTTGGTGCGGGTTTGTTATATGATTTTCATTGCCGCCGAAGCAGTGTTTCTGTTCTTCTTCAGCCCCTACCGCCCGTTTTTAATCATCGGTATCGGGTTTTGGGTCACAATCATTATTATACTTATAGCCGTTATCGTTTTGTTGGTAACCGGTAGCCACAAATCATAACTAAGGAGGATACATATGCGAAAAACACTTGTCTTAGGAGCGGGAGGTACGGGTGCAAGCGCGATACGCCGAATTCAAGACCTTGTTGAATGGCGGCAGACCGACCCTGCCGAAAACCTCAAAAATATACAGTTTTTGGAAATAGACACCGACCCCGCCTCGTTCGCCGACTACGGGCATAATTTCGTGCCGCTCACCGTTTCCGCAGGCGATGCGGACAGATTCAAAGAAGAGGCCTCGAAGGGGCATCACCAGTGGGCGGAACGCGGCGAAATCGATGCTATATCGGATGGTGCGGGGGCGACGCGTACAAAGGGCAAAGAGGGGTTTTTGCTCCACTACGACCAAATTGCCGACGAAATCAAGATGCGTCTCGAAAAACTTTACACAAACCAAATCCAGCCCAATGATATGGACGAAGACCAAAAAATCGTGAAGACTAAAATTTATATCGTTGCAAACTCTGTAAGCGGGACAGGGAGCGGTTGTTTTGTTGATTTCGGATATCTTGTCAAGAAACTTATAAAAGAAAATCAAGTTTTCCACAATGACCCAACCCTCGACCTGACGCTTATCCTAACCTTGCCGACGCGTATGGACGACCCCGCCAAACTTCGGAATTCTTTTTTCGCGCTTGAGGAACTTAACCACTATATGTCGGGGAACGTCTACAAAACAGAACACGCGACAAGTCTCGGAACATTCCTCACAAGCAGTGCAGAAGAACGCCCGTTTGATTATGTCTATCTTGTAGGACCTAAGCAGACGCGTCCGTTCAACAATCAGGAACTTGAAAATATCATCGGAGAGTATATATACAACGACATATTCTCCCCATCGGCGGACAAACGAGACGGGCGGCGCGACGATATGAAGCCATTTATGAAAATCGGGCGCAAGGACAAGTTGGGATACGTCCAATGCTATATGACCTTTGGATTCTCAACAATCGAATATCCCGCTATGCAAATCGCGAAACTCGCATCCTGCCAGTACATTAAAAAGGCGTTGACCGAGTGGCGGCAGGATTTACCCTCCGACAACCCTTACGCCTATGACACCTTGTTTATGGAAAGCGGGAGTCATAAAAACACAGGCAGTATATACTCGCAGTTAATCAAAGAAATTAAAATCGACATACCGGGCGACAAAGCGTATGTCACAAATTTAAACAATATGATTTTCAACCTTAAAAAAGAGACTATGCAGAGATTCGAAAAAAGCGACTATGACACAAACGTCTTATTCGGACTCAAAGCCGCGTTAGACGCCGGTTTTGAGTCCCCCGACGGAATTATGAATGGCTCGTACAGAAAAGGCATTGTACGCGTTGTCATATCCGAAAATTCAAAGATTCTCGCAAACAGTGCGAATTTTTCGTGGCATAAACTTATAAAAACAAATTTGCTTGAATATATGTTCAACAATCAGGGCGGGTTGGGCGTTGTAAAAAGCGTCGTCAACAAGATACTTGACACCCATTTGAACGAGATTGCCTCGAAGACCGTTGACACGACGAATTCCGAGGAAGCAAAGAAAAAAATGGACAATGTTATCGCGAATATAAAAAGCATACATTCGGACTGGCTTCTTCTCCCGGGAGGGTTGCGCAAAACCCCTCTCATCAAACTTGCGCGAAAATATGAAACCGCTCTCGACAGTTATATTCAGGCGCGTCTCGAGGAAACGACCGTGAACGCCGCAAAAGAACTTGTTGTTACTTTACGTACAAAAATCGAGCAGTTCAAGAAGAATATTGACGAGTTCGATAACTATACAAACAAATGGATTGACGACATAGTGCGCGATATTGACAGTACCTCAAATTTGAGGCTTCTTAACGGACACGTTGTGATGCAGTCTTCAATACCGACAATCGCGAACGAGATAATCGTCAGTTCAAGGCGGCGAACGGACGATTTTATAAAAGGCACGCTGCGTAATACGTTCAAACCGTTCCTTGAAAAAGACCGCTCCGCGTTCCCGCCGAATCTCCGCAAAAAAGCCCTTAATGACGAACGCAAAACATTTGTGTCCGCACTCAATGCGGAAAACAAAAATGTCGTCGAAGAATTTTTTAGAGAAGAAGACAACAAAAATCAAGCAGCGGACACACCGAAGGACTTCGTCAAAATTACCTCTAGAGAAACACACGACAAATCAGACCTCTTTATCAATATTATTCAAAGCGACAAAGATTTTGACAGAAACCGCCAAATTGACGAAAAGGAATGGTTCTTCTACCCCGGAGGAAGTACAATAAACAACTCTGGGGATTCGGAAGAAAATCGTTACGCGGAGATTTTGGACAGCCTGAATCTTATCAAAGACTGGGGGCAACAGAGCCAGGACAGTTATGACGCGTACACGATTCTGTTTCTGCGCGAACGAGGGTGTTTTCCTGTACGCTTCCTTAATATACTCAAAGACGACCAAATGAAAGACGCTGTTGCCCGAACGCGCGATTTTTCAAGCGAACGCATATCTAACACATACCTAAGCCGAATCGATGTTGATTTTTTGCCTCTTGACATAATCGACGGCGCGAAGCTTAACGAGTTAAAGTTGAAACTGCTTTTATCCATAGTCGTTGGTGTTTTGGAGACAAATGGGGTGGCGTTTGTTTATGCGGACGACAAATCTAAAAAACAGGTATTTGAGGAGTTTGAAGACGTTCGTGTTTCAATACCGTCTGAGTATAAGGCGGGGGTTTATCGTCTTTACAGTAAATACTCGCATATCCTCGAAACCCTTGACAAAAAGATTGAAGAAAGCATCACAAAAGGTCCCAGTCTTGACTTTATCGAGAGGCTATATAAATTCGCGCTATCACCCACAACTTTCGGGCTTGTTTTGGGTACGACAAAAGACGAGATGGACAGGAACAAGCGGGAAATAAGCGCGTTACTCAAAGACTATATTAAAAGCAAGCCCGACATACTCAAAGCTTGGAATGGAGTATACGAAGACGCTCCCATTGACGAAAAAAGTTCCGAATTCTACCGATACTTCAAGAGGCCCGACGAAAATCACACCAGCATTGGTTGGTATTGCAAACGCTGCAACACCTTTCTCGGAGACAAACAGTCGGGCGGCGAACCTGATTTAAGCGTACTGCCAGAATTTGACAGAACCCACGTTTGCAACAGATAAGGAGAAGGTATCTCAATGAAATGCTATAACTGCGGCAAGGCATCTGTTCGAGGGGACGATGTTAGATATTGCGGCGACTGCGGGGCGCGGCTCGTTCAGGAATGTCCGTATTGCAAAACCGAGAATCCTTATTCCAGTACGGAATGTATTGATTCGGAGTGTAAAAAAGTCTTTTTGCGTTGCCCGACGTGCAATATCCTCTATAAACTCGGGCAGGAATTCTGTGAGGAATGTGGGAGGCTTCTTTACGCAGGTACGATTTTTTCCTCCTATGGAGTGAACGCGGAACGCAGCAATTGTGCCGCCGTTGCTTCGGCGTCAATGGACAAAAAACCAGACGACATAGGGGCGCAAATAAGCGATATAGCTCTGAATATTACCGACGAAAATGTATACGCCTATTTTTGGAAGAAACACGGCGGCGAATCGGCGGTGCTTTGTTGCTATGACTTGAAAACAAGCAGGGATGTGTGGGGCAACGGCGATGTTTCCGTGGAGAGTATAGGCGTTTCGGAGATATTGTATTTTGACATACAGCCGCCGTATCTTGTCACATGTATATCCGACAAACAAATTATCGTAAACTATCTGACAGACGGGCGAATCGTTAAGAGAATAAACAACATTTCGGGGCAAAATTTTCAGATATGCATAGAAAAGAGAAAAATGTTTATTATGTATTATTTTGACAAAAAAGCCCACATTGCAGTGTGTGACGACGTAAATTTGAGTAATAATCCGCGTATTATAAAGTCATATCCTATGCTTGAACAAAAAGCGTCGGTTCAGGCGACACCTTTAACGGACGGTCCAAACACTTACTTTGCGGACTACGACGGGAAAATACAAAAAGTCAGTGAAGATGATACGGTTAGGACGATTTCGGGAGAAACGGGCAGCGTCCTCCATATGGCACTTGATGCGGACAAAAAAACGCTTGTTTTCCTTCTTAAGAAAAGCGGGTCGAATATATGCGAATTGAGCAAAATATCAGTCGAGGCGGAAAACGCGCCGATTACGATAGCAAACGATTTGCAAGTGGAACAACCTGGCTTTGTCCTTCACAAGGATATGATTGTGGTGTGCGAAAGAACGAACACGGGATTTTCGTTCAGGCATTACCCCCTTACGTCGATTAAGGGGTCGTCTTTTAAAGATGAGATACTTCACGTTAATCAGGCGAACAACGACAATTTGGAGGTTATCAAATACTACGCAATTGACCGCAACGGCGTTTTGGGGCTTGTGATACTCGCGAAATCCATAAACTCGCCACGCTTTTTGGCGGTATACGGAGCAAACTTCATAGGGAAAATCCTAAGTGCCCCCATCAAAAGAGATCTTCCCTCAAAAGATTTTTGCGTCCTGAGTGTCGGTGAAAAAATCCTTGTAGTTGACAAAAAGTCGGGGAGCATATCTTTGCATCAGGCTGATATAGGACCGAAGGGCGAGTATACTATTAAGGAACTCGAAAAGTTATAGGAGGTTATTTCTTTGCTGATAAAACGATTTTTTATCTGCCTTGCGGCTTGCTTTCTTTATACGTCAGCAATTTTTGCCGAGGACACCCCTAACCCCGAAGAAGACGTTAAAAACCTTGAAGTTGTGGAGGTTTCAAAACAAGAAGATTACAGCACTGTTATCCAAAAGATAATAAACAGCATAGCGGGACTTGAACACAGGAACGCGCATTTTTATATACTTCACGATGTGTCGGGGAGTACCGTCTCAAACGAGGTATCAAATCGTATGGCGCAGTTTTACGCGTTCCTTGACGAGAGTTTTTTTTGCGGCGGGGACAAGATTACATATATACCTTTTGAACGTCATGTAGATATGAATTTTGTACAAGGGGGAATGGAATATGTGGAACATAAAGATTTTCTCGTGCCTCCTGGGAAACTTCCCGCGGACGACTTGGGAACAGACTGGTATGAACCTGTCGTTCGCGCGCTTGAACAAATCGAAGCAGGTACGCCGGGGCATACTCAAAAAGACGAGATGCCCGTCGTTATTTTTCACCTGAGCGACCGTCTCGATAACGACCCAGGCTCTGACCCCGATTCGTATAAGAAAACCAACGAGTTTGAGCCGAAAGATTACAAAAAATGGGTGGATATGCTGGAGAAGTTTAACTCAGATATGCCCAAACTGCAGTACAGACTCCAAAGCCCCGTTATTGATTATACGAAACACGCCGAAGATTTTTATCTGACGATATGGTACGCCGATAACATTCTTGAAAAGAAATTTGAACCGACAAACTGGAAAAGGATGATTAACCGCGAGAGGATACAGGGTAAGGACACGATGCTCCCCGCCGACGACCAGTTATACAAAGTAATGTTTCCGATTAACGCGGTTGCGGACGGCAACGGCGGAAAAACGACTTATAATTTTTATATGTCTCCCGACACAAATAAACTGTCCGAAGTTCTTCGGGATAAGAATTCCAGTGAAATAAAAGACTCCGATGTATGGGTAATCAAAAACATTCCTATGATGAAATACCCGTCGTCAGACGACCAAGTTAAACTCGCGTATGCGCTTGACAAGTATGAAATAGTGTCGCATTTTCCCCAGTCGAACATTCAACACGACGACCCCACTCCTCTTTTTTACTCCATACGTCCAGTTACGTATTATTCGGAAACAGGAGCAAACGGCAAAAAGATAGAGGGGCAGTTTGAAGACCAATCGACAGCGAGACGTGAACTTGCTCCTATCACACTCATAACAAACAGCCAGGCGATTTCTTTGACACTGGCGTTAATTACTATTGTCGCCGCAATTCTTTTCGCGTTTCTGGTGGGCAAAAACTATACATTGGAAATTGATAAAACCAAATATTTCCTCAAATCAGGCAGGAAAATTCTTGTGAAATGCAGTAAATCAGAAGAATCAACTTTAGAAGTGTTTTTTGTAAAAGCATTCCAAAATTCGCTTGCCGAAAAAGAAATTTTTGATATCGCGGAGACAAAAGTACCGAAATTGTTCAGAGGGCTTTGCGCACTTCCGTATCCCGGTTTTGAATTGGAAGACGCGCTGATTGGAAGCGGAGATAACACCGTGTCGGCAAGGCACGTCACGACAGGCGAACTTCTGCATATACACATAGATGTTACACATATAGGACGCGGTGGGATAACTGCTTTCTCGGTTCTTTTGCTTGTTTCATTCCTGTGCTTCGGGATTGCGTTTGCAAGTTAGATTTAATAGGGAGACGATGGGCATTAAACGGACAATTTTTTTCATACTGGTTATTTACTTGCTTGTGTCAGTGCCTGTTTACGGCGACGATACGATTTTTGGTAATGCTATTGACCGGATAAAGTCTGACTTTAAACTGGGTATGGAGGACTCTGAATTTTCAATTACCGAGAATAAACACGTTTATTTGCTTGTGGATGTTTCAAACTCCACGAGCAGTGTTAATGAAAGATTTAAGGATTTTATCAAACAGTTGAAAAAACATGATTTTTTCAAGGAAAACGATAAAATAACTTATATCCCTTTTGCGGACGAGGTTTTATCTGGAAAGGAACAGGATTACGTTTATCCTGGCGAGTTTGACGAGTTGCAATTGGAGATAGCGAAAGACAGAAAGGGTACTGATTTATATAAAGCCATTGAATTCGCAATGAGAGAAATAGGAAACGATACCGCGAATGACCCGTCTGAAAACTTGCCATCTATTATCCTTCTTCTAAGCGACCGAAAAGACACAAACGACAAAGGGGGAAACCCTTATGTATCAGACGACTACAATAGGTATGAGTACTTTAACCTCGAATCTTCAATCTTTAAAAACCTTCAAGAAAAAAAGGGAGAGTTTGGATATATACCTACTTGGTTAGTATCTGAACCCAAAGGTACTGATACTGTCTCTAATTATGACTCTAATTCTGACTTGGACTCCGATAATTATTCAACTGCTGTTTATCTTTCGGTGTGGTATCAAAAAACATATGGTACAATACATCGAACCACACAAAAAATCGACCAAGATACAATCAACAAGGTGTTTTTTAAGATAGAGCGAGATGCGGGCGTCGATTACAAGTTTCATCTAGCCGCAAGTGAAGAAGGGCTGCGGAACAAGAACGACGAAAGAACGCTTTGGATGGGGGTGGATATTAAAGATACAGATATGGAACACTCAGGCTTTCAGTATGCTATACCCCTAGAAAGAATTAAGGCTATTAAAGATTATAAGGCGAATATTGTAGACAACAAGATAAATATATATTACTATATTACGGCATTAGGCGAAGACGACAACTTAGATACCGATAATTTATATTATAGAAATTTCGAGATAGACGATTCTAAAATTTATACTCCGCAAGGTCAGATTTGGCTATTTTTTCAGAATCACTTTACAGAAACAGTCATTGGACTTCTTATGGTTATTGTATTTATAGCGATTAGGGCTATATTTTATAATATTTCTTTTAAATATAAAGTAAAGATATATGAAATAATCGACAAATATAGCGGTATAGCTTTAGGAAATTTTGGAAACATTGTTGTTTTCAAAAATAAACTGATTATTATAGATACTAATTTGGGTTTTAGCAAAAGAATTCGTATGCAATACACGGAGTCGACTTTAGACAAAGTTTTAATGAAGCCTTGTCGTCTATTTGAAACGGATTCTCCTAAACCCAGTCCCGAAGGGGAAATCGAAAGGGAAATTAAAATACGTAGGGGTAAGACAGATATCAATGTGTGCACCAATGTCAACGACACTTGGTTTAATTTAGAAATTAAGAATACTTTTTGGGGAATACTAAAAGCACAGTTAAACAGTGAAGGGTTTGAGAAGTTTACGAAAAGCACCAAAACACACGACGACCGCGAATCTAAGTCTTTATGCTATGTCAAATTAACGGCTAGGGATAACTACTTTGAGGTGTATCTTGAAAGGTTATAAGCTATGGATATTTTAGGAATGTGGAACACCATGACAAATTTTGGGAAATTGATATGCGTCGTTATAGGCGCGATTACGTTTATTTATTTTGTTTTGGCGGCGAATGTGCGTAGTTTTTACGCGGATTTGCGCAGAAGTGTCGAGACGGCAAGAAAAGGTAAACTGTCTTATGTTTCAGACATAATTGAAGATTTTGAGTACATTGCGGAATCGTCAAAGGTTGAGAACATAAATACAGATGCGATTGTGTGCAAACATTTACCGCCCAAAATAGAAAGGCGAGAGGCGAGTCTTGACAGCTTTCCGACGATTGTGATTGTTTTGGGGATTTTGGGGACTTTCACGGGACTTGCGGAGGCGCTTCAAAATTTTAACCAACTCACTGAACAACGGGAAATCGCCCTAATTCTCAGCAGGCTTAAAGTGCCGATAAGCAGTATGGGCACGGCTTTTATCACCAGTATCGCGGGAATCGTCGCCTCCCTTCTTATGAATGTTTTGGGTAAAATAAGGTTTTGCGCATACGCAAGCGAGAGGGACAATTTTTTCAATGTCATACTTAACAAACTTGACAATGAGATACTGCCGTCATTTCGGAAGGATAACAACGAAACAAAATTAGCGGAAGTATTTGAGCAGGCGATAAATACGCTTACGGACGTTATGCAAAAGGGCTTCGATAAGTTTCAAATGCTTGAGACTGTGAACATTCAAATTAACGATACGGGAGAAAAACTTCAAAAGTCAATGAGTTCGCTTGAAAAGGGCGTTGCGAACTTTGAGAAAAGTATTTCGGTTTTTAACGATTTGGCAAAACACCCATTCGGAGAAATCGAGGACTGTTTGAAAAATATGAATGCTATCCTCGCAGAAAACACCATTGCTACAAAGGAGCTTAACGAGAGAATCGTCCCCGTTATCGGCGGACTTGTGAGCGCGTATGACGCAGTCGAGCAAACCCTTAAATCCCGCACACACGCGGAGCGGGAGAATATCGAGGCAATTGCCGACCTCAAAAACTCGGTACATATAATATCGACTGAACTGAATTTAATGTCCGACAAGTTTGCGACCGATGTCGGCCGAACGATTAGAGAACAGATTATGCGCGTCACAAAAGAGATTTCAAGCATTATGGGTGCGTCCATAAGCGACGTAAATATGAGAACCAAAGACCTTCAGATTATCGCCGACAAACTCAAGGAACGTATTGAAGAAATAAGCGCGAAATAGGGGGAGCGAATGTATAAAAGGAGAAATAATAAACCAAAAGAAGATTTTTGGAAATCCTTCGCGGATTTGTTTACAACACTATGTTTGGCGTTCTTTTTTGTGACGCTTATTGTCGTACTTACTAGCGCTAGCGCGTTGAGCGAGTTGCCGTCCATTGAGGAGTATGAGAATTATGAAGAGAATCGTGTGCGGCTTGAGGAAGACAATAAAAAGCTTGAGGATAAACTTAAGGACTATCAGAATAAATTTGATAATATCGCAAAGACAAGGGCGGATTTGTACGCAAACATAGAAAGTAATTTGAAACTTGTTTTGGGCGACAAGGTGAAAAGCAACGCAGGCAAGATCGACATTAACACCGACGTTTGGTTCGACACAAACTCCGACAGCCTCACGGAAACAGGGATTCAGGAGGCAAACCTAATCGGCAAGGCGTTTATCAACCTTCTTGACGAAAACGAGAAACGGCTCGACGGGCTTAAGATTGAGTTTATCGAAGTACGCGGGCATACCGATAACGTTGACACTGGCGAATATAACCGCTCGTTGTCTGTACGCCGCGCAACAAGTTTTGTGAATCAGATTTTCAGGACGAATGGTGTCGAGGATAACGTAAAGGAAGACAAGTACGCAAAATACTTCAAGGCATCTGGAATGTCCAAGTACGAGCCGATTTCCGGGGATATATATTCACAGACCGACGCGGACAGAAGCCGCAATCGGCGCATTGAAATATACATACAAATGAACGACGCGGATATATACAATGAGATAATCAAGTTGTATAAGTAAGAGCCTGTTCAGTATCTCGCTTTTGTAGGATTTTCGAGCAGGTTTTTCGCCTTACAAGGAAGCGGCGACGACGCACACTCCTAAGCAGTTTGCTAGGAGCCGCTGACGCAGTACGGCGGAAAAGATGCCGAAAAGACCCAAAATGGAGATGCT
>BNUF01000079.1 GCA_025997155.1 Clostridia bacterium
TTCACCTGACCTTAATCCGATTGAAAAATTGTGGGCAAATGTTAAAAGAAGATTGAGATTTCATATGCACAAATTTGATTCTTTTTGGGATGCGTTGGCTAACGCTTTTAAATAGCCTCGACTATATTAAGGGCGTATACGCCTGAGGCATTGTCCAAGCTCGTCCGTTTTGTAACTATTATTTCATCGCAGATAGGCTCAAAAAGTCAAGTCGCGGGAACGTCCAACGAAACAAAGCAACAAGCTGTTGCGGCGCAAATGCAGAAATATGTTGCTGGCAGTCTAAATGATTCAAAATCAGACTCTGAAGGCTGGTAAGCAATAATCGTGGAGGTATTTAATATGTCTATAAAATATGCCGCAATTGGTGTCGCTAAGTGTCCGACGACGGACAAAATATACGGAGTTCGTCTGGAAGAACGAGATAATAACAAACTATTTGCTACATGGGCGTTCCCGATTAAGCCAGAGGTCGCGCAGCGCGAGGGTTATTCGGAAAGCGAATTCCCGCCTAGTATACACTATGACAACAACTATCCGGGATGCCCGTATTGCAACAAGCGCGAAGATTTACACGAAATTTCTAAGCATCTGGCAAAAAAAGAAATTGTCATTATGGTCGGAGGCAGTAGTAATTATGATGATTTAGGCAGCGTATTGACATCTATAAATATTGCGTGGAAACCTCTTGGCGATTTGAAAGATTGTGACGTGCTATTCTTAAATTGCTTGGGTTCATCTCCAAACTATACAGACCTTAGAAAATTTGTAGAAGGAGGCGGTTGCGTATTCGGTTCATGTACGCAAAGCAGTTTGCTTGAACTAGCGTTTCCGGAATCTATTGGTTTTGAGGATATCGGATTTAAAACCGGAATCGAAACTGTAACTATCGAAGATAGTGACCTTAGAGATTTCATCGGAAAACAGCGTATAGATGTCAACTTTCATGTTGCCGGAGGCGGAAACCCGAATAATGGCAATTTCAAAACCATACTAAAAAGTTGTGGAAAGGTATTCGATAATGGCACAAATATTTGTGTTCGGGCAACTTGCGGCAAAGGAACAATTTTCTTCACGATGTTCCATAATAGTGACAATATGAACGAACAAGAAACGGCTTTATTGCAATTGTTGGTGTTAAAAGAAATCGGCGGCAGCCGAAACAGAAGTCTTGACGAAATAGGTTCGGATTTTGGAATCGATATGGACAAGATAAAAGCTCGGTTTAAGTCAAACTGGTAAATCAAAAGTAAGGGCGGAACATAGAACAATAATAATCAAGACAAAGCGGATTTCCATTCTATGAATAAACCTAATATAATATCGAATGTTATCATAAAATGGATTATGTGCATAGTTTGGCTGATATTTTGTATCGTGTTTTTTCGTGAACGGTTGTATAATCTGCCAGATATTATTACCATTGAATACATAATATACACACTAGTTTCTGGGGGATTTCTAGCTCTCTTGTATTTTGGTGTTGAAAAAATTGTTCGTTTGTTTGATAAACACGTTGAAAAAGAAGAGAACACAATTATCAGTAGAATCATCAAAACGGACGATGAGAAAAAATAGCAGAAAGAGGCGATGTTGCCTTGAACAAGCAATCAATGACCGATGCGCTCCGAAAGTCTATCGACAAATGCGGAGTCGAAGTAATAAACAATAAAAAACTCTTGCAAGCAATTCTTTTGGATTTTTTACCCGGAACATCGTACAAGAAGGAGCGTATGGTGTTGTTGTACGCACTCGAAATTGACGAATGGCATCTTCTGCTCGAAACGAATGACAAAGGAACTTCTGAGCACAATCGTGCGCTTGCTGTTATTTTGCCCCAATTGCAAGATGTTCTCGGTTGGACGGAAGAACGTAGCGGCTTTATATTGGATTGCTATACGGCGGCACTTGGTTGGAATGACATCGAAATTAAACAACCACAAAAATCGCCGCAACCGCAAACGTCGGCAGCCACTCTGCCAATGCAATCAACCTCAACATCAAAAACAAACTCAATGGTTGTACCCGTCGTAGGAAGTACGATAAAGTTTGGCAAATACGACTGGCGTGTTCTTGATGTGCAAAACGGACAAGCATTACTCGTTGCCAAGGACGCGACGCACAACAAGATGAAATACAATGAAAATCGAACTGACGTCACTTGGGAAACGTGTACACTTCGGAAGTGCCTAAATGAAGAATTTCTCCTCACCTTCAGCGAACAGGAACAGTCAAGAATTTTGACGACAACGAATACGAACGAAGACAATCAGTGGCATGGAACAAAAGGCGGGAGTAAAACTAATGACAGAATATTTTTGCTTTCCATTTCGGAAGTTGTGAAATATTTTGGTGATAGCGGAGATTTAGCAAATAAAAAAAGATACAAATACGAAAGCACTAAAGGCGGATATTATTTAGACAAAGACGGTTGGTGGTTGCACGACCAATACGACAATGCAAGAATTGCCGAGTACAATGGATCACCCGCGGGGTGGTGGCTTCGGTCGCCTGGCATCACTAGTAATTGTGCCGCCCTTGTCACTTCTGGCGGTTATGTCAACATCATTGGCTTCTTTGTCAACTATGACTCTGTCGGCGCGGATGGTGTCCGCCCCGCTTTATGGCTAAATTATCAGCAGAATAATTAAAGCGACCGATTGAAAAAACAGCAGAAAGAGGCGACGTTGCCTTGAACAAGCAATCAATGACCGAAGCACTCCGAAAGTCTATCGACAAATGCGGAGTCGAAGTAATAAACAATAAAAAACTCTTGCAAGCAATTCTTTTGGATTTTTTACCCGGAACGTCATACAAGAAGGAGCGTATGGTGTTGTTGCACGCGCTCGAAATAGACGAATGGCATCTTCTGCTCGAAACGAATGACAAAGGAACTTCTGAACACAATCGTGCGCTTGCCGTTGTTTTGCCCCAATTGCAAGATGTTCTCGGTTGGACGGAAGAACGTAGCGGCTTTATATTGGATTGCTATACGGCGGCACTTGGTTGGAATGACATCGAAATTAAACAACCACAAAAATCGCCGCAACCGCAAGTAGATAAAAGCACTTTGGCTCTAGACGACGAAACGCGCGAATTGCTCGAATACGTCAAACAATTAAAGCGTAGCTCGGGCGGTCAATTATTGCAACCACAAACATCAGCAACCACTCCACCAATACAATCAACATCAAAAACAAACTCAATGGTTGTACCCGTCGTAGGAAGTACGATAAAGTTTGGCAAATACGACTGGCGTGTTCTTGATGTGCAAAACGGACAAGCATTACTCGTTGCCAAGGACGCGACGCACAACAAGATGAAATACAATGAAAATCGAACTGACGTCACTTGGGAAACTTGTACACTTCGTGAGTGGCTAAATTACAACTTCTTCCGCTCGATCTTCAGCGAACGAGAGCAATCAAGAATCGCTCTGACCACAAACATAAATGAATCTAATCAATGGTATGGTACAGCAGGTGGGTACAATACGCAAGACAGGATATTCTTGCTCTCCATTTCGGAAGTTGTGAAATATTTTGGTGATAGCGGCGATTTAGCAAATAAAAGGAAAAAAGATTTCAAGGGCAACTTAACAAATATCGGTTACTGTTTATACGACCAATATAACAGTGCAAGAATCGCCAATTACGATGGTTCGTCTACGTGGTGGTGGCTTCGGTCGCCCGGCATCTCTAGTGCTGATGCCGCCCTTGTCTTTCCTAGCGGTACTGTCAACTTCTGTGGCACCCGTGTCCGCTATGACTTTGGCACTGGGGGTGGTGTCCGCCCCGCTTTATGGCTAAATCTGTAATCTTTTAATCTTTAATCAATCAAGCGCCGTAGGCGGTGTAATCTAAATCCCGCGGAGCGGGTCGCGAAAATTTTTTTGGAGTGATGCATATAAATGACATATAATACTTCAAGTGAACTTACAGTTGTAATCAGAGCAAAGGATTTATGCTCATATATAATGACGATAACACAAAAATCACCGAAAATGACGCAGGGGTGTATACTGATGAAACAATTTGAACAAATAGCACAAAAAACAACAGAATGTCAGCGATTATTGGGAGCTTGGATAAACAGCGACAAGAAACGTTAAAAGGCGATTAACGCTTGCGGAACATTGTGACCGAAAACGGGTATCGCGGGCTTTTTTCAGGGGATTCGGTTGTAACGTGGTGGTGGCTTCGGTCGCCTGGCATCAATAGTAATAATGCCGCCAATGTCAATCCTGACGGTAATGTCAACATCAATGGCAACAATGTCAACAATGACTTTGGCGGCGGGGGTGGTGTCCGTCCCGCATTCTCTCATAGTCTGAAACCAGCTCTATGTAGGGCAGTCTGTACGGAGAGATAAAGGAATCGAATTCCCTTTTGACCAATAGGCGAGAATTTCGCCGATTGGAAGGAAAAATAAATGTCGGTGGTTGGTTTGACGCTGGTGCGTGTTTGCGTTTGTAATTACAACAACACGCCATTGGTTTTGAGTCATTTGAGACGAGAATCTTATTCGGTGAAGACTCGTCTCCTATCGATGAGGTTAGGGGTGAATATGGGACAATATGATGAGATGTGCAGTTTTGAAAATTTGTACAATGCACACAAGGTTGCGCGACTTGGCAAACGTGACAAAAAAGAAGTTATAGAATTTGAAATGAACCTTGCCGCGAATTCTAGCACCTATACTTGATAATCGTTTGATATATGATAACGCTGCTTGCCGTATTGGTAAGGGAACGCACTTCGCGCTTAATAGACTAACTGCTTTCCTTGTTGAGTTCTACAAGAATCACCGCGACAGCGGATATTTTCTCAAAATTGACATACGAAAGTATTTTGACAATATTAGTCACTATGTTCTTAAAGATAAACTTGCAAAAGTATTCAAAGATAAAGATGTTCGTAATATGTTAATGTTAATTATCGACAGCTATGAAAAAACTGAGAATGCGGGATTACCACTTGGCAATCAAACAAGTCAGTGGTTTGCCTTGTATTATTTAGATGGAATAGACCGATTGATTAAAGAAAAATATAGTATAAAATACTATACAAGGTATATGGATGACTTTGTTTTGATTCACGAGGACAAGTCGTTCTTGCAAGAAATTCTTGACTCGTTGACAAAAACGGCGAAGAAAGAATTGGGGTTAGAGTTTAACGAAAAAACACAAATATTCCCTCTGTCGATAATTAACATTAACATATTACGAACATCTTTATCTTTGAATACTTTTGCAAGTTTATCTTTAAGAACATAGTGACTAATATTGTCAAAATACTTTCGTATGTCAATTTTGAGAAAATATCCGCTGTCGCGGTGATTCTTGTAGAACTCAACAAGGAAAGCAGTTAGTCTATTAAGCGCGAAGTGCGTTCCCTTACCAATACGGCAAGCAGCGTTATCATATATCAAACGATTATCAAGTATAGGTGCTAGAATTCGCGGCAAGGTTCATTTCAAATTCTATAACTTCTTTTTTGTCACGTTTGCCAAGTCGCGCAACCTTGTGTGCATTGTACAAATTTTCAAAACTGCACATCTCATCATATTGTCCCATATTCACCCCTAACCTCATCGATAGGAGACGAGTCTTCACCGAATAAGATTCTCGTCTCAAATGACTCAAAACCAATGGCGTGTTGTTGTAATTACAAACGCAAACACGCACCAGCGTCAAACCAACCACCGACATTTATTTTTCCTTCCAATCGGCGAAATTCTCGCCTATTGGTCAAAAGGGAATTCGATTCCTTTATCTCTCCGTACAGACTGCCCTACATAGAGCTGGTTTCAGACTATGAGAGAATGCGGGACGGACACCACCCCCGCCGCCAAAGTCATTGTTGACATTGTTGCCATTGATGTTGACATTACCGTCAGGATTGACATTGGCGGCATTATTACTATTGATGCCAGGCGACCGAAGCCACCACCACGTTACAACCGAATCCCCTGAAAAAAGCCCGCGATACCCGTTTTCGGTCACAATGTTCCGCAAGCGTTAATCGCCTTTTAACGTTTCTTGTCGCTGTTTATCCAAGCTCCCAATAATCGCTGACATTCTGTTGTTTTTTGTGCTATTTGTTCAAATTGTTTCATCAGTATACACCCCTGCGTCATTTTCGGTGATTTTTGTGTTATCGTCATTATATATGAGCATAAATCCTTTGCTCTGATTACAACTGTAAGTTCACTTGAAGTATTATATGTCATTTATATGCATCACTCCAAAAAAATTTTCGCGACCCGCTCCGCGGGATTTAGATTACACCGCCTACGGCGCTTGATTGATTAAAGATTAAAAGATTACAGATTTAGCCATAAAGCGGGGCGGACACCACCCCCAGTGCCAAAGTCATAGCGGACACGGGTGCCACAGAAGTTGACAGTACCGCTAGGAAAGACAAGGGCGGCATCAGCACTAGAGATGCCGGGCGACCGAAGCCACCACCACGTAGACGAACCATCGTAATTGGCGATTCTTGCACTGTTATATTGGTCGTATAAACAGTAACCGATATTTGTTAAGTTGCCCTTGAAATCTTTTTTCCTTTTATTTGCTAAATCGCCGCTATCACCAAAATATTTCACAACTTCCGAAATGGAGAGCAAGAATATCCTGTCTTGCGTATTGTACCCACCTGCTGTACCATACCATTGATTAGATTCATTTATGTTTGTGGTCAGAGCGATTCTTGATTGCTCTCGTTCGCTGAAGATCGAGCGGAAGAAGTTGTAATTTAGCCACTCACGAAGTGTACAAGTTTCCCAAGTGACGTCAGTTCGATTTTCATTGTATTTCATCTTGTTGTGCGTCGCGTCCTTGGCAACGAGTAATGCTTGTCCGTTTTGCACATCAAGAACACGCCAGTCGTATTTGCCAAACTTTATCGTACTTCCTACGACGGGTACAACCATTGAGTTTGTTTTTGATGTTGATTGTATTGGTGGAGTGGTTGCTGATGTTTGTGGTTGCAATAATTGACCGCCCGAGCTACGCTTTAATTGTTTGACGTATTCGAGCAATTCGCGCGTTTCGTCGTCTAGAGCCAAAGTGCTTTTATCTACTTGCGGTTGCGGCGATTTTTGTGGTTGTTTAATTTCGATGTCATTCCAACCAAGTGCCGCCGTATAGCAATCCAATATAAAGCCGCTACGTTCTTCCGTCCAACCGAGAACATCTTGCAATTGGGGCAAAACAACGGCAAGCGCACGATTGTGTTCAGAAGTTCCTTTGTCATTCGTTTCGAGCAGAAGATGCCATTCGTCTATTTCGAGCGCGTGCAACAACACCATACGCTCCTTCTTGTATGACGTTCCGGGTAAAAAATCCAAAAGAATTGCTTGCAAGAGTTTTTTATTGTTTATTACTTCGACTCCGCATTTGTCGATAGACTTTCGGAGTGCTTCGGTCATTGATTGCTTGTTCAAGGCAACGTCGCCTCTTTCTGCTGTTTTTTCAATCGGTCGCTTTAATTATTCTGCTGATAATTTAGCCATAAAGCGGGGCGGACACCATCCGCGCCGACAGAGTCATAGTTGACAAAGAAGCCAATGATGTTGACATAACCGCCAGAAGTGACAAGGGCGGCACAATTACTAGTGATGCCAGGCGACCGAAGCCACCACCCCGCGGGTGATCCATTGTACTCGGCAATTCTTGCATTGTCGTATTGGTCGTGCAACCACCAACCGTCTTTGTCTAAATAATATCCGCCTTTAGTGCTTTCGTATTTGTATCTTTTTTTATTTGCTAAATCTCCGCTATCACCAAAATATTTCACAACTTCCGAAATGGAAAGCAAAAATATTCTGTCATTAGTTTTACTCCCGCCTTTTGTTCCATGCCACTGATTGTCTTCGTTCGTATTCGTTGTCGTCAAAATTCTTGACTGTTCCTGTTCGCTGAAGGTGAGGAGAAATTCTTCATTTAGGCACTTCCGAAGTGTACACGTTTCCCAAGTGACGTCAGTTCGATTTTCATTGTATTTCATCTTGTTGTGCGTCGCGTCCTTGGCAACGAGTAATGCTTGTCCGTTTTGCACATCAAGAACACGCCAGTCGTATTTGCCAAACTTTATCGTACTTCCTACGACGGGTACAACCATTGAGTTTGTTTTTGATGTTGAGGTTGATTGCATTGGCAGAGTGGCTGCCGACGTTTGCGGTTGCGGCGATTTTTGTGGTTGTTTAATTTCGATGTCATTCCAACCAAGTGCCGCCGTATAGCAATCCAATATAAAGCCGCTACGTTCTTCCGTCCAACCGAGAACATCTTGCAATTGGGGCAAAATAACAGCAAGCGCACGATTGTGCTCAGAAGTTCCTTTGTCATTCGTTTCGAGCAGAAGATGCCATTCGTCAATTTCGAGTGCGTACAACAACACCATACGCTCCTTCTTGTACGATGTTCCGGGTAAAAAATCCAAAAGAATTGCTTGCAAGAGTTTTTTATTGTTTATTACTTCGACTCCGCATTTGTCGATAGACTTTCGGAGCGCATCGGTCATTGATTGCTTGTTCAAGGCAACATCGCCTCTTTCTGCTATTTTTTCTCATCGTCCGTTTTGATGATTCTACTGATAATTGTGTTCTCTTCTTTTTCAACGTGTTTATCAAACAAACGAACAATTTTTTCAACACCAAAATACAAGAGAGCTAGAAATCCCCCAGAAACTAGTGTGTATATTATGTATTCAATGGTAATAATATCTGGCAGATTATACAACCGTTCACGAAAAAACACGATACAAAATATCAGCCAAACTATGCACATAATCCATTTTATGATAACATTCGATATTATATTAGGTTTATTCATAGAATGGAAATCCGCTTTGTCTTGATTATTATTGTTCTATGTTCCGCCCTTACTTTTGATTTACCAGTTTGACTTAAACCGAGCTTTTATCTTGTCCATATCGATTCCAAAATCCGAACCTATTTCGTCAAGACTTCTGTTTCGGCTGCCGCCGATTTCTTTTAACACCAACAATTGCAATAAAGCCGTTTCTTGTTCGTTCATATTGTCACTATTATGGAACATCGTGAAGAAAATTGTTCCTTTGCCGCAAGTTGCCCGAACACAAATATTTGTGCCATTATCGAATACCTTTCCACAACTTTTTAGTATGGTTTTGAAATTGCCATTATTCGGGTTTCCGCCTCCGGCAACATGAAAGTTGACATCTATACGCTGTTTTCCGATGAAATCTCTAAGGTCACTATCTTCGATAGTTACAGTTTCGATTCCGGTTTTAAATCCGATATCCTCAAAACCAATAGATTCCGGAAACGCTAGTTCAAGCAAACTGCTTTGCGTACATGAACCGAATACGCAACCGCCTCCTTCTACAAATTTTCTAAGGTCTGTATAGTTTGGAGATGAACCCAAGCAATTTAAGAATAGCACGTCACAATCTTTCAAATCGCCAAGAGGTTTCCACGCAATATTTATAGATGTCAATACGCTGCCTAAATCATCATAATTACTACTGCCTCCGACCATAATGACAATTTCTTTTTTTGCCAGATGCTTAGAAATTTCGTGTAAATCTTCGCGCTTGTTGCAATACGGGCATCCCGGATAGTTGTTGTCATAGTGTATACTAGGCGGGAATTCGCTTTCCGAATAACCCTCGCGCTGCGCGACCTCTGGCTTAATCGGGAACGCCCATGTAGCAAATAGTTTGTTATTATCTCGTTCTTCCAGACGAACTCCGTATATTTTGTCCGTCGTCGGACACTTAGCGACACCAATTGCGGCATATTTTATAGACATATTAAATACCTCCACGATTATTGCTTACCAGCCTTCAGAGTCTGATTTTGAATCATTTAGACTGCCAGCAACATATTTCTGCATTTGCGCCGCAACAGCTTGTTGCTTTGTTTCGTTGGACGTTCCCGCGACTTGACTTTTTGAGCCTATCTGCGATGAAATAATAGTTACAAAACGGACGAGCTTGGACAATGCCTCAGGCGTATACGCCCTTAATATAGTCGAGGCTATTTAAAAGCGTTAGCCAACGCATCCCAAAAAGAATCAAATTTGTGCATATGAAATCTCAATCTTCTTTTAACATTTGCCCACAATTTTTCAATCGGATTAAGGTCAGGTGAA
>BNUF01000080.1 GCA_025997155.1 Clostridia bacterium
AGTTTTTGCTGTATAAAACGTATTTGGACTATAAGGTATTTGAGTACATAGCCTGTAAAGTTCATTCTTTAATAGGCATATTATTAAAGGGACGCTTGTTTGAGGGTTGATTTTATTGTAGCTGTTAATGTCGCCCGATATGGCTTTCTTTAATTATCCAGACGTGTATTGTTCGGCGCATAGCCGATAATATAGTATAAATACATTCGTCGGGGAGCGTGATAGCTTGCTTGCGGATTAGGCGAAACTTTAAGGACGGCGACTGTGCGTACGGTATGCTCCCTTGGATTTTCTCTGATTGCGGTTGCTTTGAGCGGTATTTCGGCGGTATGTCTTTATATAAAAGAGCAGACAAGCCAGAGGAATATCCTATGGTTTATTTGCTCTTTTTTAATTTCTGGAAATGACTTGACAAGCCGTATTACAGGTGTTATAATGACACAAAGTACCGTTCGGACACACCCGAAACAGGCGGCGATGCATAAGCTTCTTGTGTCGGAGGTCTCCGAAATACATAGTTTGATAACACAGGGCAGATATTGTAATACACGAAATATTGTACTGCAAATCACCCCGAGCTGTCAATAAGATTATGAAAAATACTTTACAAAGGGTTATTACCTGTCCTAACGCGTTCATCCCAACCAACGGTTAAGCGCGGCGGGACACTAAACACCACGATTTTACGGTACCTTGACAATTCAGGACAGGCTTTAAGCAGTATTTCGCAATACGGAGTATCAGGATTTTGCGTACAAGCGCAAGGGTTTATGTTGACTATCTTCACCGTCCGTGGTGTGACGGGTTTTCGATATAAAGCCGCCAAAATCTTATTCGCAAAAAAACCATTTTCTAAGACGGTCTCAATCGGGTTTGAGTTAAACATTCCGAAAACAAGAGGTCGGCAAAGACAACAGGCATACGCGAAAAGACAAGACGGACACCGCCTTTTGCCAAAAACCGCTTAGTACAAAATACATAGTAATTCTAACGCAACTTGAAAACAAGTTTTCTGTCCGCAATAGCAAAGTTCGTCTATAACTCAATTACTGAACGGAAACTACCTTTTGTACGGCAGCACACGCATTTGCGGCGCAATCACCGCCACGGCGGCTCGGCGTACGCGTACAGGAGACTTTTCGGAATTATTTGAGTAAAAAAATTCTGCCTTTATGCTCTAAATGCTATGAGCGATTGTTTACGTCTAGATAGAGGCGCGGTTCAACCGGCATATATTCGGCAAAAAGGAAAAGACACATTGATACGAAACAGAGGTATGCGTCCGAGGTAGAATCTGCGGGGAACGAGAAATTCGCGGAGGAGCGTTAGGGTTTGGACGCTTGCTGTACATTGGCGAATACTCAGTAACAGAGCGCGAAATGCTTACGCGCCGTGAACGGAATGTAGACTCAAAAGGGATTAGCGCGTAACGCGTGAAATTCTGTTACTGTGAGATAGCCGATAAAGCGGACAAATTCGGAGATGTTTAAGTGTGGCTTAAAGGGATTGTTGGATTGGGCGGAAAAGCAATATGCCGCTTTGGGACATATTAAAAAAATGTACCCTATGCACGGTTGCGAAGACAGGATTTTATAGACGGACGAAAAACGGCAGAAACAAACATGCCCCGCCTGTTTTGGCGGGGAGTACATATAAAAAAGAGCGGATACGCCCTTTTTTAGCTGGGGAAATAACTTGACGCAAGGTTATTTTTGCGGTAATATGAATGCGAGGATATATAATGACGGAAAAATGAAGAGAGCTTTTGATATGGTCGTTGCAACAAATAGAACGAACATGCCTTTTGTGACATAATGGAAAATTCGCACGACCTCAAATTTGTTCCCTCGGCACACAATCCAACCATTCCTCTGTTCAAAATCCTGTGAGTACCATGTTGCGTATGGTAAATCTGCCATTTTTTACACTCCTTTTTTTATTGCCCTACCCGAAAAGCGAAGTTTTGCGTACCCACTCTCGGATGGCTTATTGTTATTTCCGCCTGTGCTTACGTTTAGCGTTGTTACTGGGGCTGTCACCGTCTCGGCGGGTTTAACCTTATACTTGCCCTTGTTCTCCGCGTTAAAAGCCGTAAGGGCTTCCGCGAAAGTAACGCCGCCTTCCGTCGCCAACTTCGATACCGCGAATAAAACATAGTCGCTGTACTGTGCTGTGCGTCGATTCCCTGTTTTAGAACTTCCGAATGATTGCACAACTGCTCTGCCTCGGATTTCGCGGTTTCGGCTTCTTGCCTGTACTGTTCGAGTAGGGCGGCGTTTTTTTCTTCTGCCGCGAGTTTGGACGCTTTATATTCTTTAAACTCCGCAAGTTCCTCTTTGGAAGGGAACTTCTTTTGCTCGCGTTCAAGCCGCGCCTTTATTTGCTGGTCAAATTCCGCTTGGGTAAAAGTTTTTTACGCCGTTTTGGGCGTATCCGTCGCGGGGTTTTCCGCCGTTTGCGCGGTTGCGTCTGTCGTTGTTGCTTGTTCGTCCATAGTTTAGTCATCCTAAATTTTAACGCGATAGTTTGCGTCCGCCGTTTAACGCCCGTCGGCAGTTATTAAGCCGCTATTCCAGTAGTCCCGCCTTTTCGCTGAAATCCTTATACAATGCGTTCCGCGACTTTAACGCCGCCCTAGCTACTGTCAACTCTGTTTTAGCTTCGTTGCCTAACCCCTTGTAGGCTATAATCTCGCGCTTCGTCTTTCTGATTGCGCGTTCAATGCTCCGCTGTTTTTGGCTTGCTTCGTACGCCTCGTACTTTTTGCCGTTGTAGGTAAACGGCGGCGGGTCAATGTTTTTAAGCTGTTCCTTAGTGTATCTAGGGGTTGTAAACCCTAGGAATATCTACCATTTAGAGTGTCGGCAGTTAGCGTCTTCCATTTCGCCTCCTACCACGTCGGAGAAAACCTCATAGCCTAAATCATTCTCCGCGATAGCGTAAATCCCGCCCTGCTAGACGGCGTGGGAGGGACGCGCCACCACATGCGCCGAAATCTCGTACCCATCACAACCCATTTCGCGGGCGTTCATTTCGGATATTCGGTTTGTGGTGTCTTTAAGTCCCGATATAACCGCGCGGCGTACCGCAACGTCAACTTTATCTCTGTGTTTTGATTCGTAATCGACTACTTCAAGTCCGCTGTCCGCAAGTGTTTTTACCTGTCTTTTGACGGCTGAAATGTAATCACTCGCCCCGCTTGCGACTTGCGCGTAAGCGGTGTTCACGGCGTGGATATATGCCTGTTCCATAGGCAACCCCACCATACCGATTGAGGCGGTAAACCTTAGAGCCTGTTCAAAATCTTTTTATGAGTACGGCAATTAAAGCCAAAACAACCATTTGGAAAGAATTGTGAATTTTGCGTTCGCAGTTTTTCCAAAGCCTGCGAGCTTTGTCTAACCAGCCGAATACGCTCCGCTCCACAACCCAACGTTTTGGTAATACCGCAAACGTGTGGAGTTCCTTACGCTTTACAACGGAAACATCTGCTCCGCACAGCTTTTTTACGGCATTGGCGAAATTTTCTCAAGAATATCTGCCGTCTACAAGATATTTTTGAGGAAAATGATATAGACGATTTTGTGAATAAACTCAGTTCTATGAATGATTATAGATTTAGTTCATCCGATGTTTGAACATAGGTGGGGACAGCGTGTGATTCGTTTTTACGACCCTGATAAACATATATATTGAAGTCGGCGAAAATATAGACATAGTTGTTAAACGGTTTATCGACAGCGGGCTGTCTGTTGTCGATAAACCGCCGTTCGTATGTACGTGCCGATTGATTATGTTAAAGCCGTTGCGCTGAAAGGATAAAAGGAGAATGAAATCATACCGAAAAGAACTTCACTTCAACACAAAGACACGTCGCGCCTACATAAACATCACGCCGCAGTTACCGAGATTGGAATCCGCGAGGGGTTATGCCTTGCAAACGCTATGAACATCACGGCAAGCGTGTTTATCAACGATAACGAGAGCTATCTGCGCCGCGACTTTGAGCGTTGGCTTGAAAAACTCGCGCCATAAAAACCTTACAACCAGTACGGTCACAACGGTTATGAAGATAACGCTGACGCTCACTTGAAGCGTACTGTTATGGGGCGTGAGGTTGTTGTCGCCGTTACAGACGGCAAACTTGACCTCGGCACTTGGGAGCAAATTTTCTACGGCGAGTTTGACGGTGTGCGCGACAAGCGGGTTTTAGTAAAGATTATCGGTGAGTGACGGCATTTGTCTAAGCAAACAAAAGTCCGTCTCAAAGACAAGGTGAAAAGATGTTAAACAGCCCCTAAGCCACAGACAGCCAGACTACGACCTTATATTTAGTCCCAACATGGTTTCTGGCGAAGAGATTATGAGCGTCAACGCAAAGCGCGTGGCAGAGTTTGATAAATGTTATCGTTTGTCTAAAACTGAAAGGGGCAAGCATTATGAAAAAGAAGTACACAACCTACGATGACGCAATCAAACAGTACAACATCTACTTTGGGAAAATCCCGACGTTCAACGAGATAACTAATCTGTATCACAAGTACCGTAACGAGTGGAAACATTTTGACGGGTTCACAGATTGGCTCGTATACCACACAGACTGAATCAACAAGCCAAGCCGGGCGGCAATTCCCGGCACACAACCGAAAGGAGCAAACGCTATGAAAAAGTTTAATGTCTATATGCCGACAGAACGCGGCGGGTACAAATGGGTTGGAGAGGTCGAAGCTGAAACGGAGCAAATAGCATTTGACATAGTGAATTACGACCCGTACAACGGTAGACCGTGGACACTTCAAGTGCAGGAGGTGTAGAAATGAAACTTAGAGAACTTTTGGAAAGCTACAACAGCAAGCCGCAGGACGTTGACCTCTACCATTGGGATTACGATGAGGAATCCGCGACAATGGTTGACCTGTCAATGAAAGGCTTTACGGAAGCCGGGTTGGAAGAATTCAAGAACGTGTTGGACGCAGAGGTTGTTCGGGTAACAGCAGAGGGCGAAAACTGGGTGTCAGTATTCGTTAAAGGTGTCAACCACAATCGCGTAGCGGAATTATCATATGCTCATTCCGGCAACGTGACACAGGAAGAATACGACAGGCTATTTACTATGGACACGAGCGGTGAAAAGGAGGACGCGCAATGAAAAT
Source organism: Clostridia bacterium (assembly GCA_025997155.1). Classification (GTDB taxonomy): domain Bacteria; phylum Bacillota; class Clostridia; order Lachnospirales; family WQUN01; genus BNUF01. Next base: position 5,154 of record BNUF01000080.1, read on the forward strand.
CACAGGAATCAAAAAGGCTGTTGGAGATTTTAACTCTTGGCAGGGAACAGCAAGGATATACTTTGATAGTTCAGACGGAACAGTATGGACGAATGTATACGCCGGAATGAATGAATGGGACGAGTACCACAGCAAAACCATATCCCAAATATACAGCAAATCAACAAGCACAATTTGGGAGCGTGATAATAAAATCACAATGCGTGAACTAAAAGAACTCTGTGAAAACGAATTAAGGAGGGTTAAGCTATGAAAATCAAACAAAGGCTTGATACCGGGCTGTTTTTCATAGTCAAAGAAAACGACGAGTTTCTGAAAAACGCAAAAGGCATTATCTATTTCGCTGACATGCGCGACGCGGAGAAAATGGTACAGCACATCAAACGGCACAATACAGCATTTGAAAGGAGCGAGTGATATGTTAGACCCGAAGAATTTGAAGCCCTGCGAGGAACAGTACGAGGAATTTGAAAGCGGACCGAGTTATAGACGCAAGACGTATGTCCAATACGATTATCGTGACAAGCACGGCGAACTGTTCAGCATTGTCAAACCGACGCTCGAAAGTTGCCGCCGCGCCCGTGATATTTGGGAGAATCACGAAGTTTGCTGAACCGAAACGCTCCGTGTGGAGCGTCTGCCGGGAACGACCTCCCGGTACTGACGAGGTAGGTCAAATATCGAAAGGAGCAAAAAAATTATGAGCAGTTACACAGAGCAAGCCGAGCAGTTCTTAAAGGATTGTGGCGCAAAATTGAAAGTCGAATATGTCGAATACGATTACTACTTCGACAACGATAAGGAGAAGCGCGACATCTACCGCTTCAAAATCATGCGAAACGGCAAGCAGTATTCGGCAAAGTTCGGACAGAGTATAGCAAAGTCCAACGATGACGAAAAACCGACAGCCTATGACATACTGGCTTGCTTGCAGAAGTACGAGCCGGAAACCGATATGTGGGACTTTGCTCACGACTATGGGTACGAAGTCCACGGGCGCACTGATTACGAAAAGGTAAGCCGAATTCACAAGTCAGTTGGACGCGAGTGGCGCGGTGTAAAGCGGTTGTTCGGAGATGTTCTTGAACAGTTGCAAGAAATTTCGTAGGGGGAATTTTATATGCCCGAAAAGAAAAGCGATATTGTTCGTCGGTTAGTAACGGACGGCGAATACAAGAAGGCATTGCGGATAGCAAAGGACTTTCGGCTTGGGATAAGCAAAGCAGATTCCGAAGCAGTGAAGCGCGGATATGAATGTATGCTGTACCCCGGCACTTATGCCCAGTTAGGGATTGATACGGACAAAGCCGTTGAAAGTGGTATCAGTACCCTATCAAGGCTGTATGGAGGTGGGTGTGTATGAAACTGTACGGAGTGTGTATTGGGAGTTATGTCAGCGAGGACGGTTTTGCCTTTTTCACTTGCAACAACAAAACGGAAGCGCGTAAACTCGGCAACCAGTACCGCAAAGCGTGGGAGATTACCGACCCGATAGTGAAAATCGTTGAAATTCCGGAGTCAATCAGAGATGACAACGAAGAACGCAGAAAATATGCCGTTATATCGGCTTAACCGAAAGGAGCAAAACTATGAGCAAGAAATTTGACCCCAACAGCACCTACGAACTGCTGAAAGCGGCTTGCAAGAACGAAGCGGCAACCCTTGAAAGCGTAGGCAAGCACGTCAGCCGTACTTGCGGCGAGTGCAGTAACTGCATTAAACTCGACCACACAATAGCGCGTGAAAGAGGGCTTGAAGTAAGCGCGGATTACTATTGCGAAGCAAAATCGACCCTTGATTTAGAGGGTTGGGACGACGATTATTATGAAATTTCGCCCGATGACGATTATGACGGCGAAGACCACGGCGATTGGAATTGCCGAACCAAAGAAGCCGAGCCTTGTGCCGACTTCGACCTCAAAATCGGCATACCCGAAGAACAGTTTTACGAGGATATGATTGACTGGCTCAACAATCAGCTTGACATCGAGTACACAATCACCTCACGCGGCGAGTATAAGAGCGGTACGGTATGCACAGGCACAGGAGGACCGAACATAGAGGTTGACACAGGCGCGGGTTGCGTCAAGGGTTACTGGGGTAACGAAACCGCGACCGCACACGTTGACAGCGACGCGATAAACAGGCTTGATGAAGCCCTTGAAGAACTCTACGATTGCACAAAGTAAAACGGAGGGGTTAAAATGTCACAGTATCAGAGTGGGGACTATAATGTCACCTATTGGGTAACAGGGGAATGCAACGAGTGGTACGAGTTCCGGGTCGAGAAATTCGACAAAAATGACAAGGTCGTGCTTGACAAGGTGGTGCTTATTGCGATAGACGACGTGTCAAGGGAATTTATTGGTAATTCGTATCTTGCAGATATGGTTGCAAAAAGTGTTCCTGTCAGAGCGAAGATTAGGCTTGAAAAGAATCCTCCGTTCGTTGTGAAAAGAATTTAAGGAGGAATAGCTAATGAGCGAAGACTATAACGACAAATACGGGATTATTTGTGAGGACAACGGGTGGGAGGTACACGAAGAAGAAGCGACCGTTGAACTCGGGAAACAATCTCCGGCGGGTGAGGACTTTTGGTTCACCGCCGACAAGGAAAACTTCGTCGATAGCGTGAAACAGTACGCCGCTGATTTTAACATCGACGAGCATATTGAGATGTGGATTGAAGCGCGAAATTCCGGTGTGAGCGGCGTTCCCTCCACGCGGGAACTTGTTAAGGACGCAGAAGACATTGACAAAATGCTCCAAGAACTGGCGGCGGTTCTTGCAAGAGAGGAGGAAAAGCAATGAGATTTTTTGTTGAACGAACAAGTGAGCATAACAACCGAAATCCGTTAGCAAACAGCGCGAGAATGGTTACTACCGTTAATGGGCGCGACAAGTATGATGTTCGCACTTGTGATGAGGAAACGTACAATACGAAATTTAACAGAAAATGGCGTTCTTGCGGTAAAGACCATTGCGTCCTCGAAAACGGGAGTATTCAGAGAACAGTAAAGAGCGAACGCGATGAGTATGCTATAACCATTAGTTCACTCGGCGACTTGCTTGAATTTATTCGTGAGGTCGGGTGTGAAGTAATTATCAATCTCGACAATCCACAACCAACACTTGAAATCTATGACGGTTACAGAGAATAGGAGGTATCTAAATGGCACGAATTATCGAACTTAACGCGAAGCAATTCGCGGACAGGCTTCGCGAGTTAAAATTGGACGAAAGCCTTGACTTCGCGATAGACAACGACCATTCCACGGAGGACGTTGCGGAAATGACCGAAAGTAACCTTGAAAGTTGGTACGGAGCAAAGCGGCTGTTTCTGTTTGACAATGACTTTATCGTGGTATCGCACTACGGCTATGGTTATAGTGGTACGGTATCACAAGGCGACAGCGCAGAGAACAATGATTACTTCAACGAGGACGTTGAGAGTATGTTGGAATGTATCGGGACGGAAACCGTCTATATTGTAGAAAAGCAGGAGGTAGAGCAATGAAAATCACTATTTCGGCAACTGACGCGGCGGCAATCCGTGCCGCTATGAAAGACATCATAGGCAATACGTTATCGTTGGCAGAAAAGTTTAAGGTTATCGGTTTGCGGAGTGAATCCGGCAAGATTACAGCATTTGTCTGTGACGGCTACCGCCTTATTCAAAAGACTGTTTCGTCCTTTGGCGTGTCCGACGAGGGGATAATCTATACGCCCCTGTTCGATAAACCGAAAGGTAAGGAAGCCGTGCTTGAATTTGAATCTGACGGAAAGCAAACCACGATAAAGACAACCGGACTTGAACCTCCGCTGACTGAAACGTCGGTAACGTACAAACTTCCCAGTGGCGAGATGTTTGACCCGCGCAAGGTTTTTCCGGAAACTGACAGCTTTACCTATGAAATCGGTGTAACCGCTAAATACCTTTCATCGTTGCTTAACGCAATGAGCGGAAAAGTGGTTAAACTCAAATTCCAAGATAGTAATACAAAACCGTTTATCTTGGAGTGCGGAGATGAGGAACTGGCTCTGCTTGTACCTTGTAGGATATAGACTGAAAGGAGTGCAAACCGAAATGATAAACGACATAGTATTTTCCCCCGACGGAATAGGACTACGCACGATACACAACGAAAACGACAGTTTCACGGAAGTAATCAGCTTCGATAAGGCGCGGAAAATATCGGACGCTTTGGAACTGTACTACGCTATGGAAGATGTCCGCTCACATCTTCCCGACAGATACGAGCAAGGCGGCACGGACGAAAACGGCGACTATCTGTACGACCGCGATAAATACACAGAGTCAGCAATCCGCGCTATCTCGCAAGAGGTAGTGGAGCGAAAGAGTGACAACTCAAATATTCAAGAAACCTACTTCTTCCTTATTGATTGGGTTCTTGATGACTATGACGAGGGAAAGGTGATTATATGAACAACACAGTATTCGATATATGGGAAAACAAGCACCAAAACGACTATCGCGGCGAGTTTGATGACAACGGGCTTATTAAGTATCTCGAAGACCTACGGATTGAAACAAATGAGATAGCGGCGTTCATAGCGGAGTTATCAGACGCTGAACCAAGCGAGGAAGCACACACGTTATATCTTCGGAGCGACTGGACTATTGATGTCGTTAAGACGAATAAGTCTATGTCCTATCCCGAGTTTATACAGCGCGTATATGAGGAATACAACGTGTATAGCCCGTGGTTTAATGAGTTGTTCCGTAACGTGCTTGACGAATCGGCAGAACTCGATCCGAAAGATGTTTTTGGATTTCTCGACCGTATGTTACCCGACGAATTGCCAAGACAATGGATTAAACGATTAGAGATTTAAGACCAGCTATTAAAAGTCAATAGGTAACTTAAAAAAATTTTAGTAAAAAATCAAAAACCACAGAAATGAAAAAATAACACGAAAAAAAGACCTAATGACATAGAAAAGGCGAGTGACAAAATGT
>BNUF01000081.1 GCA_025997155.1 Clostridia bacterium
ACGCTTACCAAATGGGGCTTGTAAAGCAGATTTGCGTATCGAGTAATCAAGTTGACGGCGACTTCAACCGCCCGTATATCAAGGTTGTTTCGGTGTCGATGGAGAACGGTTTTAGCGCGAAACTTGACTGATGAGGCACACCACTTGAAAAACACAAAATCCTTGTCGTGGCAGTTAGTCAACAATCACAAGGTCATAGTGTTGGTTTAATATACTCTCGCTGTTCTTTGACAATTTAGCCGACGAGATTGACGCAATCACCTTGTTGTATTTTCCCCAACTGTTTTTATCTTTCTTGAAATCCACGTCGTCAGCGCGGACAAAGTCTTGATTAAACAGAGTCTTCGTTTCAAAATACCACTGGTCTACAAGTGACGCTGGCGTAAGTATCAATATCTTCCGCGCCAATCCGCGCATAATATATTCAGTCATCGCCATACACGCTTCAATCGTCTTTCCCAATCCGACCTCATCACATAAAAGCACACGTCCCCGAAACTGCGCAAGAACTTTTTTAACTGTATTTATCTGATATTGATATTTTTCAATTTGATTAAGTTGCGGCAAGCACTGCAGCGTATCGTCTCCCGAACCGCCTATAAGCAGTTTAGCGTACTCATAGAGGTTAAACCATTTCTCATCCGTCGATTTAAGCTCCGACATATCCGATAAAATAAGACTACTTCTGTCCGCGTTCTTATCCGATTTCTTCTCGTCTAAAGTTGACAGTATCTTAAATTCAGCATCTCCCGTCCGCTCAACCAAAAGCAACGCATCACTATACGGCTTGAAAAAACCAGCTATTCCGCGTCCCTCAATATAATTCTCGTTATGATTTATCTTGAATTCCCGCGAAACATCGTCCGCTCGCGTAAGCGAAATCTTGCCGCCAAAATTGGCACACAATCCCGATAGATATGGATTTATAGTCACATACCCTATCTCCAAAAATTCTTTATCAAATTTAGTCACGAATCTATTCATATCTTTCCTTTCGTTTACAATATCAACACAAACGTACCAATAGTAATCAGCAAACCTCCGATAATTGATTTTACGTTCATAGTTTCTCCGAGAATCACAAATGCTAAAACCATGCTTATTACCACGCTGAATTTATCTATCGGCACAACTTTTGACGCTTCGCCTAATTGCAACGCCTTGTAGTAGAAAAGCCACGAAAGCCCTGTGGCGACTCCCGACAACACGAGAAATATCCAGCTTTTCTGCGTGATATTTACCACCTCGTGTTGTCTGCCTGTGACAAACACTATACACCAAGCCATTACAAGTACAACTACCGTTCGTATTGCCGTGGCTAAATTAGAGTTCACTTCGGCGATTCCGATTTTGGCTAAAATAGAGGTTGCCGCCGCGAACAGCGCGGACAACAACGCGAATACAATCCACATTTTCCTACAGTCCAATCTTGAACTCCCGCCAATCCCGCACGGGTTTTCCGCTAAATGTCACGTCGCTGTTAAGTGCCTCGAAATGTCGTTCGCCGCATTTAATTTTCTGCTGTTCGGGATTTCGGAGATTATCAAGACGTGTTGTTCCTTTTGTCTCCAAAATAAAGTAAAGGCGTTCCGCTCCGTCTTTGTCCATATAAACCGCGAAGTCGGGGTTGTATGTCCCGATTGGAGTTTCAATCTTAAACTTGCTCGGAATCTTGAAGAACATCTTCACATCGGGGTCGTTATCTAAATCCACGGCAAAGGGACGTTCCACTGTATCACTGTCGTAAATCACATAATCGTAAACACTATGTTCCACTCCAACAGCGTTCCTGTCAAGAAACGCAATCAACTCCGCGCTATCGAAAATCTCCTGCAAGAAGTATTCTTTCCCGTCCAAACGCGTATACCGTATGCCGTCAATTTCCATATTGTTTTGCGCTGTTCTAACAGTTTCAATAAACATCTCCGTCATCTTCTGCGGGTTATTCAAAAAATCCTGCAATCTTCCGCTGCTAAATAAAATCTCCGCAACAGTACGCTGTGACAAAAAACACTCGTTATCAACCACCCGCAAGAATTCGGGCAGACGATGCCCTTCATCATCTATATTAGTAGTTCGCGCTTCTGTTTCGGTATGACTAATGCCCGCTTGAGCTACGTTTACCTTTGCGGTTCGCGTAACAATTCTCGCCCTTGGCACACGTTCCATTTTCGACAGTTCCAGTATACATTGCGCTTTAATCAATTCCTCGTCAATCCGCACGCTATATGTCGTGCGTCCTTTGATTTTATCCCACAACGCCGTAAACTCCGGGGAAATCAAAACTTGCTTTTTCAATGTCACTTTAACTTGTTTCAACGCGTTCAAAATAGGAGGCTTTCTATTTGCTTTACTTACAATCGTTTCAAATTTTTCCCTTGCCGCCTCAAACCTCGCAGGCAAGTCAAGAGTTCCCGCCGCAAGCGCCGCTTTCATTGTATCTTTGATTACACCGGATTTTGTGACATAACCTTTTTTCTCAAAGTGTGTCATCAGTTCCGCCGCGTCGTCATAGGTAACTGTCTGTTCAATTTGTTTTGTTTCGGTGTAAGTAATCTCCGCAACTTTTTCAGCTGTTACAGTCGCACCCATTTTGGCGGCGGTAACGGCTTTTTCTATTACAGGCGCAAGAGCCGCAATAGTCGGCGGCGGAGTTGCGGGTTTACTCTTTACAGTTGGCTTTGACACTAAAGCCGTCACATAATCGGCGATTTCTCTTGCTTGTTCTGGCGTAGCTTTCTTTTCCTCCGTAACAGGAGCGGAATAGGTAAGTCCAGAAAACAACGAGAGTTGCAGAATCCCGAACTTTATGCCCGTCTCGTTTTCAATTTCTTTTTGAAGTGTTTCGGCGAACTCCGCAAAACTTTCATTTGCCATAACGTGCAGGATATTTATATTTCTGTCCTCAATACGTTCCCCGTCTTGATTCACGCACAAACGCAACCCACGCCCAACCTTTTGACGGCAAGTAAACGTAGATTTCTGTTCAATCAATGTGCAAACCTGAAACACATTCGGATTATCCCAACCCTCTTTAAGTGCGGAGTGTGAGAAGATAAACCTAAGCGGACACTCAAAAGACAGCAACCACTCCTTATCTTTCATAATGGTGTTGTACGTATTGTAATCGTCTGCCGTATCGCCCTTTGTATTCTTATACACTCCCTTTTTGTCTTGCGAAAAATAGCCGTCGTGTACTTGTCCGACAGCAAAAGGAAATCTCCCTCTCAACTCAGCGAATTTTGGCAACGCTAAAAGCTCAACATAACATTCCTCAAACATCTCTGCATATATCCCTTTTTCGCCCTCTTCTGTACGATACTTCCCAACCTCGTCAATGAAGAACAGCGACAAAACTTTTATGCCCTTTTCAAAATACCGCAGTTCCTTCTCCAAATGCGTTTCAATAGTACGGCGAATTTGGGTACGTTTGATTAGGTTCTCGTCAATGTCGCCCATTGATTTTCCTAAGCTCAACTTTGTACCGTCATTAAATTCTATGCACTCAAAATTCGGAGTACAGTCAATGCCAGCAATAGAGTAGTCTTCGTACAGTTTCCGTTCTCCAGACATAATAAACAAGTCCGCGCCTTGCTTAATCGTAACGATTTTTCGCGTAATCGTGCCGTCTTTCCCCGCTTTATCAATTTCAATTTTCGCTGAAAAACCGTTGTCCATAGACACAGAAACAACCCGCACATACGGGCGGTTAAAGTCACTTTCCACTTGATTGGAGAAAACACAAATCTGCTTAACAAGCCCCTTTTGGTAAGCGTCCACGGGGGTAAGCCGATACAGCAAATTGATTTTTTCCTTGTGTGTCGCAGAATATCTAAACACGCGCAACGGATTCAAACTCGCGATAGCCTCTTTTGCCTTCGGCGTATTATCAACGCTTTGCGGCTCGTCGATTATTATAATCGGGCGTGTAGCTTGAACTAAAGTAATCGCCGCGTCGCCGCTCAACTTGTCTTGCGCCTGATTTATTACATTCTCACTCTTTTTGAACGCGTCAATATTGATAATCATAATCTCAATATTGTTTGACGTGGCGAATTGCCGTACCTCTGACAGTTTCTTTGAATCATAAATAAAACACCTTATCGGGGCGTTATCATACGCCGTGGCAAAATGCTCCGCCGTTATCTCGAAAGATTTATACACCCCCTCGCGAATAGCCACACTCGGAACAACCACAATAAACTTTGTAAAACCATACTGCTTATGCAACTCAAACATAGTTTTCGTATAAACGTAAGTCTTGCCCGTTCCCGTTTCCATTTCAACGCAATACTGATTGCCCGCCAAATCGTCCGTAATTTGCAAGCTATGCCGTTTCTGAACATCTTGCATATTTTTCAGCATTTGCTCGTCCGTAATATATAAAGCGTTAGCAATACCAAGCCCCACATCAAGATTAAGCTGAGTTTCGTTCGTTATGCTGAAAGTATCCTGTTTCTTCCTCTGCCCTTTGAACAAGTCAACAACAGCGTTCACCGCGTCAGTCTGAAAGTCTTGGTTTTTGAATTTGAGTTTCATATGATTACCTCTTTACAGTACCCTGAGCGTGACACCCACATTACGCAAAACGAGTTTGACATTGCTTTTATCGGTAGAGTTCTCAAAACATTGGTCGGCGAACACGATTCGCCCAGGCGCGTACTCCGCCATGATTCTCGCCTCGACGGCGGTTATCCGTTTTGCGATACATACTATAAATGTTACGTCTTCACCAACGCCATAAACTAACCTGCCATCGCCAATGTCAATAGGCAAAACAGGCGAACATAAATCTTGCCCTAATTTGAGCATAGTTTCGTAAACAATATCCTCATCAGTGCGGTCAGGCTTGAGTATATCTAACATTCCGCGGATACGTTCCTCAAGGATTGCAAGGGCGTTTTCGCCGACAATCGGCGAATCGTCCCACAACTTCAAGTTAGATGAATCAAGTTTGAATACTCTAAATCCTATATCAAGTTCCTTAGTTTCCTCACCTAATTTTACTTGCGTTGTTTCGGATTTTATCTTCGCACCCGCACGGCGTATACGTTCCTTGCCGATTTCGCAAATGTTCTTGTACCCCGCCCTGTACGCCTCGCTTTTTTCGCCGCACAATTCGGGAAGTTGTATGCACATAAACCGTCGATTCTTGCCGTCTTCCGCGTTAAGTTGCATAACCGCGTGGGCGGTTGTTGCACTCCCAGAGAAGAAATCAAAGATTATGTCGTTGGAATTAGTAGCAATTTTCAACATATGCATTATATACGGCACTGGTTTAGGAGTGTCAAAGATTATATCGTCAAATATTTTCTTTATCTCGTCTGACGCGTTTGCGGCGTTAGAAACGTTATCCCACAATGTATCAGGAATTTTGCCTTTATTTTCAGTAATAAACATTTTGCGGTAAATGTTATCCCCGCGAATCACAAGTTTATCCTCTTCGTCTAATGCTTGTAAATTCTTCTTGCTAAACAACCACAATCTTTTAGAAAAATGTTGTCCGTCCTTTGTCGTAAAGTCATAAAAAACCCCACCTTGTGTTCCTCTTGCCCAACACCCAAGCATACGCCAATCACCGCGAGGGTCATTATCGGGATTCTTATACGCCGATTTTGTTTCTTCGTCAAGTTCAAGAAAATTTGTATCAAAGTCGTCTATGCGTTTTGCGTAAATCAGTAAATACTCGTGGGCTTTGCTAAACCAACGAGCAGAATTATCACGCCCTCGTTTGCGTTTCCACACAACCGAAGCGACAAAATTTTCTTCGCCGAAGCAGTCATCCATAAGTTTCCGTAAATTATGTACTTCGGTGTCGTCAATACTCACAAAAATAACGCCGTCATTGCGGAGTAGGTTAGCCGCAAGGCGTAAACGCGGCCACATCATATTCAGCCAGTTTGTATGAAATCTCCCCATGCTTTCTGGATTGCTTTTTGTCGTCTGCTGTGTTACCTCACGATAACGGGCAAGCGGGTCGGCGAAATCGTCGGCGTACACAAAATCGTTGCCCGTGTTATACGGCGGGTCAATATAAATCATCTTCACCCTGCCAAAATAAGCGATCTGCAAAAGTTTCAGAACCTCAAGGTTATCGCCCTCTATGTAAACGTTTTGGGTTGTATCGAAATCCACGCTCTCTTCGCGGCACGGGCGTAAAGTGGCGGCGGAGCGTTTGCCCGCAATCTGCACACATTCCGATTTACCTTTCCACTTGAATTCATACTTCTCGAAATCGTCCGTGATATACTCGCCGCAAAGATTAAGCAAAGCGTCAATATCTAATTTCCCCTCCGTAAAAACTTCAGGGAATACCGCCCGCAACTTTTCTTTCTGCGCCGCCGTCACGTCCATAGACAGCCTGTCTAACTTCTCATTATCTACACTTTCGTTATCCACTTGTATTTCCTCCGCTTACCCTTATGCTAAAATATCTATATACCTCGGTCGTAAAATTTGCGTTATCGACAATCTTCTTTATTTCTTCCTCGGCGGATTGCTCCAAACGTAAGCCGTCTAAAAACAGCGTCTGCTCACGGCGTTTCAAACTTTGCCCAACCGCAACTTTCTTCTTTTCAGCGGCAACTCGTTCCACAATACCCACTTTATGACTCGCGGCAAGCTCAATCTGCCGTAACTCGCTTTTCAGCACTTCAACTTCCCGAATCAACGCTTGTTTCTTATTATAACATTTTCGTTCGATACTTTCAAGTTCTTCTTTCTGAATTTCGTCAATATCCGCACTGGCTCTCTGAATATATTCCGCAGGATTTACGAGTTTGTCCATTGAGTTCGGGGACTTCTCTTTTGTTGCGCCGTCACACTCGCCATAAGTCGTTCCTTTATCTGAAAAACCTAAAACAGGTTGTTCCATAATTCGACAACATTCGTCATCAGTCAAAATCCGCCCGCTCGCAGTCATGCCGACAAACACACAATACGAAACAGAATTCCACACAGTTTGGGACATAACCTTGATTTTATAATACCCGATACGACAAGGCTCAGGCAAAACGTCCACGGTCACATCACCATCATCAGGAGTGCCTCGCCAATAAATCTCATTGATAATGCTCCTCGTAAGCGAACTCGCGATAGTATACCGCCCAGACTTTGGCAAAATCTTATCGTCTATGGAATATTCATCTCGACCTAAATGTACGCCTGTAAACACTTTCTGCGGTTTAAATCCAAGCCGCAAGGTTCGAGTTTCCTCAATCAGCATATAGCCAGACTTGCCCGTAAAAAACCATTTTGTGAGTTGCCAGAGTTTGTCATTCAACTCGGCGGTTTTGTCCTTTATGTACTGCGGCGTTATCGTTACCTTTTCAGCTACTTCCTTTGTGAACGTTGTAAACAGGGAATCCTCCGCTTCCCTCACAAGCGCGGTGTTTGCGTCTTCGTTTTGTTCAAGCGTTGTACTAAAATCTCGCGCAATTTCGTCCCTACTCCGCGCCTGTTCCAATGCAAATGTAATCCCATCGGCGGCGTTTTCGCAGAAATTCCCCGTCACGTCGTCACTCATACCGAAAATGCCGTCAAATTGCGATACCCGTTTATTGACCAACTCCAGCATACGCACATCGGCAAAGTTCTGTCTGTTCAGAAAATTCAACACAATCACGTCCGATTTCTGTCCTTGCCTGTTGCAACGCATAATCCTCTGTTCAAGCCCCAGCACGTTATACGGCAAATCATAATTCACAACAAAAGAACAGAACGCTAAATGGAATCTTTCGGCGGCAATATCGGTTGCAACAAGAATATCCGCCTCAACCTCAAATTGTCGGATTATGTCATAGTTTCGACTCGTGTCGCCGTTATACGTCAAAACACTATACCCGTTCTCGTCCAACAGTCTCACGAGATATTTTTGCGTAGCAAGGTTCTCAGTAAAAACTAAAGCCTTCCTGTTCGCGCCTAACTTCTTCAATCCCACAAAAGCTTTCTTCAAAACCTTCAACAACTCTCGACCTTTTGCGTTCACCGTAATTGCCTCGGCTAACTCTTGCATCGCAACAAGTTCAGGTTCTGGGACACGTGCAATTACCCCGCTCAACATCTTCTCAAATGCAAAGGTTGAAGACGACAAAGTGCGGGACATCATAAGCGACAACTCATAGTTATCCATTTTGGGGAAGGCTTGTTTTTCAGATTTCTTCAGGTACTTCTCAAGCAGCTTTTCCAACTTATGTTCTGGCGCAGTCAGTTTGTAATCCACCGTCACGGGTATGCGTCGCGGAATTCCCACATATTGCGCAACCTGTGAATGTAGTGTCCTAAAGCAGTAGCGCGAGGCAACATATGTAAGTTCGCCGTAATTTTCTGGTTTACGAAAATAACGAGCGTAAAACGATTTCTCATCGGGCAACGCCGTTTCGTCAATAAACCAAATCAGCCCATACAAATCCATAATTGAATTTTGCATAGGCGCGGCGGTAAGTAACAATTTGTATGCGTTGGCTGTCGCCTTCTTCAAGGCGTTCGCCGAGAAGTGGAATAGGCACTACAATCAACATATGCTCCTTGCCCTCAAACCAAAGTTGCGAGATGATAAGAAGGGCTTCATAGGTCTTCCCTAAACCTCCTTCGTCCGCAAGAATTGCCCCTTCCACATACGGCGAACGCAACGCGAACATTGCCGCCAATACTTGATATGGGAAAACCTTAACGTCTGAAGACATATATGCGGAAATAAGCCTGTCCGCGTCACGGTGTAGCGCTGAAAGTTCGTTTGCTATGCACAACGCGTGAAACGCTGATATTGGCATTGGTGTACTTTCCTTTTGTTATCCTGTGGCATAATCTCGTGTTTCTACACAAACCTTCGCTTACCTGTGACGCTTTCAAGCGTAACTTTGTAAACAGCGGTAACGTTAAGAACAGCGCGGTCATAAGCGAAACCATCAAAACCGCAGTGGGTTAAAAGCAAGTTTAAGCCTCGCGCTGCTTCGTCGCCCTCCACACGCACGCACACACCGAAGCCTATGATACTTTCGTACTCGGTTGTAACGCTTTTCGGCACTTCAGCATAGCCGTGAAAGATATCTGTTTCTACGCATACATTACTGTTCTTTGCAATAAGCTCGTGCTTAAAGCCTTCTTTCGCGCCGTGGAAGTAAAGTTCAATTTTGCCGTCGGCAACTTCAAAGCCAAACGACAACGGAACGACATATGGATATGGATCATCGTGCAGTCCGAGCCGAATGGTGTCTGCACGGCGCAACACATCTACGATTTCATCAAAATCTGTTAGTTGTCTGTCGGAACGCCGCATATTTTATTCTCCTTTTCTTCGTCCGCGTTTTTTATAGTCAGCCCTCACTTTATCAAGACACGATTTTTCCACCACACCCTCCTCTCGAAATGACATAACCGCATCGCTCATAACACAAAAGGTAAGCTCCGTTCCCTCGCTATCAGGAACATAATCGAGTGCCCTGTCTTTGTCAATTCCGAACCGCGTCGCCGTCTCCACCGCGTCGATATTCGCGCCGAGAAAGATAAATTCCCAATTGTAGCGCGATTTCTGTCGTTCAATTTGCACCTTGACCTTTTTAGCCGTGTACTCGCGGCTGGCGTTTTCCTCGCCGTCCGTAATGATGACGAACATTACCTTTTCGGCGCGATAACCCTCGGCGGTATTCTTTTGGGCGTTGCGGATTTTATGAATTGTGTACCCGATTGCGTCGAGTAGCGCGGTTGAACCACCTACGTGGTACTCCCGCTTCGTAATCGGGTTGACCGCCTTGATGTCAATGCGGTCATGGAGCAGTTCATAGTTGTTGTCGAATAATACTGTCGTAACGATGGCTTCGCCTTCAACCGCCTGTTGCTTGGCAAGCATACCGTTGTACCCGCCGATTGTATCCGACTCTAAGCCAGACATTGAGCCGCTTTTGTCGAGAATGAACACCAGTTCCGTTAAATTCTTTTTCATTATAATTACCTCCAAAAGTTTTACTGTGGCTTTAGTATAAAACTTTTAGAGATTCGTATGGTCGCTTGCCAAGGGACAAATGCTAAAACAAT
>BNUF01000082.1 GCA_025997155.1 Clostridia bacterium
CATTAACTTCACTTTTTAAATGACCATTCTTCAATGCGTTCAACGCTTTTTCCCTTAAATCTATTGAATATGCCATACTTTTATTTTAACACATCTATTCAATATTTTAAATAGCCTTGACTATATTCACCCCCTCGCGAATAGCCACACTCGGAACAACCACGATAAACTTTGTAAAACCATACTGCTTATGCAACTCAAACATAGTTTTTGTATAAACGTATGTCTTGCCCGTCCCCGTCTCCATTTCAACGCAATACTGATTGCCCGCCAAATCGTCCGTAATTTGCAAGCTATGCCGTTTCTGAACGTCTTGCATGTTCTTCAGCAGTTGCTCGTCCGTAATATATAAAGCGTTGGCGACACCAATCCCCACGTCAAGATTAAGTTGAGTTTCGTTCGTTATGCTGAAAGTATCCTGCTTCTTCCTCTGCCCTTTGAACAAGTCAACAACAGCGTTCACCGCATCAGTCTGAAAGTCTTGATTTTTGAATTTGAGTTTCATATGATTACCCCTTACAGCAAAAGTTATAAATCTTTTTCTCAATACACTTTTATCTTATTCTACCACAACTCGAAAGGCATATCAATAGTACAAGTGACTTACAATTTGCTTTTTCAACAAAACATCTTTTAATTTACGGTTTAAGATATAGTTGATGCCGATATATTTAGTGCAAATTTAATGCTATCTACAGCATAAGCCTTTGAGTATTTTGCTTCAAAGTCGCTAATAAATACTGTGTCATAAACTTGGGGTTTAAGCAGCATAGATGGGTATATCACTATCTTTAATTCATCGCCTATATTTGAAGTAGCAAGTATTTGATTATTTCTGTAATTGATGTTTACACCGTAATCACTCAATATTCCCGTGAACGGCTGAATCATATTTTTTTGATCATTAAATAATATGCTTTCTTTTACCTCCCCTGTTTTTGCCCAGTTCAATAATTGCAACGCCGAAAATCTATCTAAGTGTTGATGATATATATAGTTATGGTAATGTTTAAGACAATCATGGCAAGCATTTTCGCAATTACATTCATTTAAGAAAGATTCAGTACCTTTCAGGAGGGTTTCAATTTGAAACGCAATCCCAGACGAATATCCCGCGCCACTCGACAGACTATCATATAGGTATATATCCACATATGTTGTGCCGTTGCTTTGGCGTAAACGATAGCCCGCATTTAATTCAGTAAACTCTATATCAAGTAAAACACTTGTCTGTAATCTTAAGGCTTCCGCGAGCGAACGCGCAGCTCTTACAATCCACGGATTTTTATAAACAGATGTATTGATTTTTGTATCGTCAAGGACAACCTCAATAACAAGCATATCTGTAATAAAGTCAAAGCCTAAGGCATAATTTTGCGCGTCAACGTGCCGACATTTATTAAGCTGAAAGCGGGAACGATATGGGCGGTCAACATATAGTCCCTTTTCGTTTGTATATGCTTTTATCTCATCTCCAGCAATTGCGGCACCACAGTCTGGACAAATCATAAATCCTTTGTCTGATTTACCCTTATTACGCATTATTACGCGTTGGTTGTTTCGAACCGCAATCTTTGAGTTCTGGTAGCCGATAATATCACGAAGGTCGTTAGAATCTGGCAAAGCAGAATATTCTGGTGCCTCGGCGGATGAATATACCTCTGATACCTGTGCTTGTTGAATAGATTTCCCATTGATTGGCGCGAATCCCCAAGGTTTGAGCATTGGTAAATCTAACTTTACAGGCTTGCCACATAACGGGCAGTTCCCTTTCTGCAAGTCATCATCAAGACCAAACCATTCGCAATTTCCGCAAGAATGGATGTTTTTAACATAATTAGGGTCTCGCACAAATAATTGGGCTGGATTCTTACTTTTTATCTCACTGCCTCCGTAATATAGACCACCTATTTGAAACGTATTTTTATCAATTACAATCGATCGCCCAGGTGCGTATTCGCTTATCGCAATGTCTAGTCCGTGTCCCATTTGATATTCGGATTTTCCCTTAACATCATTAACGTAAACGCTAACTAGATTTTTGGGAAATGAATAAGTTGGTATAATACCTTCCTCGTACAATGCACCCAACAAGTTTTTTCCATCGGTAAACATAGTTTTCTCGTACAACTCGGGATGCACTCGGCGTTTTTCATTAAGTTTATTCAGTTCTTTGACAAGATGCTCATGATGCGATGTCTCGAAATCAGGATTTATTGATAAAGGTAGGACTATCCCTTTATAATTATGAAAGTTCTCTGCGAATATTAAAAACTTACCATACCAATTTTCAAAGAAATCTATTGTTTCGGTTTTGTCAAGACTTTCAGACACGGAACGTAAGAAACCCGAAACAACTATTATGCTCATATGTCTCCATAGTAATTTTTCACTTTCTATATCAATCCATGGTTTGCGAGGAGTTCCTCTAAACATTTGCTCGGGATTTCTAAAATATCGGCTATCATGTACACCATTTTCGCAAAAAGTAACGATTGTTGAAAGCAATGCACCGCGCCGTCCCGCACGTCCTGCGCGTTGCTGATAGTTTTCGCGCATTGGAGGAACATTACGAAGTCCTACCGCAACCAACGAACCAATATCTATACCGACTTCCATTGTTGTAGTACAACTCAAAACATCAACAGGGTATTCGCCTTCACGTAATAAATCTTGAAAACGCATTTCATACTGCTCAGTTCTCGACCACATATCATCGCGTTGGTCTTTATGGGAAAGTTGAGCTGTATGTTCTTCTGTATCTATTACGTTGATTTTTCCTCCGCCTAAAGCGAAAAATATAGGATTACGCCAAAATCCTAAAGCGTCGTATTCATTGCTTGTCATTTCGGCTATTTCATCACTTCCGCAAAGAGGACATCTGCCTTTAAACGCAAACGCCGTTATTTCTGAACATTGTTTGCATTTTAACCATTTATGGGAAACGCCATTTTTTACAGCTACCTTTGACAACTGAATGTAATATTTGCCATCAGAGCCGTCAATAAACTCTTGGTGGAGAATCTTGCGCCATGTTTTATAATTTGTATCGCCCTCTTTCCAGTTCATAATCTCTGAAAAAAGTTTAGTGAATTTCCAATCTCGAGATAAGCCAAATTTATTAAAATTATGAAATGCCTCACGGCGTTTGTCATTTATTTGATGTCCCAAAGCTATATTATTAGGTAATATCGACATTGCCCACGCATTAAAACTAGAGACCAATTCTTCTCCGCTAATTTCAATCCCAGAATCCTCAAATTGTTCAATGCAACCTTCCAAAACTTCTTTGGTCGGTTCAATCCACGCAAAACCAGTATCGTAAAAAGTATTATACGCACCACAAAAGAGCCGAATCAAGTGTTCTTGTGCCGTATCAGGAGCGTTTGAAAAAGTTAGGTTTGGTTCAAAGATTTTATCGCGTTTTGCTTTGCTGGCAATAGTCTTTTTTGTCTTTGCGCAATCTTCATTAAATTTGTCGCGACTGTCGTTACTAAATAATTGAATATTTCGCTCAACTGCCGCTTTAACAAAATATCCATATAGGTCATCTAACGATAAATCTTTGTCCGATTTAGACATTTCGACAATTGCAATCATAAAAAGCTGCATAACAGCAAGTTCGTCAGATGATTTAGACATATCAAGAGCAAGCCTTGCCGCACGTTGACGGTTATCTGAGAAAAGCAGCACCTTTCTGCCTTCATTTGGGTATTTTTCGTTATTAGTTTTGCCGCTTACCGAGTCCTGTGCATTAAATTGTGCTTTTACGATATTATAAAAAGATTGATTGCCCTTTGTTGAAAAATCAGTCAATGGTAGCTTGTTCAAAATGTGCTGACAATGAGGACATGTCGCAAATGTCATAATGTCGGGACTACTTTTATCCGTATGGTCGCTGTAATATAGTTTGAGAATATCGGGGTGTGAACGTGCCGAATCATCACCAAAGTATATGAATCCGCTCTTTGAATCAAGATAGCAAGGTTTTGCGGGGTTTTTGCCTTTTCTTTTGTACTGTTTGTTTACATTTGGAACAAAAAAATGAATTTCCCGCATGTTTTTATCAAAGTAGAGTCCAGGATGCCTCCAGAGATAACTTTTCCCTACCGTTTCACTGACATAACCGCGAATAAATAACGCTCCGCAACGTCTGTCGTTTATCAACTCATAAACAGTACCTCCACATTCGGGGCAATTGAAAACATTATCTTTAATGAATATCTGACCCAAAGTAACCCCTTCATAGGAGTGTGAACAAGGGCAGTTCGGATTCGTACAACAATAGATGCCTTGAATTCCTCTAAATAACATATGAAGTCTTATAGAGAACATAGGTTCTCCTGTTGCTTTTAAAAAATTTGAAGAATCGCCAAGCAAATCATAAGCTTTCGTAAGTGCGTCAGCATGAGGAATTTTCGGGAATACCGCCTCCGCAATATCATCAATCGAAGAAGCGTTGCCACAGCAAGTACGATATAGTGTTTGCAAATTTTTATCGATAATATCAGCGTTTTCTTTGACGATAGTCCCGAAAATATAATGAAAAGAATCGGCATCGCTCGCGGTAAAGAGTTTCGCGAAAATGTTCACAGCATTTTTGTCATCAGAATTATCATTTGGCATACTTGCAGTCGTGAGGATAAATTGAACTTTATCGCGACCTATGCCGAGTCTGTGAAACAGACGCCTTAACAAAAGCGCAACCTCACCGCCCGACGCGCCACGATACATATGAGCTTCATCAATAATAAAAAGCAATCTATTATCTGTGCTGAAATTTAACCACTCAATTGTAGAATCCCAAATATTATCTTCACGAGGGCGAAGCAACATATACTCAAGCATTGAGTAGTTTGTAATCAATATGTCAGGGCAATTTGACTGCATTTCAAATCGGGTAATAAGTTCGGCATCGTCGGAATCTGTGTAATGTCTATTGTTTTTTAATCCTTCGATAAATTTATCAAGATTTTTTTTCGACGGTATTTTTCCTTCGTTGAGGAGAGTATCGTAAATTTCCTGTGACATTCCGCTTGAAGGCAGCAATCGAGACAGTGACTTCGCAAGTTCTCTGTCAGAATCTTTATCGGGCTTTTCCCCAGCATAAGGAGTCCTTCCTGTATACATACCAAACTGTGGACGACGTGAATTCTCGGACGTTGTATTTCTAAAAATAGAGACAAAATCCTCAACGCCAATTATTCGGCGCAAACGACTTATCTGGTCGGCAACAAGAGCATTCATTGGGTACATAGCAATTACGCGTACACCGCGTTTACTCCAGCTATCTACATTGTTTTTTGCTTCATTCGTCACTTTCGCAATCAAAGGCCACATAAAACACTCAGTTTTGCCAGAACCAGTTCCCGTGGAAACGAATAAATCTTCGCCTTTAAAGGCATGTTCTAACGCTTCAATTTGGTGAGAAAAAGGTGTTTTGAAAACACCAAGATTACTTTCCGCGAGTTGATTAAAAAAGTTCTTAACCCACTCAACCAATCTTAAACCGTCTAACCCCTGCGGAGCAATTTCGTATGACGCTGGCAGCTCCACATAAGGAGTTTGCCACAAAACACCTTGCTCATCTAACTTGTCGCTAAGCGCGGATAAAAGAAGATTGTTTTTACCGATATATTGCGTTTTAATGTACGTTGACAACTCTGTTCTAAGTTTGTAATGTATCGTTTTTACTGTTTCCATTCCGAGTTCTCCTCAATTATTCTATACCCGAGTTTTTGAAAAATTCGTTTGAAAGTTGGGTATAACGAAACCGATATTATTCTGTGCCACGGGCTTCCTTCTATATTCCAACTATAAAGTTCAAAAAAATTTTGTTCAGCGGGCGGCAATAAGTAATCTGTTATTAATTCCATAGTGTTTATTTTTTGTTTGACTCTTAAAATTGGTGAGATGCCGTTTGCAATCCGTAAAGCTATCGCAATACGGCGATATTCACCTTTTTCAACTTGCCAATCGGATAAGTCGCTTTTTTGAATTTTATTTAGCGAACGTAAAATAGAATATTCCTTATGAGTGTTTTCTTTGCTTCTGCACAATATCAATTCACTTTTGGGCGGGTTTGATTGCCAATAACCGTTTTGAGGGCTTTCGGTTAAGTTTAAATACTCTTTTTCTGTCGGAAAACTATCTATGGTTTCCCATCTAATTTTTTGTGAAAAACGAACAAACCAATCGTTAATGTCAAGTTCTTCAAGTCCAAACATTTGTTCTATCGAAAAAAGTGTACTCTGATTACCATGAGCATAATACATTCCCAACCCGCTAACATTAACTTTTTCCCAAGGAGGAACACCTCGAATAAACGAGATACCGCTGTCTGTAGAAATAGTTGACTTTGGGTATGCGAGCCTATTGTTTTTATGTAACATATAACCAGTTAAAGTATAAATCTCTCTTATTTTCTTACAATCAATTTCGTTTATATTAAGAATCAAGTTATTGCCGCATTTCAAAATATGTTGCATAGATACCTCATGCTCTAAGTTCTCTGCCTCGGCGATATCATCATCGAAATCGTAAAGTGCCGCAATCATATGACAACCGACTAAACTATACAAAACTCGCCTATGCCACTCTTCAGCAGATTCGCTAGATTCTTTTGGGATAGACAAATTTTCAGAGATTTCTAGAATTAATGTCATTGTTTTTCACCCATAAGTTTATATATTTCAATTTTATCTTTATCTGAAAGATTTACTGCAGATAATAGTTCTACTAGCTCTTCTCGTTTGTTTAAAGAAATCATTACGGGTAATGTTTGAAGTAAAAGCATTTCGTATTCGGATATTTCTTTGTGTATGTCGGAAGTTATGCCCAATAACATTTTACAATTTTGAAAAGCTAACACAGGAAGGACATATGCTGGAAATATAGGAGCTCGTCCTTTCCTTTTCTCGTTGTATTTAATTGAGCTTAACGTGCCATAAAAATCATCAGTTTCATTGCTAGATAAGAAATACTCCGTAAAAACGGGCAAAGCATAATTACACATACTGCGCGGTTCTATGGATAATTCTTCAGAAGTTTGCGCGACAAAACAGATGTAACTACTTTTTGCAATATTCAATATCAAATTCATACAACCAAATCCATTGTGAACAGCAATAATTTCTGGTTTCAAAGCTTTGTTATCAAACATATTATCTTTTACAACTATTTTGTCAGCTGTTTTGTTGAAGATAGTTGCACTCAACGCATCAATTATTGCGTTTGCGCCAAAACCCGCAAAAATCAACGGTACATGTATAATATACGCCGATAGCATATACGCGCTAAGGGCGGAACAGAGTCTCTTATCTGCAACACCCGCAGATTTGAGGTTTTCTTTAAGAACCTCAAATATATATTTTATATCAGTATGTTCTTCGGGATTCTCGTCAATTGAACTTCCGAAAAACACACTGGAGGCATCGTTTATCTCAGTAGAACTTTCCCCGCAAAACAAGAAATATTCGGCAAAGAACGAGGCTAAATCGCCTTTAGCGTCAGCAATTTTTCCACGAACTTGTTCCGTTATGTTCTCCGATAAATGCACCTTACTTTCGTACTCGTTGGCTATCTCTGTTTTGAGCTTTTCCATTTCGTCACATTCAGCACATAAATCGGAAAGACGTTCTTCTTTTTTGGAGAATTCTTCAATAAGTTGTGAGTTTTTTCGCTCCCACTCATCTTTAACTGCTCTTTGAAATTTCTGTCCGATTTCAGCATTATGCTCAACAAGGTGTAACATAACTGATTCAGAAAAGTCATCTTCAGCAAAATATTCTTCGCACTCTGTTGCAAATTTGTTAATATAGTCGGTTGCTTCTTCAATCGAGCAACGGCACTCTTCGGAGATATGTCTTATGAGTGTGTCCGATGGTATTTTAACAAAATTACGTATTATTTCTTTATCAGATTTCGAAAGACCTTCCGTGCATTTACTAATACGGTTTTTTATGGCTTGTCGTACTGTATCAGCTGGTGTCCTTAACAAAACCCGTCCATGTGATGTCGGCAAATCTAAATATTTGAGAACCCGTACTCAAAAAATCCGTAAGAATGTCGGCAAACAAAAAATAATAGCTGCATATTTAACCAACTGCTTTGAAATTTCGTAATCTCCGTAATCCAAACAGGTTTTTGATTGTTTATTGAGTACAGGTTCTGAAATAAAATCTATTAATGTTCGGGAGATGAGGTGTCTTTATTTCGATAATGTCACAGTCTGCTATTTCATAAGAATCGAGCCAATAAGTCTTATCGCTTAAAAACCACCTATCACCTTTTCGTTTAAAATCACTTGAATCACAACAAACGCACTGGTTGATTCCCTGATTTGAAAACTCAAGCAAACATTTGTGGTCTGATGAAAACTCCAAATCTATGCCGTTAAACAACGCAAGCTGTAGTTCTTCGAGCGAAGTGATTTTCGGTAATCTCACATGCTCTATCCAATGCAAATCATGCCTAATATCAGCAAGTTGTCTCCAATCGTCCATATGCCATTCCCAAAAACTAATCGTTCCCTCAACAGGAATATCTTTTGGCCACTTAAAAATAATATTTGTATTTGTTCCGCCACTTCGTTGTGAATAATCAGTTTTAAATGGAATCAACTCATTATCTACGATATCAGCAATACGGAATAAGCGTGGCTCTCCCTTGTGCCATATTATAGAAATACAAAGTGATAGAATTTTGCCATTATCCATTCTCTTTCACCCCAAGATACTTTGAAGATATAGTTTAGCACGGCGGTCTATTTTGCCATTTTTAATTTGATTCCTTAACCAAATTGTGGTTTTTGGAAAATCCGTAAGTCTTTCCGCAATTGCTCCGAATGAATGTGTGAGATTTACATAATCTCCTGTAAAATTTTTCAAGGCTACAATAAGTTTATCATCACTGAGTTTTGTTTCTTGTTTTTTATGTACAAATGAAATCTCATAAATGCAATCCAAGCCTTGATACAGGTGAAATTTACAACCATGTATGACATTTACAACTGCTTTCTCTCCAGCTTTAACAGATACTTTATTAATTGTGACTCCGTCTTTGTAAATTCTTGCGAATCCGTCAAATTCAGCAACAAAGTTCAATTCATGGTTGGGTGGCAACCCGTCATACTCGCCGTCCTCAATACTTATACCATGATTATCATAAACTCTGAAATCAATCATTCGAGTTGGATATTCTATAGTCTCGACCTTCCGTAACATTGCGTACCGCAATACACTCGTATTATCTTCAAAACGGCTTACATAGATTATCTGTTGAAATTGTTGAAATCCGCTATCAACGGAAAATACATCCGAATTGTAGTTGCTTTCATAATTTTTAGGGCGGACTTCAACAAACCCATTTGTTTTATGAAACCACACTCTTTCAGCGGTATGCGTAATAATGTGAGATGATTTTACTGCAAATGGATAAAGCAATGTTAGGATGGCTGGCTTATCTGACAATCTGCAACTAAACCGCATAAAAAAGTCACTGGCACTTTTCGATATTTTCAAAGCCTGAACTTTATATATGCTATAACCACTTATACTATTTTCTTTATCAACAACAACATCATTTGAATGGTGTAAACAAAAATGTTCACGCAAAATCAGATGATAATACTTTTCGACAACGACATTTGCGTTTTGAGGCAATCTTTTGCCGCTTTCATAGTCAAACAATGTTCCATTTTTATTAAAACCATCAACAACAGGCGACCAATAGGGTATATCGATAGGACATACTATCCCGTATTTTTCATATATGTCGTTTCCAATAGAAAGGTATGTAATCCGTTCTGATGAGAAACGCGAGGAATCTATGTTATACTGACACAACCTTTTTTCATTTGCAGTTATTAGCCCTCTTCGGAAATTATTTATTTGATAACTCAAAATTAAAAACGCCGCAAAGGAGTGACACACGAAGACCATGACGAAGATGTCTGTTACGATATTTATTTGCAAGGATTTTGAACACTTTTAATACGGCGT
>BNUF01000083.1 GCA_025997155.1 Clostridia bacterium
TACATTTTGTCACTCGCCTTTTCTATGTCATTAGGTCTTTTTTTCGTGTTATTTTTTCATTTCTGTGGTTTTTGCTTTTTTACTAAAATTTTTTTAAGTTACCTATTGACTTTTAATAGCTGGTCTTTTGTTGTAAGTAATATAAATATATCACAAATTATCAAATATGTCTGTATTTTTTGTAAATTTTAATTATAATATTAACAAAAAGAAAAATTTTATTCAGAAGAGGGTTAGGGTTATGAATAAAGCGGAAAAGATACAGAAACTGGTTGCTACGCTGGATAAAGCGGCGGAGGAGTACTATTCGGGCAGTACTCCGAGTATGAGCGACTTTGAGTATGATAGGTTGTACGACGAATTATCGCTCCTTGAAAACGAAACGGGGCTTATCCTCTCAAATTCGCCGACACAAAAAGTAGGCTATGAGGCGGTGTCCTCTCTCGTCAAGGTCGCCCACAAAACGCCTATGCTTTCTCTCGACAAGACTAAGGACACGGGAGTTCTCGAGGAATTTTTGGGAGAACAGAACGGGCTTCTCTCGTGGAAACTGGACGGATTGACGGTGGTTCTCACCTACAAAGACGGCGAACTATATCAGGCACTCACGCGGGGCAACGGGCAAATCGGCGAGAACATAACCCACAACGCGCGTTTTTTCAAGAATATCCCGCTTAGGACGGCGCATAAAGGCGAGTTCACCGTGCGGGGCGAGGCGGTAATCTCCTACAAAGATTTTGAGAAAATCAACGAGAAGGAGGAAATCCCTTACAAAAACCCGCGCAACCTTTGCAGCGGGACAGTTCGCCAGCTAAGCGGCGAAAACCTTAAAAAACGCGGCGTACACTGTTTTATTTTCGGGTTTTCGGGGGATTTTGACTATACCGAAAAGTCACAAATTTTTGAATACCTTGAGGAGCTTGGATTTCAGACGGTATTTTCCAAAAAAGTAAATAAAAGCAACCTAAAGGAAGTTTTTACCTATTTCGAGCAAAACGTGAAAAACAACGAGTTCGCGTCGGACGGGCTTGTACTCACCTACGACGACATCGCCTACTCAAAGTCTCTCGGCACAACGTCAAAATTTCCAAAGGACGCGCTGGCGTTCAAGTGGCGCGACGAGACCGCCAAAACCACCCTTGAAAAAGTCGAGTGGAGTGCGTCGCGGACGGGGCTTATCAACCCGATTGCGGTTTTCGCTCCTGTGGAGCTTGAGGGTACGACCGTAGAGCGGGCAAGTCTCCACAACATAAGCATATTAGAACAGCTTAAACTAGGACTTGGAGATACCCTAGTCGTCTACAAGGCGAATATGATTATCCCGCAGATTGCCGAAAATCTGACGCAAAGCGGCACGCTTAGAATACCCGCCGAATGTCCCGCTTGCGGCGGAACTCTTGAAACAAAAGAAGAAAACACGGCGAAATTCCTGTATTGCGTCAATCCTCATTGCAGGGCGAAAACAGAGGAGGCGTTGTCTCATTTTGTAAGCCGTGACGCGCTGAACATCGAGGGGCTGTCGATTGAGCGTTTGCGGGATTTTGTGGAAAAAGGGTTTATCGCGGATTGCCCCGATATTTTTGAACTTAAAAACCACAGGGACGAAATAGTACAGTTAAAAGGCTACGGCAAGAAACTTTTTGACAACCTCACAAACGCAATCGAAAACTCAAAAACCGTAAAGCTGCCGAATTTTATATACTCTCTCGGTATTATGCAGGTGGGACTCTCTAACGCGAAACTCCTTTGCAAATATTTCGGCGGCGACATAGAAAAAATAAAGCTAGCCGAAAAAGAGGACTTACTCCAAATCGAGGGCTTTGGCGAGGTTTTGGCGGAGTCCGTGTACGCGTTTTTCAAAAACCCGAAGACACTAGAACTAGCGGAGCGGATTTACGCCTATCTTCGCGTCGTCAAAGAAGAACGGCAGGAAAACGCGGGACTTTCGGGCAAAACCTTTGTAATAACGGGTTCTCTCGAACAGTTTGAAAACCGCAAGGCGTTGCAGACGCTTATCGAGGACAACGGCGGGCGTGTGTCGGGTTCTGTCAGCGCGAAGACGGATTACCTAATCAACAACGACAACACGTCAAGTTCCGCGAAAAACAAAAAGGCGCGTGAACTCGGCATAAAAATAATCACCGAAACGGAATTTATCAACGGAGGGCAAAATGGATTATTTTGAGGGAGAACTTGAACAGGCGAAAGACTTCGCGCTAAAGCTTTTATCTTTGCGCGACCGCACCGAGCGGGAAATCAGGGAGCGGCTTTACGAAAAGGGGTATTCAGACGAAATAACGGAGCGTGTCCTTGAGATACTTGGCGAATACAACTACATAGACGACGAAAATTTTGCGAAAAAATACGTCTCTGATTGTTTTCGTCTAAAGGGTTGGGGCAATCTCAAGATTTTGCATATGCTGCGGGAAAAAGGCGTGTCAAACGAAACGGGAGAAAACGCCGTAAGCGAATATTTGTCCGAAAACGATATATACCCCGTGATTGAAAAATACCTGATTAGGCGCGGGGATTCGCAAAAGACCGTGAATTACCTCATAAACAAGGGCTTTTTGTATGACGACATTGAAAACGCGCTTTACACCTACAAAGAAACCCTCTGATTTTATTCAGAGGGTTTTGTTTTGTTACGTTTTGTTACGGTGCGGGTATCGGTGTGTTCTGTATTTTAACGTCGATTACATATGAGGTGACGTTAGAGGGAATTATCGCGTCGGCAGGAAGCGCATACGCCTTGTAAAGGTGTATTTCCGTTTCCGACGTCGCCTCTACCTTGCCCGCGCTGTCTATGGAGTTTTTGGATTCTGTCGCCGAGGTCATATCGGCGCGTACCGTCGGAACGTTGACTGTCGCGGACGAATTCCTTGACGGTTCGAGCTGTACCTGAACGGTGCCGTTGACATAACCGAAACTGTTCGTCGTCGCTCCGTTCGTTTCCGCGTAGGGAATGGAGCTAAGCGCACTCTCAATCGCCGACAAGGACGCTGCCTCTGTCACTTCGTTCAAAACCCTGTCCGCGAACCCACGCGCCTCGGCGGTGTTTCTTGAACTTGCGGCGAGTATCTGCGACTGCCACGCGGTGCGGGCGAAAAACAGAGTGAACCCCGCCGCCACAATGGACAGGATAACCACGGCGACAAGCACCTCAACCAAAGTCATACCTTTTTCGTTCATAATCAAAACCTCCTTTCAGGCACAACGTCTGTCGGCTGGTAGCCGCCGCCCACCATCTGCCCGAGTCCGTCTATATACGGGTTATCTTTCTCGCGCGGTTTAAAAATAAGGTCCAAACCGTTAAACACTATTTCTTTCGCGTGCAGCGAACCGTAGAACTCATAACCCTGCGCGCTGTTGGCTTGAATCTTGCCTGTCGGAAGGTAAAAATCCATCATAACCGCGTTTGTGGAATTCACCGACGACGAGTTAATGTTCGCGCCGTACTCCAAGCCGTTGTCGTTATGCGCGAAAAAGAACACGTGAGGCGTCATCTCGGGGGTCGGCGAACCTACCGTCGTTTTTACGAATTCGTTAGATTGGTCAATCTGAAATCCTGTAAAACCGTCCGACTTAAGGTTGTACGCGATTATCGTTATGTCGTCAGGCACCTCGATTACATCTCCGAAAAAGAGACGCTGAAGATTGTCGTTTGAGTGTATCGTTATCGGAGCTAAGGGGGTTTTTGCCATTATAAACACTCTTTTGCCGAGCGGTATCTGTTCCTTGAGTTTAGCGGACATATTATAACCCTGATTCGGGTGGGTCATATTGGAGTCTTCAAGGAACTCGATATACACGGGAGTTCCCTCGAGTGCGTTTTTGAGGTCTAGTACCGCTTTGGCGTAAGCTTTAGTCAGAGGCTGGTCGCCCGCTTCATAGTAGTACACTTCCTTATATGCCTCGCCTGCCGTATTAACAGCGTTAAACAAATTGGGGTCGATACCGTTTAGATTAAGTATCTTTTCCAGGTTGATGCTGTATTCAGGCACGTCCATGTCAGGTTCGCCGCCTCTTTCGATTGCCGAAACATACGCCAGCATAAGCTCGGGGTGTTCCTTCGCGAAAGCTCTTGACGAAGGGTCGGAGAGGCTAGCGACAATCCCCTGTACCATAAGTTTGAAGAGCTGAGGCTCAAAATCCGCCGCCGCGTCCTCCGCCTTGTTGTAGAAATGGGCGTAACTATACGGAACGTTGTTATGCGTGTACTGAAGGTTAAGGGTTATTATATCGCCGTCGTTAATGATTAGGTCTCCTATGGCGTTTCGCGCTTCCATACCTATGGCGGCTCTTAGGTTAGACGTTATAAACCTGTCCGAACCTACCAGTTCGGGGTCTTTGCCGGGAGCTTCCTTAGTGATTTTCGCGGCGGTGGTGTACAAAGGAGCGTTGCTTGTCGCGTCGAGGGCGCTTCTCATCTCGTTCGGCAGCAAGTCGATAAAACTCGCAAGGTCGTTACCTACGGCGACAGGAGCGGGCTGGTCATAACTAATACCCGCAATGCTCGTATGGTTCGGGTTTGGAGCTCCGCCTTCGCTCTCGCCGCTCCAGCCGTCGCCCGCGTCTGTCACTTTAGCTCCGTCTACCGCGTTTTCTGCGGGCGGTCTGTTGGGTATCGGCACTTTCATATATCTGCTTTCGGGTTCTTTGGATTTTGAAACGACTTCGTTGGGGGCGTATATTTTGTTTCCTATTCTAATGTTTTTGCCCGACGCGTTTCTGAGCTCCGTTTCGGAGGAGACGGTGAGGGCAAGCCCCTTGTTTTTTTGGTAATAGTCGGTGGTCACGTTTACGGTGGAGGTCGCCGCGAACCCGTCGATTTCAGGAAAATTCACGGTGTGAGTCACCTTAAAATCCGCGTCCTGCCCCGAGTTTATTCCGTACACATACATTCCGTTTATGTCAAGGTCCGCCTCGTCCGGTACGGTGAAATAGTCGTTAAGAGCCGGGTCTGTCAGGAAATCCCTGATTTGTGTCGAGCCGTAGTATATGCTGTCGGATATGATGCCGAGAGCCGACGCGTTGTAGTAGTGCGTTTGAGTTTCCGATTTATCTTTTGCCGCGCTGTTACCGTTTATTACCATAGTCGCGGTCACGCCCATAGCTATAATCGAGAACATAATCATAACCAAAATGACGGTCACAAGAGCCGTGCCTTTTTTGTTACGAATAATTTTTGCCATAAAAAAACCCCTTTCCTTTAATAATGAGTAAACGATAGTATCCCTAATTAAAGTATATATATATCTTAAATTTTTGTCAACATTCAAAAATAAAAAAAAAGGCGAATAATTACGCCCTTTTGGAATATTATAATCCTGTGGAACCGAACCCCGAATCTCCCCGCTTTGAGCCAGATAATTCCTCCACCAGCACTATTTCGGCGTATACCGGAGCTGATATCACCATTTGCGCGATTTTCATACCGACCGTAACGGTAAACCTCTCCCTGCCGTGGTTAATCATCAATACCTTGATTTCCCCGCGATAGCCGCAGTCGATAGTCCCCGGGGAGTTTAGAAGAGTCACCCCGTACCTTAGCGCAAGCCCGCTTCTTGGGCGAATCTGCGCCTCCGTGCCGTAGGGGAGCTCTAGGGCTATTCCCGTTCGTACAAGGGCGTATTCCGAGGGGGGGATAGTGAGCGGCTCAAGGGCGAACAAGTCGAGCCCCGCGTCGCCCTCTGTGGCGTAGCGCGGGATAACCGCCGCCTCGTCGGTTTTTTTTATTCTAAGAGTCAAGACCCCACCGCCTCCAGCAGAATCTCCTCCGCGAGGTTTTTTTCAATGTTTTGCGAAACCGCTATCTCGCTGATTATAATTTGTTTTGTCGTCGTGAGCATCTTTTTTTCCGCCCCCGAAAGAACCTTAAGCTTTTCGCGGCTTTGGAGATTCCTGAAAACGACGGCGATTTCGCGGAGATGCCCCGTTTTGATTTTTTCCATATTAGAGCGGTAGCGTTCGTTCCAGTTTTCAGACATTGGGGGATTTTTTTCTTTTGTGGATTTTATGATACTTACAATCTCATCTTTTGAGTAGACAACCCGTATACCGCAAGTTTCCGCTTTTGACGCCGAAATCATAATCTTGAGATTTGAACTGGGAATGTTGAGGGTGTAGTAGGTTTCAAACGTTCCTTCAATTTCTTTTTCCTCGATAGATTCAATAACTCCCGCGCCATACAACGGGTACACAATTTTGTCGCCTTTTGAGAACATAAAACCACATCCATTCTAGGATACCGTCGGTTAAACTACACAAGAATACACATTCTATTATAACATACCCGCGATTTCGGTACTATCCGTAAAATCTAACAATCTTTTTTGGTTGTTTTTTATATTCTCCCCAGAGGGGCAAGGTTATAAACATAATCCACAAAAAAAGTTCTGCACAGCTTATTATAATATTTTACTAAGTTATTAGTATTAGTAGTAGTAGGGGCTGTGGATATGTGGAAATCCCACTCTAGCCCTTGCCTTATATAGGTTTCCCGTGTGGATAACCGCGTGGACAACCTGTGGATAATTCTGGATAACTCGGGGGTTATCCACAGGCGGTTTTTTCGGACAAGAATTATCCACAAAAGGCGATTTTTATCCACAGGTTTTTTGGGGTTTTCCACAGGGTTTTCCACAGTATCTGGAAAAAAATAAGCCTCTTGACAGAATCAAGAGGCTTATTATTATTATTATTTATGCGACCCCATAGGCAGGACTTCTTTGCCGAATTCCGCGTTTATGACTTGGGCGACGGACGCGTATATCGCCGAAAGTCCGCACACGATGCCGACGACCCCCGCGAGGACGTGAATCGCCTCGACCCCCGTGAAATCCCCAAGCGCAAGGAGCAGGAACAACGCCGTAAGGGAGAAGAAAACGACGCGTGTCGCTATATTGTGCTTTAGTGTCGCGACAGACATAAAGCCCGTGAAGATTCCCCAAAGGAGAAGGTAGAAACCCATAGACAGCGGGTCGGCGGGTTCGCCCCCAAAAACAGGATTCCATATAAAAATAAGGGACCACCAGAAACAACCATACGCCGTAAACGCCGTCGCGCCGAATATGTTGTTTCGGCTGAATTCCTTGATTCCCGCGATGATTTGCGCGAGTCCGCCCATTGCGAAACCCATAGCGACAATCACCGCGGACAATTCGATAATCCCAGAATTATGCAGGTTTAAAAGAACAGTCGTCATTCCGAAACCGAGCAACCCCAGAGGCCCCGGGTTCGCCGTTTTATTTTCGCTCATAAAAAAGTACCTCCAATTAATAATTTGTAAAGTATTATATCAGGAATTTCACGTTGCCGCAAGCCTTTTACTTGCTTGAAAATAGGCGGGGTATGTGATACAATATGAAAAAAAGCAAAAACGGCTGTATCTGAAAGGACTACAATAAATGGTAAGAAAAAAACTCATACTTACAGTAGACGACAGCGCGCCGATTCGTAATATAATAAAGAGTCTGCTTGAGGCGGAGTTTGACGTCGTATCGGCGGCGTCGGGCGAACTCGCGTTCGATTTGATAGAGCGGCGAACCCCCGATATGATTCTTCTTGACCTTGAAATGCCGGGTATGGACGGACTTCAGTTTAAGGCGAAATTAAACCTTGACTCGGCACTTCGTAAAATCCCCGTGGTGTCTGTCACGACCCACGCCCCGACCCACGATTTCATTATGGAATGTGCCAAACTCGGATACAGAGGGTATATATCAAAGCCGATTGCTCCCGACGTGCTTCTCGGCAAAATTCACGAAATTTTTCCGCCCGCCGTTAAACAAAACATACTGGCGGTGGACGAGGATATGACAGGCCTTAAATTTATCAAAAGTTCTCTCGGCAAGGAGTTTGTCGTGCAGACCGCCCTTTCTGTCGAGGCGGCGCGGGAAATCCTTAACAGCCGCTGTCTCGACCTTATTATTCTGGACACCGACATAACGGGTACGAGCGTGTTCGAGTTTAAGGAGAAACTTAACAAATACAATTCCCTAAGCAAGATACCCGTTATATTTGTCACGCCGAAAGCGTCCAAAGGGTTTTTGGCAAAAATCGGAAAACTCGGCTGCAAAGACTATATCCAAAAACCCTACGCTCCCACAGTACTGCTTGACAAGGTTCGTCTTGTGCTCGGGCTTGACGACATTGACCCGACACTTCTGATGCTGTGCGGAAACCTCAAAACCGCCTGTAAGAAAAAGGATTTTACAGAGGCGCTCACACAGTCCGTAGCTCTCGACAGAATGACGTTTCCTCACGATATCCAAAGAAAAATCGCGGATATCTCCTCCTGCGCCAAAATGTCCGATTTCGAGGGCGCAATCAAGATGATAGAAGAGATTATAGGCTAGGCGTTAATCTTCTTTAGTTCTCGTTTCGCTTTGAGAGATAGTTCTGCGGATAACCTCTAAAGCCTTTTTGTTCGCTTTCTCCGTGTCGGTGTCGTCCAGAACCGCCTCAAGCGAATACAGAAATAACAGAGTTTCGTTGCGTGTCATAATAATCACCTCCTTGGGTTATTTTTTCAAACGGAAAGTCTTGACAAGTTCGTTTAACTGAACCGCCATAGCCTCGAGTTCCGACGACGCGGCGGCTGTCTCTTCGCTGTGGGCGGCGTTCGCCTGCGTGACCTGCGCGACTTGGCTAAGCCCCGAATCCAGTTCCGCCACCGACGACGCCTGTTGCGACGACGACGCGGCGATACTCTTTATAAGTTCGCTGACCTTTTCAAAATCCTCCGTAATTTCCTCAAGCGACCCCGCCGTATCCTCCGCGATTTTCGTACCCTCGGCGACTCTGTTTATCGACGTGTTTATAAGGTCGTTCGTCTCCTTGGCGGCGACAGAACTCCTGCCCGCGAGCGAACGCACCTCCTCCGCGACGACGGCGAACCCTTTCCCGTGTTCGCCCGCCCTTGCCGCCTCAACAGACGCGTTAAGCGCAAGGAGATTCGTCTGGAACGCGATATCCTCTATAACCTTGATAATCTTTGAAATATTGCCCGACGCTTCCTGTATGCCGTCCATAGCCGCGAGCATCTTCTTCATCGCGGCGTTGCTGTTTTTGGTGTGAAGGCTTGACGAAACAGACAATTTCTCCGCGGACTTGGCGTTCTCCGCGGTTATTTTCGTTTCCTGATTGATTAGGTTGACTGTCGCGGATATTTCCTCAAGCGCGCCCGCCTGTCTTGACGCACCCTCCGCGAGGGACTGGCTGCTGGTGGCGATTTGCCGCGACCCCGCCGTGACGTTATACGTGGCTTGCGCGATTCTCTCGACGACGTGGCGCAGGCTGGCTATTATCGTGGTCATCGAGTTTTTGATATTCAGGTAATCCCCGATATAATCCTTTGTCACGTCCACCGTCAGATTAGACTCGGCAATCTCTGTGAGAACATATGAAATGTTTTCGATATACCCCGAAACCTCCGCCGTCGTGCCGTTGAGGGCGGTTTTGATATTGTTGAACTCTCCGTTATAAGTTCCGTTCATCTTAACGCCGAGAGTACCTTTTGATACAGTCGTAAGGGCGTCCGACGCCTCGCGGAAAGGTCTTACGATTGCGTCCACGAGTTCGTTAAGCAAAAGAGCAAGCTCTTTCCACTCTCCGCGCAGTTCCTCAAACTCCATTCGCGTGTCAAGATTCCCCGCCGCCGCCGATTTCGCAAGGTTTCTGATTCCGCCCGACACATTCTTAAGATTCGTCCGCACCTTTTCCACAACTTGGTTAGAAAGGTTCTTTTTACCGACGCATATCTCGTAATCCGCGTCAAAATCACCCTGCCCAAAGCCCTCGAGAAGCCCGCATATATTAAGCATATGATTTATATATGTCATAACCATTTGGTTCGTTTTACGCGCTTGCCCTTTCGATAGCGCGTGTGATTTCAAAGGGCGTCGGGGAACTCGTGAAAGTCGCCGACGAAATCGCGGCGGGGCGGCTCGGCGTTAGCATACGAAAAGGCGCGAACGACGAAATCGGGA
>BNUF01000084.1 GCA_025997155.1 Clostridia bacterium
AGTATCTGAAAAAGTAGATACTATCTGTTGTTGCAAGTTACCGCTACTGTCAATGTGCGTTTCTAATTGCGCCTGTGTATACAGAAAATCCGCAATCTCTACTTGACACATTGACACTTCGTCGGGGGCTGTTTCTAACGTGAACTTGTCAAGTCTGCCAAAAGTCCGCACTCGCATTTCCTGGCTTGCCTTTTTGGCGTAACGGGCGTACTGATTCTCGGGTATCACGCCCGCGCCGTTTTCGGTGTAATAAGCATAGTCCGCGAATATCAAAGAATCAGCTCCTGTTAATTGGTTATACGCGGGAGTGGAGATTAGGAGAAGATTTTTATGATAAATATAGGTGCGCTCGGGCTTAAAAATGCCGAAGGAATGTTCTCAAAAGACGCGAACAACACGCTATCCGTAGGTTCGGACGGCGGCTTGTTTGTCGGTTTTTCGAGTTCATTTAACCCGATATTCGACCTCATACCGTATACGGATACTCTCGCGAGACTGCTAAACTCGCCAACGCCGACTATGCTATTCTCTACAACAAAACCCGCGTTCGGCGGTACTGGAGCGGTCACATACAGCAATCAAATGACCAATCAGGCGACCGACCCCGTAAGCACCGCGTACACGGACTTTATCAATTCTGGAGTGTCCGCGTTGCAACTCGCTTTTGACAAGGATAACGACATATTCACAATCGGGTTAGAACAGTTCAGAATACCCGCACGGGCGTTGATAGACGCGTGGAATACGGCAATTCCCGCCAAACCTGTTATCGGGTTATTTAATATGAGTTATCTTACGTTTGGCTCGTCTAACCTGAACACATTAATTCAATGGAACTATGATTACGCGAATGACAGTTTCGAGGCGGGGCTATACTCAAATTCCGCGAATGACAATCTTGCGGTGAACGCGGCGGGAGACGGATACACAATAGATGTCATACCAAAGAATGAACGGGTATCAACAAACCGCAACTTCGGGGGATTCTACGGCGACGGAAGTGTTAGCAGTTACGCGCCTACAAATCAAGATGAAGCGAACGCTGAAAACGGATTTTTCATGGATAGCGTCAACGCGGTTAATCTCGCGCATACTTTCTCGGCGACTGATACGCAAGTAACCACACGCGACGACGAGACATACAGCAGTAACTATCTTGATACTAACTTCGTTAGGTGGGAGGAACTTAGCGACAGAACGGTATACAGAGACGAGATGGTGTACCCCGCGGCGGATTCGTGGACGCACGTATATATTGACGATTACGATACTATCCAACAGAAAAACGACACTCTCGACATAGCGCAACCCCGCGAAATATTTAGGATTAAGACCAACGTCGACAACTTCTTATCATACAGGGTATCGTGGAACGGCGGCGGG
This sequence comes from Clostridia bacterium, assembly GCA_025997155.1. Classification (GTDB taxonomy): domain Bacteria; phylum Bacillota; class Clostridia; order Lachnospirales; family WQUN01; genus BNUF01. The sequence continues at coordinate 1,384 of BNUF01000084.1, forward strand.
ACGACGCTCGTGGAATATATAAGCGTTAGCGGAACTTCGGTGACGCTTGTCAACGGAAGTTCAAGACGCGTCTGGGTGCGGGACGAAAGCGCCGTGAGCGTTACGACAACCTATGTAGCCCCAGGGTCGAGTGCTACTTTCGCGGGAACAGGAACGCTTAGAATGTTCTAAAATTATAATTCAGACTGGAGGAAACGACAATGAACGTAACGCTTGCAAAAGGACAAAAAACAATCAAGGTTGACACTACCCGCGTAAAGCACTATATCAGCTTGGGATACAAAGAGGTTAAGCAAAAAGCCCTAACACCCGCGCCTAAGCTAAACAAGGAGGGCTAATATGAAATTCGATTTTGATATAAACCGCAGAGACGACTACACCAAATTAAGCCAAGCGTTTGAAGTCATAAATACAAGTCTTACGGAAAACCCGCTAAACATGTTGACATACATTGAGGACTTTTTTAAAGCTACTCTTAAACAAGAAGATTCCGAGAAACTTCTGGCGGACGACAATGTTCTTACGCTCGTTGAAGCGTACGCGGAGTTTCTTAAAGAAGTTATGCCCGAGTTCAACAGAATCAGCGAGGGCATAGCCGCTAAAGCTAAAGAAATTGAAGCTCTTTCGTCATAAAGGAGTTGCACAAAATGCCGCCGCAGATACAATCCGACATGACTATTTTTAATATCTACTATGACGGAAACGGAACGCCGATACTACAACCCACAGTAATCCGCGAGGTTTTTTGGCAGTCCGATTACGCCGCGCATATGAGGGACAAGGGTGTCGTCACAGCGGATAAAGTTAGCGTCATAATACCGCGAGGCACTAACGCGCAGGGCAGAACGTATATCAGCGCCGAGGGCTTTATGTCTCTGCCGAACGACCAAAAGGCAAGTTATTGGACGCTATCAAAAAGTGATAAGATTATCAATCGGATTGTAACGCTACTGGTGCTTAAAATTACAGACCTTGAGAAACTGTACGGACGCGATAATGTTCTTACGGTGACGGATATAAGGCTTAACCTCTTCGGTTCGCTGTCAATGCAACATTATAAAGTTATAGGGAAGTGATTTTTATGCCGCTTAAAGTTAAAGTGTCAATGAATATGAACAGTATATCAACCGTACTAAGCAACCACGGGCTAGAGGCGGGCGGGAGCGTACAGCGGTACATAACCACTAATCTTATCAGAATGATAGACGGTTATGTGCCGCTCCGTGCGGGAGTGCTGAAAGGAAGTAGGAACAACGCCCCGCCGTATGACGAGATAGTATACGATACTCCATACGCCGCGAGGCTATACTACAATCCGCAGTACAACTTCAATTATTCACCGCAAAGAGGCGCGTACTGGGATAAACGGGCGTGGGCGGATAACGGCGACACGTTCCTATCCGACCTAAAGCAAGCTATAGAAGGGGACAAGATATGATTATTGACAGTCTAAGAACTTTTTTGCGGACTTGCCCGTTTCTGAAAGTTAGCAGTATAGCGGAAACCCCAATGATATACGTTGACTATTTAGGCGAAACGTCAACGACATACGCTATTGAAACCGTCCCCGCCCCGATATGGTATAGGAGATACGTTGACGGCGGCGGGATAAAACAAACACAATTCGTATTCAGAAGCATAGAGCCTTATGACGGCAGGGACGTGCTACAATCCCTACAAAACACGGCTTTTTATGAAAAGTTCGAAGAGTGGCTTGCGCAAAACTCACAGCCTAACATTGACAGTTGGGTACGGGTTGAAGCTCTTACGGGCGGGTATATACACACCGTTTTTGAGGGACAGGACGCGGCGGTATATCAAATTCAATGCCGCGTGTTATACGTGGTTTAATTATAAGGAGGCTATCAAATGGCGACAATTGCAGGAGTTTTAAAAGCAAGAAGTCTAATAGTGAACTTTTTGGAAATACCAGCGACACCCGACCCCACATACAACCGCATGCAGGGTTACACGTCTATGACCACGTCAAAAAACGCGAAAGAATACTCACGGCAGTACGTGGACGAGGAAACGGAACGAACGGACGTTACAGGGTTTTCGCCGTCGATTGAGTTTGGGTTTGACCGTTTCGCGGGGAATCCGACGCAGGACTACCTAGCCGAGATTATCGACAACGAGCTGACAGGTACGGCGGCGACGGTAAATATCTTGAGCGCTGACCTTTCGCTTGACCCGTCGGAGGAAGATAACGCCTTTATACGCCCCTATGCCGTCATATCGAACAGCGAGGGCGATTCATTTGACGCGTACACTTACAGCGGTTCGTTCGCGTCCAAAGGGCCTAAAACGTGGGGCAAGGCGACTGTTGCGGCGGACGGCTTGACAACCACATGGACGCCGACTGTAACACCGTAATGTTAAACATGTTGACGGACGAGCTGCCGAAATCTGTTGAAATAGACGGATTGGAATACCCTGTTAAGTACCTTGCGAAGGATATTATAAAACTATCCGTTTTCATTGAGAACAACAGGGATTTTTCAACAGAAACGGTACTCACAGAATTGGGAATGTTTTACTACACTGTTCCGCCCGACACCCAAAAGGCAATGGTTAAAATGTTAGAGTTCTATCAGTATTCTATAAATAATTATAATAAGTCGGGCAGTCAAAACAAGGACGATAAAGCCGCGTACTCTTACGATTCGGACGCAAGCCTTATTTATTCGGCACTCACGCAGCAGTACCCGAGCAAAGACCTAAACAACCTACACTGGTTTGAGTTCAAGTCTTTAATCGGGAACTTAACGGACGACTGCCTTTTAGCAAAAGTCATACGTTGGCGGAGTATCAAGCTTGACAACAACATGAATAAACAGGAAAAAGCGTTTTACCGCAAAATGAAACGTGAATACGCGTTGCCCGACAAACGGACACAGGAAGAAAAGGACGCGGATTTCGGAGCTTGCCTTTTCTACCTATAGCCAGAAAGTTACATAAAACAAGTGAGAGGGGCGGAGTAATGGCTGTTGACGGAAGCATAACGATAAGTACATCACTTGACACGCAAAAATTTATACGTGACATAAATGGTATGTCCGCGACGGCTAAAACAGGCATGGACAAGCTCCGCACCGCTATCGGGCAAAGTGCTGAAAGTATAGCGCAATTAGAACAGGAACAAGCCTCCCTCACACAAAGAACTACCGCCGCCAGGCAAGCTCTTAGCAATCAAGCCGATACCATACAACGCACTAACTCTACAATTACAACTCTTACGGCGCAGTACAGACAGCAAGAACAAGTAGTACAACTTTTAGAACAGGAATACAGAACAATGCGGCAGTCCGCAACCGCGACCGCGTCGGAACTTGAACAAATGAACGCCGCCCTCACGGAAGAACGGCAGACTATGACCGCCCAATCCTCAGTTCTAAGAGTTCTGAATACAGATTTACGGAATCTAAGTAGAGAATACGCTACGCAACAACAAGAGTTATCGGGTTTGGAAGCGCGACTGCCCGTTGTAACCGCCGACTTGACAGCGCAACAGCAGACGCTTAACAACATATCCTCCGCGTGGGTTGTGTTTCGCACAAGGCTTGCGGATACACAGGCGGCGTTAGCCCAAACGGCGCAAAACCTGAACACCATAGGCACGGCGGTAACAGGCGCGGGCAAGGCGTTGTCGGCGGGCATAACCGCCCCTGTCGTCGCGCTTGGCGCGGCATCCGTGAAAGTATTTGCTAATTTCGACGATTCTATGCGCAGAGTTGCCGCGACAATGGGCATGACCGCCGACGAAATCAGAGGCGGCGAGGGCGCGTGGACTGCCCTTAACGAGGCGGCTAAAAAGGCGGGGAGCGAAACAAGATACTCCGCGAGCGAGGCGGCGGACGCGCTTAACTTTATGGCAATGGCGGGGTGGAAATCTGAGCAGGCGTTAGCAGGTTTGCCCGCCGTGCTTGACCTTGCCGCCGCCTCTGGCGAGGCTTTGGGCACAGTTTCGGATATAGTCACGGACGCTTTAACGGCGTTTAAAATGACCGCCGAGCAAACGGGCGAGTTTACGGATTTATTAGCGGCGGCAAGCGCTAACGCTAACACCAACGTCGCTATGCTAGGCGAGAGTTTTAAGCAAGCCGCGCCTACCATGGGGGCAATGGGATACACCGCTAAGGACACGACCCTTGCGCTTGGGATTATGGCGAACGCGGGTATAAAAGCCTCTTCGGCGGGTAACCAGCTATCCTCCGCGTTCGTCAACCTTGTTAAACCTACAAAGGTTATGGAAACCGTCATGAAAGAGTATGGTATTTCCATTTCAAAAAACGCGGAGGAAGTGGCGGCGTATGAGCAGAAGTTAAAAGAAACCGCGCTTGCCGAGAAAGAGGCGGCGGGGGCGAAAGCCGCCCTAAGCATAGCTGAATCAAAGACTATTCACACACGGGCGTTGTCTATATCTCAAAATATGACGCTAAAAGAAGTGTTGGAAGATTTGCGCCTTAAATTAGGCGAATTGTCCGAGGCGGAACTGGCGAACGCCGCAGCCGCCCTTTTCGGCAAAGAGAACTTGGCGGGTATGCTCGCCCTGATAAACGCCTCCGACGCGGATTTTGAAAAATTTTCAGCCGCGCTTGACGACGCGACTGGTATGTCGCGGCAAATGGCGGAGGCTATGGAGGCGGGTATCGGCGGAGCTTGGCGTTCGCTGAAATCGGCTATCGAGGGGATAATGATAGCCCTAGGCGACAGGCTTGCCCCGACGCTCAAAGAAATAGCGGATAAAGTCACGGTTACGGCGCGTTCTTTTATAAAATTCGCCGAAGCCAACCCCGCTATCGTTGATTTAGCCGCGAAAGTCGCGCTTGTCGCGGCGGCTATTGGACCTGTCTTGGTTATTTCCGGAACATTGATAACAGCCCTTGGCAAAGTCGTTGGCGCGGTGTCAACCGTGACGGGGGCGTTTGCGATACTGGGCACAGGCGCGGTGGGAGCTACCCCTGCTATAACCGCCCTAGCCGCTGTATTTGCCGCACTCACAAGCCCCGCCGTTGTTATTACAGGGGCGGTGGTTGCGTTGACCTTAGCCCTTGCGAATCTCACACCCGCTGGCAATAACGCGTATATAGCTCTTGCCTCACTAGCCGCCGCGTTTGCGGCGCTTAAAACAGCGTCCGTGGTAGGGGCAGTCATAGCGGAAGTAACGGCGGCAATGGCGGCGGGGACGATTGCGACAAACGCCTCCACATTAAGCATGGTAGCCTATAATGTAGCCCTAAAAGTACAAGCGGCGAGTGCGGCAATAGGCGCGGCGGCAACGGCGGCTTTTTCAGGCAGTTTGACATTATCGAGTGTCGCGGCGGGGATTGCGGCTGTCGCAACCAAAGCTCTCACGGCGGTAACCTCCGCCTTTGGGATTGCGGTAAGCGCGGCACTTCTGCCCTTGACGCTGATAACGGCGGCACTAACGGCAATTGCCGTCGCGGCGGTTCTTGTCGCCAAACAAATGTACAAAGTGAGCGAAGAAACAAAACGCCTACAAAGCACAACCAATTCTATTAACGCCAGTCAGACAAACCTAATAGACACACTTAACCGTCAACGCAACGCCTACAAGAACAGCAACGCGGAGTTGCAAAAGAACTCCGACTACACACGCGAATTATATCAGCAGATACAGCTACTATCAAATACCGCCGAAACTAACGTTGACGACATGGCGTTAATGCAGTTTAAGATTGAACAGCTTAACGAGCTAGTACCCGAGTTAGCCCTTGCCTATGACGCGCAAAGCCACGCCCTTAACCGTTCAAGCGCGGAATTGGAACGGTATGTACAGGCGGAACAGGCGCAGCTTACCCTCACGGCGCAACTTGAAGAGCAACAACGAATACAAGCCGCCCGTGTTGATATTCTGGACAAACTAACCGCCACGAGCAAACAGTATAAGGAAGTCGTTAAACAGATAAACGAGGGCGAAAACCTAAGCAAAGCCGACAAGGAAGCTCTACACAATCAGCTTAACGTACTGCTAACCACCACAAAGGCATATCAAGCCGAACTCAAAATACTGGACATACAGGAATCGGAAGTCACCGAGGGTATAAAAGAATCTACCACCGCCGTTTACGAGTACAACGAAGCGCAAAAGCATTCTGTAGAAGCTATCGAGGAAGTAGCGGCGGTAACCAAAGCGCAAGTTAAACAGATTGAGACAGCCACGGAAGTGTATGATAAATACGCCAAAGTTGCTACCGACGCGTTTAATACGATTGAGAAAGAATCCGCCGTAGCCGTTGACAAGATAATCTCTAATCTTGAAACCAACAAAGAAGACATAACGCAATGGACGGCGGATTTAGCCGAGTTGGCGAGGCGCGGACTTGACGACGGGTTAATTAAGCAATTTCGCGGTCAAGGCGTTGCAGCCACCGCCGCGACGGTGGAAGGACTTATTGACGTTTCGGAAGACGACTTGCGGGAAGTAAACCGCGCATACCGCGAAGCCGCCCGCGCCGCAATGGAGGCAATGGAAAGCGAGTTTAAGGACAAAAGCGGCATAGACGCTAACCTTGACATACTAGCCGAGATAGCCGAAAGGGTAAAGAACGATACGACACTATCAGCCGCAATCGCCGCCGCGATAGCGAACGCCAAAAAGACAATGACCGAGGCGGTTGACGAGGAGAACTTTGAAGAAGTCGGCGACGACGTTGTAGACGGCTTTGTTAAGGGCGTAAACAACGGCGGGACAAAAGCCTATGACGCGGGCGTAGACCTTGCCAACCAAACGGAAAAGGGCTTGCGCGACGCGTCCAAAACCCACTCGCCCTCCGAAATGACAAAAGAAGTCGGAGAAGATATAGGCGACGGGCTTGTTATCGGGATAGATAGTAAACAAGGCGAGGTTGCGGCGGCGGGTGCGGAGCTTGTGGACGCACTCCAAAAAGAAATGAACAAAGCGGACGCGGCGGCGAAATCCGCCGAACGCTCCGCGAAGTCCGCAATAGCCACAGCCGAAAAAGCCGCCAAAACGTCGGCAAGCACACAAACAAAACGGTTGGCGGAACAAGCGAAATCAGCCGCGCAGGAAGCAAAAGCGTTATCAGATAAAGCTAACCTCACAAGTTCCGCGACAGAAGCGGAGATGCTAGCCAAAAAAGCCCAAGCCTCCGCGAATGAAGCGCGTGAACTCCTTAAACAAGCCCAAACGGCTTATAAATCCGCCGACCCAAAAAGCAAAGACAACAAAGAAGCCGCCAAAGCCGAAAAAGAACGACTAGCAAAAGAAAAGGAAGCCCAAAAAGAACGCGAAAAACTTGAAAAAGAAACAAACGATAAAATCAAAAACTCTTACAAAACCCTTAACGACGGCATTGTAACGGCTATCAAGGAACGCAATAACCATGAAAAGATAAAAACGAGAGACACACTAGACGCTATTGTCGATATGCGCAAGGACGCAATGTCCAAAACTATTGACACTTTCAAGAAAGAACAACAGGCGCGTATTGACACGCTCGACAAAGAAACGGAAGCCGCCGCCAAAGGTTATCAAACCCAGATTGACGCGCTGGACGAGCTGACGGCGGCGGAAGAACGCGATATCAGAAATCAAGAGGACAAGGCGCGTCTAGCCGAAATCCAAAAGAATATAGATAACGCCCAAACCACGGAAGACCGCGTGAGATACGGCAACGACTACATGAAAGAACAGGCGCGGCAGGAACGGCAAGCCCTCCTTGACGAAAGAAACGCCGAAAAAGAACGATTGCGCAAAGAGGCGCAAGCCGCGAAAGAAGCCGCCGACGAAACAAAAAAGGAAATCCAAGACGCGACTAAACTCAAAGAAGAACAGTACGCCAAAGACCTTAAAGATTTAGAGGAATTTTATAACAAAAACAAGGAAGTTATAAACAACTATTACGAGGAACTTAACAAAAAAGCCGCGCTATCAGCGGAAGCCCAAAAACTTATAGCTACAGGCAACCAAGAGGAGATAAACAAACTTCTTAACGGCTATTTCCCCGACTGGGGAGAGGCGGGCGCGGACGCGGGGGAGAAGTTCCTTAAAGCCTTGCAGGGCGAAACGCCAAATATAGAACGAGAAGTAGCCGACCTGTTCAAGGTTGTTCAAAACGCAAAGGGTGCGGATGCCGCGCTTAAAGCGGCGGAGGGGATAAGCCCGACCACTCCCGCAGACCCCGAGTTTTTAAGCCTTTTATCGGGGTTGTACGATATCTCCGAACAGAGCGAAAAGACAGAGGCGCAGAGCCAGTCAAGCCTAGAAAATATAGCCTCTATTCTCGAGGCGGGACGCGCTACAGTCAAGGCTATTTAAAATATTGAATAGATGTGTTAAAATAAAAGTATGGCATATTCAATAGATTTAAGGGAAAAAGCGTTGAACGCATTGAAGAATGGTCATTTAAAAAGTGAAGTTAATGAGATG
>BNUF01000085.1 GCA_025997155.1 Clostridia bacterium
TTGAGGCGGCTTTTAATTAAAAATTTTGGAGGAACAAACGTGAAAAAATTTCCGTTAATTTTGGCTATTTCAGTAACATTGCTATTATCGGCTTGCGCAAAACCACCCGCGCAAACGAGTACGCCGGCGGCAGGTACGCCCGCCGCAAGCGCGACCGCGACACCCGAGCCGTCTGGGGACGCGCTTGAGAAACTCGATATACAAGCTCTCGGCGGCGGCGCGTGCGGCGCGCCCTCCTATATCGCCTATGAAAAAGGGTTCTTCAAAGACCACGGGCTTGACGTGACGCTCGTGTCGGGTACTTTTGAGACGAACAAGGCGGGGCTGGCGAACGGCAACTACACAATCGCCAACGGCGACTTCCAGTTTTTCCCGAGCGCGAACGAAGGGCTTGACATAAAAATCATCGGAGGTTTGCACGAAGGCTGCATAAAGTTAGTCGTTCCTCCTGGGTCGCCTATAAAAACCATAGCCGACCTCGCGGGCAAAAACATCGGCGTTGACGAAATGGGCGGCACGCCTATGGCCGTTACGAGCGTATTGCTCGCGAACAACGGCATTGACCCGTCAAGCGGCGTGACATGGGTGCCGTATCCCCTCGACCAGCTCACAGTCGCCGTCGACAAGGGCGAAATAGACGCGTATGCCGCGTGGGACCCCTACGCGACAATCGCCGAGCAAAAAGACAACTACACGGTGCTTTCCGACATTGCGACCGACCCGCTTTTCGCCGACAGGTCTTGCTGCTTCCTGTACGCGTCGGGCAAACAGCTTAAAGACAACCCGCAGCGCGTAAAGAAAGTATATGACGCGTATCTGGACGCGCAAAAATGGATTAGCGAAAACCCGGACGAAGCCGCGCAAATCCTAAGCGACAAAAAGTATGTTCCGACCGAAGACGTGAGTTTCCTTGCCGAACTCCTTAAGAGTTACAACTATGACGCGCATCACAGCGACAACGCGTCAAAGGCGAAAGAGGACGCCGTATACTTTACGAACGAACTCAAGAAAACGGGGTATCTCCCTAATGACTTGGATTCGACCGCGTTTATCGACAATCTTTTCTTTGACGTAAATACAATACAATAGCGAAGTCTACCCCGCCGCCAACAACGGCGGGGTATTTTATGGGGGTTCGTATGTACGTAAAAAATATACTATTGTGGAAAATATTGACTTTTGCGGGGTTTTTCGTTGCACTTGCGGAAAGTTTCGTTTTCCCCGCAAAACAAAACGTAAATGAAACGCCTTACAGACTTCTTCTTGTGGGTTTTATAGTATTCTACGCGGTGTTACTCGTTGTATCTACGGCAAGGAAAACTCAGTATATAAACCGCGGGCCGTTTCGGTTCGCTTGCGGCGTCGTTCTCGCGGTGTATGATTTTTTATCGACAAAATCAAACATAATGCCGCTCCCGTTTTTTCCCGGGCCCGCGCAAATATTTCAGGTGCTTGTCGAGGACAGAATGAATCTTTTGAAACACACGGCGTTTTCCTTGCGGTTGTTTTTTGTCGGATTCCTTGTGGGGATTATTATAGGAATCGTCACGGGCGTTATAATCGGTTGGTACGCCGTTTGCAACTACTGGATATTCCCTGTGCTTAAGGTGACGGGCGTTATCCCCGCCGTCGCGTGGATTCCAATCGCAATGGCAATATTTCCCTCAAGTTTTATCGCGGGCGTGTTCCTAATCGCTATATGCTCGTGGTTTCCCGTCGCCTTTATGGTCTCGACGGGCATTTCCGCCACGCCTAAGACATATTTTGAGGCGGCGCGGACGCTGGGCGGCAACTCCGCGTTTCTGCTCTTTCGGATTGCGCTCCCAAACGCCGTCCCCGCCCTTTTCACGGGCGTTTCCACGGCGACGGGGCTTTCTTTCGGAACTCTCGTCGTCTCCGAAATGGTCGGCGCGAAGGCGGGGCTGGGTTTCTACATTAACTGGGCAAAAGGCTGGTCGGCGTATTCCAAAGTTTTCGCCGCAATCATCGTTATGGCTGTGGCGTTCTCAATCGTCCTCTGGGCGATAAACCTTGTGCGGTGCAGGCTTCTGATATGGCAGGCGGGGATTGTCACGGGGAGGGAATAATATGGACGTTTCAATAAAAATCGACAACGTAAGCCGAATATACACCGACCCGAGCGGAAACAGCGTCGAGGCGTTGAAAGAGGTTTCCCTCGATATTTTTAAGGGAGAGTTCGTTAGCCTAATCGGGCCGTCGGGGTGCGGGAAAACGACGCTTTTGCGGCTTATCGCGGGGCTTGATATGCCGCAGGAGGGGGCCGTTTACGACGACGGGGAGGCGGTGGCTGAACCGAACCCCCAGCGCGGGTACATTTTTCAAAAGGACAGTCTGTTTCCGTGGCTGTCGCTTTACGACAATATCGGAATCGGGCTTAAGGCGCGGAAGGTATATAAAGAAGAAAAAAACGAAATCCCGAAGTACCTTGAACTTATGGGGCTTACGGAGTTCGCGAAGGCGTATCCGCACCAGATTTCGGGGGGTATGGGGCAGCGCGTGGCAATCGCCCGCTCGCTTATCAACAAACCTAAGGTGTTACTTCTTGACGAACCGATGGGGGCGCTCGACTCCTTTACCCGCGCCGATTTGCAGGATAAACTGATTGACATATGGCGCGAAAACGCGATGACGATGATTCTCGTCACCCACGACGTGGACGAAGCCGTGTACCTTAGCGACAGGATTGTGATTATGACGCCCCGCCCCGGGAAAATATCGAAAATACTTGACGTGAAAATGTTCCACCCGAGAAATCGCGGGGGTGACGACTTTATGGCACTTCGCAAAAAGATACTTAACGAACTCAATCTGGCAAGCGACCCAAATCCGCCCGAATACCATCTTTGACTTGACATAATAACCTTATGTGTTATACTAGAGCAGTCGCAGGAACTTGACAGTATGCTTCGTAAGTTCAAGGTATAGGTGGGACTTATAATGAATGAAAAAGCGCGGCACACACTTGAATTTACTAAGATTAGGGATATGTTGGGGAAGTATTGCGTGTCGGAAAGAGCGAAAAGATGTGCTAGGGAACTTTCGCCAGTTACGGGCAAGGAAGATATTGAGATGTTGCAGGAGGAGACTGAACAGGCGGTATCTATGATACTGAAAAACGGTACTCTTCCTCTCGGGGGAATCCGCGATTTGTCTCATATTTTCGCGCGTCTTCGGGTGCGGGGCGTTTTGCAAGCGTCCGACTTCACGGACATATCGGATTTTTTATATGTGTGCAAAAAGATAACGGGATACTTCCGCGATGAAGCGCGGGACGAATTTTTTACTGGGTTTGACCTACTATCAGATTTATTCACGCGCATACAGACATTGCCTGAACTCGAACGCGCCATAGCTAGGTGTATCGAGCCGCCAGACGGAATCGCGGACTCCGCCTCGGCTAATCTAGGCGGCATACGGCGGAGCATAGCGCAGGTAAACGAGAGAATCCGCGAACAGCTTAACGCGATAATCCGCTCGTCAAACTACAAGACAATGTTGCAGGAAAACATAATCACAATCAGGAACGACAGGTTTTGCGTCCCTGTGAAACAGGAATACTCCTCGTCCTTTAACGGAATGATACACGACCGCTCGTCCACGGGGTCGACTGTTTTTATCGAACCTATGTCCGTTGTGAACCAAAACAACCGTCTCAAAGAGTTACGCGCCGACGAAAAAGCCGAAATCGAGAAGATTTTGCGGGAGTTGTCGGAACTTTGCGCGGAGGATTTGGAGGTTTTGACAGGTAATTACTGGGTTTTGACGGAACTTGATTTTATTTTCGCAAAAGGGGAGCTTTCCGTTTCAATGGGTGGAGTGCGTCCCTCTTTGAACGATAACGGGTACGTGAACATAAAAAAGGCGCGTCACCCTCTTCTTGACAAAAACAATGTCGTTCCCACGGATATTTACCTCGGCGGGGATTTCACGACGCTTTTGATAACGGGACCGAACACGGGCGGGAAAACCGTGACGCTTAAAACCGTGGGGCTTTTCACGCTTATGGCGCAGTCGGGCTTGCAAATAAGCGCGTCCGCCGTGGAGGTGTGCGAACTCGCGGTGTTTGACGACGTTTTCGCGGACATAGGCGACGAACAAAGTATCGAGCAGAGTTTGAGTACGTTTTCGTCGCATATGTCGAACATTACGGATATTTTGAGCGCCGTAACGCCCAATTCGCTTGTACTTCTGGACGAACTCGGCGCGGGGACAGACCCGACAGAGGGCGCGGCTCTGGCAATCGCCATACTTGAACATTTGCGCAAAATCGGGGTGCGATGCGCGGTGACGACCCATTACAGCGAACTCAAAGTGTACGCGCTCTCGACTTTGGGGGTTGAGAACGCGGCTTGCGAGTTTTCGGTGGAGACACTTCGCCCGACATACAAACTGCTTATCGGAGTTCCGGGGAAAAGCAACGCCTTTGAGATTTCAAGGCGGCTCGGGCTTTCGGACGAGATTATCGAGGACGCGAAAAACACACTCTCAAAGGAAGATATACGGCTTGAGGACGTTATAACCGACCTTGAGATAAGCCGCCGTCACGCGGAGAACGAACGCATTGCTACGCAAAACGCCCGCGAGGAGGCGGAACGTCTTCGCGAACAGATTGAACAGTCGAAAGAAAACCAAACGGCGCGAAGCGAAAAAATCATATCGGAAGCGCGTGAGAAGGCGCGTCAAATTTATATCGACGCGAAAAACGAGGCGGACGCGCTGCTTAAAGAATATAAACAAAAACTCAAGGACGACAAGCAAAACGAGGTTAAGAAAAAGTTGGACGAGAGACTTGGCGCGTTTGGGAGCGTGGATTTGCTGGGGAACGCGGGAGCGAAGACGGCGAACGTGTATAACTTTAAAAAGGGCGACAGCGTGATTGTTATACCCCTTGACAAACCCGCGGTTATAGCCGAAAACCCCGTAAACGGCGAGGCGTTGGTCGCTATCGGGTCGCTTAAAATGAAAATGTCTCTGAATAATTTAAAGAAGGATAAGGCGAAGCCGAAACAACAGGCGGCGGCGTTCGGCGGCGGTAAATCGTCGTCCGTTTCGGCGGAGGTGGACTTGCGCGGGTGTACCGTGGAGGAGGGGCTTTCAAAGTGCGGAAAATACCTTGACGACGCGTATTTGTCGAACATATCGAAAGTTACGATAATCCACGGCAAAGGTACGGGCGTTTTGCGCGGCGCGATTACCGCGTATCTCAAGACGCACCCGCACATAAAGTCGTATCGGCTGGGGACTTTCGGCGAGGGCGAGGACGGCGTGACGATTGCGGAATTTGATAAATAAGGACTGGTATATACGGATAGTAATGATATAAAAATACTTATAGCGGACGACGACGAGCATATTGCCGAATTGATTTCCCTGTATCTTACAAAAGAGGGATATAAAACCCTTGAGGCGAAAGACGGAGCGGAGGCGTTCGAGTTGTTTAAAAACCACTCCCCGCACCTTGTTCTTCTTGATATAATGCTCCCTGTGGAGGACGGATACCAAGTATGCAAAAAAATCCGCCGAATCAGTCAAACCCCCATTATTATGATTACCGCAAGGGGCGAGACAATCGACAAGGTTCAGGGACTCTCTATCGGCGCGGACGACTACATTGTGAAACCCTTTGACGCGAAGGAAATGGTGGCGCGGGTTAAGGCGGTTCTGCGCCGATATGACAAAAAGGACGAAAACACGGCGACAGGGAAGCAGGTCGCTTATGCCGATTTGTATGTCGATTTGGACGCGTACACGGTTATATATCGCGGCACACGCGTTGATTTTACGCCGAAGGAACTTGAACTCTTGTATTTTCTAGCCTCAAACCCCGACAGAGCGTTCACCCGCGACCAACTTCTCGATTATATCTGGGGGTTCGAGTTCGCGGGGGACACGCGTACCGTGGACGTTCACATTAAACGAGTACGCGAAAAACTCCCCGAGCCGACAAATTGGGCGATTGCGACGGTTTGGGGAGTCGGGTATAAATTTGAGACAAAGTAATTACTGGGTTACATTCTCAAGCCCGCGTTCCTCAAAAACGGTTAGTGACGACGCTTTAAGCGTGAGATACTGGTAGCCGTCGTCGTCGTACTGCTCGAGCGTGCCGACAACCTCAACCCAGTCGTCCTGTTTCGGGTATTCGGGGCTGTCGCCGTCCAATTGCACCTCAAAACCGACGTTTCCGTCGTTTCCGCAGCAACCTGGACCGAAACGTATCACATAGTAGTAGTATTTGTTCGCGGCTTCGTCGGCAAGGTACGAATCAAAAACGCCCTCGTACTTAATGGTTTTGCCGAGATAGTCTTTATAGTTTGTATAGATATCGTTCACTTGCGCGATAAACATTTTATCCTTGATGGTGATTACTTCACCAGAGTTTGTGGTGACGGCGGGGGCGGTTGCGCCGTCTTTCGCTTTCGCGACGCTCAAACTTCCGGATTGCCCCGTCACGCGGTCGTTGCCCTCCTGCGCCGTCTGCACCGTACACCCCGAAAACATTGCCGCCGCCAAAAAGATACTCATTATCAACTTTTTATTCATTACACAGCCTCCTTAACCTTGAAAAACCCCTTGTCTTTTATATGCGAGATTAGCGAAAATATGCCGAACATAATAATATTCACGCCGACAATGCTTGCGCCAGTCGGAGTCGCGGCGATATACGAAATCACCATACCAATGAAGAAACAGAACACGGAAATCACGGCGGAGCAAATCGTGACCGCCTTGAAATTCTTGCAAAGGCGCATTGACGTGAGGGCGGGGAAGATGATGAGGCTTGATATCAGAAGCGCGCCCATAATCCGCATACCCAAAACAATCGTGATTGCCGTCAAAAACGCGATAAGCATATTATACGCCGTGACGTTCGTCCCCGTAGCTTTCGCGAAGTTTTCGTCAAAGGTTATGGCGAAAATTTTGTTGTAGAAAAGCACGTACATAACAAGAACGATAATCGACAAGGGGACGCTCAGGTACACGTCGCCCTTAGCGATTCCCAGAATCGAGCCGAACATAAAATTACACACGTCCGTGTTCATTCCGACCGTTTTCGACATAACCATAACCCCGACGGCGAGCGACCCCGTGGAGATAAGCGCAATCGCCGCATCTCCCTTGATTTTACTGCTTTCGCTTATCCGAAGAAGCCCGAACGCCGCGAGAACGACGACGGGAATCGACACATAAAGCGGCGACCAATGAAACGACGTCGCAATCGCAAGCGCGCCGAACCCCACGTGCGACAGCCCGTCCCCAATCATCGAATACCTTTTAAGCACAAGGTTCACGCCCAAAAGCGACGCGCAGAGCGACACCAAAACCCCCACAAGTACGGCGCGGCGCATAAAGATAAATTCGGGCGAAAACATTTCTTTAAGTAAATCAAACAACGTCGTCACCCCCAAGAAACATTTTCCCCACCTTGGAGTTTTCGTAATCGGCTTTCGCGCCGAAAAAAAGCTGTTTGTTTTTGAGGTGGAGTATGTGCGTGGCGTAGTCCATAATGCTTTTTATGTCGTGGGAAACCATAATGATTGTAATCCCCATCGTTTTGTTGATTTCTTGTATCGTTTCGTAAAGTTCAATCGTAACCTTTGGGTCAAGCCCCGTAACGGGTTCGTCGAGAAGCAACGCCTTTTTTGTGGCGCAAAGGGCGCGGCAGAGGAGGACGCGCTGCTGCTGCCCTCCCGAGAGTTCGCGGTAGCATTTGTCCTTAAGGTCGTATATCTTAAGCCGCTCCAAATTTTCAAGAACGATTTTTTTATCCCCTTTTGTATAAAACGGCAAAAGCCCCCGTGCGGACAACCGCCCCGAAAGCACCGTTTCATACACGCTTGAGGGGAAATCCCTTTGCGCCTGAGTTTGCTGGGGAAGATACCCGACCTCATTCGGTTTAAGGGACGGGGCAACCGTAACTTTGCCGCCCGACGGCGTTTTAAGCCGCAAAAGCCCGCGTATCAGCGTACTTTTGCCCGACCCGTTCTCCCCCACGATACAGAGGTAATCCCCGCTTTGTATGGTAAAGTTCAGGTTTTGAACGGCGACGTTTCCCTCATACGAAAATGTCGCGTCGGTACAGCTTATCAAATCCATTACTCGGCACTTCCTTTATACTCTAGAGCGATTTTAAGCGTTTCGGCGTTTTGTTTCATTATATCGAGATATGTCGCGCCGCCGTCAAAATCCGACTTAGACAGGTTGTGGGCGGAGTTAAAAAGAAGAAGCCGCGCCCCCGTACTCTCGCAAATGGCGTTCGCTATTTTCTCGTTTGACAACTCGATATGGAAAACGGCGGGAATCTTCTCTTCGTTCACTTTTCGTATGAGAAAACCGATTGTCACGGGGTTCGCCTCGATTTCGGTCGAGCAACCGGGAAACGCCGCGAAATAGTCCAGTTTATACTCGTCCGCAAAGTAGCGAAACGGAAAACGATCGCCGAAAACAAGCGTGTGCAGCTCGGAGTTTGACACGATATCCTTAAAGGTTTCGTCAAGTTCCGCCAACTGCGCTAGGTATTTATCCGCGTTGGCTCTATAAGTTTCTTCATTAGATGGGTCTTTTTCGGAGATTATGCCGACAAGCTCTTTCACTATTTCGGCGGCGTTTTTGGGGGAAGTCCAGACGTGTTCGTCATATTCGGGGGCGTCGCCCTCTTCTTCCTCTTCCTCTTCCTCCTGCATACCCTCGACGGCGACTTCCTCGACGGTATCAACAAGCGACATAAGCGTGACTACCTTCATCTTGCTCGTGTCGATTGACGCTAAAATCCGCTCGACCCACGCGTCCGAGTCCCCTCCGACATAGACGAAAACGTCACAGTTCTGGATTTTGATTATATCCTGCGGGGTCGGCTCGAAAGAGTGCGTCTCCGCCCCGGGCGGGAGGAGCATATGCACGTCGGCTAAGCCCCCTGTTATTTGCCGCGCAAAGTCATACTGGGGGAAAATCGTCGCGACGACGCTTAACTTTTTCGGTTTTTCGGGCGAATCCTTTGGCTTTTCCTGTGCGGAGGGAGCGGAACACCCCCCGATTGCAAGCGTCAACAATACGCACAAAATCTTTATTATCTTTTTCATAGGTCCTCCAACTATTAAAACCACGCCAGTTTAGAAACCGCGTCTTCACGGAGTACGACTTCGGCGTGTTCTAAAAGGAAACTTTCGGACAACTCCGTGTACCGCATTTTTCGTCCGTATTCAGACAGGATTCTCTCAAGCACTTTCATATACGAGTCTTTGTCGTTGTCTTCAAAAAACGCGCACTCAAAGTCATTTTTGAGCAGGAGAACATATCTCCCGTCACTCTTAAACAGTACGCTTTTTCCGAAAAACGTCTTTTTGATTCGTTCGCAAAGGTCGGCGGCGTCCGTAAAAGTCTCAAAGGAGAAAAGCAAATCCGACTGCACAGGCGCGGTTTCCTCCCCGCCGTATTTTTTGAAGTTTCGGCGCATAAAATCGGTTATCTTAAGGAGCTCGGAGAGCATACCCCCCGCCCCCGCCTGATGCAAATCCGAAAAATCGACTTCCTCGTCGAAATCCTCCTCGTCGTCTTCCGTGTCCACCTTCGTTATGATGAACATAAGCCCCTCGTTAGAAATCGGCGACGCTTCCACCACAAGCCGCGTGTCCGTCGTCCCGAAATCGTATTCCCAAAAAATATCTTCCATCATATCGCGACAGAATTTTGTTTATCGTGTCTTTTCGGCTTTGTTTGTACGCGGAGTCCGTGTCAGGGTTTGAATCGACTA
>BNUF01000086.1 GCA_025997155.1 Clostridia bacterium
ACTGTGCAATGAGAACGATAATACCGGTTAAGAGGGGATTATCCCACAACAGGGAACATCCCCCGGCTCCCAGCAATCCTACCAGGGCCGGACACACTCCCGTAACAGGAAGATAGTAATCCATCCGGGAAGGATCAAAGGTAAATTTGACCTTAACCGGTATACGTGAAACAATACTGAGGGTTGAAAGAAAGCGGTCGAACATTGGAAACCCTGTTCCTTAATACTTTTCTTCCGCCTTTTCGGTATCCGAAACATGGCCTTGGGAGAAGGACGCCATTTCCCGGGCCGCCCGGATACCCAACCCAACGATATGCCCGCCGATAACCGCGCCGGTGCCTTCCCCCTCTGCGGCAGATTCGCCGCGTCCCTGGTCCCCTGCATGACGGGTCCCGCAAACCCCGGCAGCCTCGGCGCGCTGACCAGGGACGCTTTGCCGGTTCGCTGTGTCCTGGGCCTTATCACCGGCTTCCTGCTCTGGCTGCTCCTTGCCTGGGGCCTGCTAAAGCTTGCCGCGCTGATTATCCCTTTGCGTTTTGACACAAGCTTTTTTGGAGCGGCTGCTTCTCCGGCGATCCTGATTCCGGGACTGTCCCTGGTGACAGGTCCCCTTACCGCGCTGTTTTACGCCCGGCTGTATACAAAATCCCTGGGGGGGTATACCGGGGATGCCCTGGGCGCGGCGGTGGAAACGGCGGAAATCATCTATCTAGTGGCGGCCTACATCATTTTTTGAATTCCCGGTGAATAGCTTGAAAAACACTTGACATTTTTTTCCCCGATGATTATATTGGTACTCATGGTAATATACTGACCGCCGGTCAGTTGAAAAGGGGATTCCGTGGGGATATTTGAGCGGAAGGAGCGGGAAAAGGCCGAGCGCCGGAGCCTCATCATGGGCTGTGCCAAGGAACTTATCCTTGAACACGGGGTGGAAAAGGTAAGCATGGACGATATCGCCAGGAAGGCGGAGCTGAGCAAGGGCACCCTGTACCTCTATTTTTCCGGCAAGGATGTGCTCTTTAGCGCGATCTGTGAAGAGTCCGCCGCCCGGTTCAGCGAATATGTACAGTCCCGGCTGGAGGATGGTATCTCGGGTCTGGAGGCCCTGAAACGGTACTGGGTAAGTTACCTGGAGACCTTCGGGGAATCGGAGGACCTTTTTATCCTCTTTAATATGCGGCATTTTTTGGCCCCCGCAGGTTCGTTTATTTCCCTTGAAGAGAATGCCGGAACCGCTTCCTATGTATTTTATTACCTGCTAAAAGAAATGATCGAGCAGGGGATACGCGATGGGACCTTTGAAAAGGATACCGAAAGCTGCCTGGTGGTCAGGATCATCATAACGCTTTTTTCCCAGGCGGTGGAAAACGCCGCCAAGCTGCCCAGGACGGCCCGGAAATCCGCCTTGGTTATTGATGAACTAAAAACGGTTTTTCAAATTATTCTCCGGGGAATTGCCCGGGAAGGAATTGATCCTTCCTGTTTAATCTTGCCGGAGATGAATGTCATTAGTAAGCTTGAAAAGAAGGATTGAAAATGGAAGCGACAGAAAAATCTAAAGAACGTTTTTTAGAAAAGTTTTTTAAACACCCCGTTCTTATCGTACTGGTTATCGGAATCATTACGGTCTTTTTTGCCCTGCAGCTCCCCCGGGCGGAACTGGATAACAACAACTTCCGTTTTGTTCCCGAAGACGACGAGTCCCGGGTAATTTCCGGCCGCATTGACGATACCTTCGGCAGTTCCAGTTTTGTTCTGGTGGGGCTGGAGCGGAAGTACGGTACGGTTTTTGACGGGGAATTCATCAACCGCATCCGGGAATATATAGCCCGGATAGAAACAATTGAAATTATCGGCTCCATCAATTCCATGGTGTCCTCGGATTACATCGCCGGTGAGGGGGATGCCATTGTGGTGGAACCGTTGATCCCCGGCGATTTTTCCGGGAACGCGGAGGAGACGGCGGAGCTCAAGCGGCGGCTCCTCTCCTGGGACATGTACCGCCGCTCCCTTATCTCCGACGATTTTACCGCCACCCAGATCCTGGTTACCCTGGACGTTGACAGTGATGATGCGGGGAAACCCGAGGTGGTGGACAGCTTTATCCAAGTCCGGGACATAGCCCGGGAAATGTTTGACGGCATGGCGGAGGTTTACGTAACGGGGCTCCCGGTGATCAGTGCCACCATCAACGAAGCGGTCCGGGCGGACCTGGTGCTGATGATCCCCCTGGTTATCCTGGTGGTACTCCTGGTGCTGTTCTTTTCCTTCCACCGCATTGCGCCGGTGGTCTTACCCCTGCTTACGGTGCTGGTTGCCGTTATCTGGTCCATGGGGGCCATGCCCCTTTTCGGCATAAAGCTTTCGGTAATCTCCACGGTGCTGCCGGTGATCCTGGTGGCAGTGGGCAGCGCCTACGGCATCCATGTGGTTACTCATTATATAGAAGAGATGGGCCTTAAATCTGAAATGACAAAGGATGAACACCGGGAACTGGTCATTACCCTGCTCTTAAAAATAGGCAAGGCGGTATTTCTGGCGGCACTGACCACCTTTGCGGGGTTCGGCTCCTTCATCTTCACCTCGGTGCTCCCCATCCGGGAGTTCGGCTACTTTTCCGCCTTTGGTGTCTTTGCCTCTTTTATTGTGGCGGTCACCCTGATCCCTGCGCTGCTCCTTATCCGCGGCCCCAAGCCCATGCGCGCCCTGGTCAATCCCCGGATGGGGGATACGCCGACAGCGGATTTTTCAGACCCGGCGGGTCTTTCAGATCCGTTGAGTAACGTTATTGCCGATACCTTTATGGGCATTTCCCGGAAACGGCGCCTGGTCATTTCTCTTACCACCGTAGTGCTGCTGGTCTCGCTTTACGGCGTGTCCAGGGTGATCATCGACAATATCTTTGTTGAATATTTTAAAGGAACCACCGACATATCCCGGTCGGACCGGTTTATCCGGGAAAAGTTCGGGGGCAGCAAGGTGGTAAGTATCGTGATGGAAGCGGATAACGCCGAAACCCTGCTGCATCCGGACAGCCTGGGGGCCATGGACCGTCTCAACGAATTTCTCCAAACCAGGATCCCCC
The DNA here is from genome assembly GCA_025997155.1 of Clostridia bacterium. GTDB lineage: Bacteria > Bacillota > Clostridia > Lachnospirales > WQUN01 > BNUF01. The sequence goes on from BNUF01000086.1 coordinate 3,089, forward strand.
TGGTGGGCAAGGCCATGGGCTTTACGGATCTGGTCAAGCGGGTCAACCAGGTCTTTAACGCCGACGAAAGTCCCGACGGCATAAATCCCCGCAGCATTGCTGCGGCTTCTGTTTCCTTCTCTGATGATGACTTTGGCTTCGATTCTCCCAACCTCAGTGCAAGCCCCGGGAACGCTTTTTCTTCCGCGGGAAGTTCCGGAACATCCGCCGGAGCGGAGGCAAATGCCCGGGTCTACACCGTGGGCGAACTTCTAACCCTGCTGGAAAGCGCCGCAAGCTCCGGGGTTAACCGTTCCCTTGATGCCAATGAACTTATTTGGGAACTGCAAAGGAAGCTTAATCATAACGGGGCCGCCTATTACGAAATCCCGGTTGTCCCCGCAAAGTACGGCAAAACCCGGCCCGAAGAACTACAACAGCTGGTGTCCAATTACCTTATCCTTCTTTCCGGCAATATTGATTCCTACGCCAACGATTCTCTGGAACCAACGGCGATTAAGACCACCGTACAACTCCGCTCCATGGGGGATGTGGATACGGCCCCGGTAATCCGGGAGATCCGGCAGTACGTCGACACCAATTTCCCCAAGGACATTAGGGTTACGGTGGGGGGGACCGCCATGGTGGAGGCTTCCCTTAACCGGCTGGTGGTCCAGTCCCAGCTTGTATCGGTGGTGACCTCCCTCCTCCTGGTGTTCATCATCGTCGCTATTTCCAACCGTTCCCTGGCGGCGGGCATCATCGGCATTGTTCCCCTGTCCATTTCCATCCTGATTAACTTTGCGGTGATGGGCTTTTTGGGAATCAAGCTAAACATCGGCACTTCCATGGTGGCCAGCGTGTCCGTGGGCATAGGCATTGATTATACTATCCATTATATCGAAGCCTTTAAGCGGGAATACCGTGCAAGTAAGGGTACGGATGATTTCCTGCGGCGCACCTTCACCACCTCCGGCAAGGCGATTATGATAAACGCTATTTCGGTGGGGGCGGGCTTCGCGGTGCTGATCCTCTCCCAGTTCCTCATGCTGGAACATCTGGGGCTCCTCATCGCCCTGACTATGGCCACCAGCGCCTTTGTGAGCCTTACGGTTATCCCCGTATTGCTGCTCCTCTTTAAGCCAAAATTTATACAAGGAGTTGTATATGAAAAGAAATAGTAAATTTATTATCGCCGTGATGCTGCTTGGGATCGCCGCCGCCGCCTTCGCCCAGACCGGTGATGCTGCCGCCATCGTAGACAAATCCCGGAACCGCATCAACGCCGCAACGATTCAAACCCGGTCCCGGATGGTGATCACCGCCAAGGACGGCTCCACCGGTAACCGCGTCATCGACCAGTATTCCAAGGATGGCAGCAAGGGGGAGAGCCGGGTGGTGGTGGAATTTAAACATTCCAGCAACCCCGCCAATATCACTGGCACCCGGTTCCTGACCATTGAAAATAGCGGAGGTAACGACGACCAATGGATCTTCCTCCCGTCTCTGGGGAAGGTCCGCCGTATCGCCGCTTCGGAAGGTTCCGGAAGCTTTGTGGGAACAGACCTTTCTTATACCGACATTTCTTCCGCAAACCGTAACACCGACCTTGACACCCACCGGATTTTACGGGAGGAGGGATATCAGGGTAAACCCTGCTACGTGATCGAATCCACCCCCAAAGACAGCGGGTACCAGTATTCTAAAATGGTTCAGTGGATAGACAAGGCGAACTCGGTGAATTATAAAATTGAGCTGTACGATAAAAAGGGCGCCCATGTAAAAACCCTGGAAATTCTGAAGTTAGAGGAGAAGCAGGGGCGGCTCAGTCCCATGGTCACCAAAATGAGCACCCTTACTGCGGGGACCTCCACCACCATTAATGTGGATATCCTGCAATACGACGGCAACATCCCCGAAACAGTCTTTACCCCACGGTACCTGGAAACCGGGAGGCCCTAATGAAACGGGTTCTTTTTTCCCTCCTGATTGCGGGTCTTATTCTCCTTCCGGAAAATATCCGGGCGGATGATGATTTTGGTTTTGACAGCGGAGGCGGGTCATCCGCAAGCTCCCCGTCCTTTTCAGCGGGCTCTGTGGATGTAAGGATAGGCGGAGAAGTGTCGGCGGAACTATTGGCCTTTACCGATGACTTTGAAACGGTGGATAAAATAAAACAGGGCAAATTGGGTGATGTTTTTTCCGGCGCACTGAATTTTTCCGTCTCCGGTTCCGCCGCCGACGCGGTAATCAACCTGAACCTGGCCCCGGTGTTTGACGGTTCCGCTTCTCCGGTGACTATAGACGAAGCCTATGTGCGGGCCTACTTCGGCCCGGTGAATGTCGAGGGGGGCGTGAGAAAACTTACCTGGGGTAAGGCCGACAGCCTTGGCCCCCTGGACGTGATCAATCCCCTGGATTATACAGACCTTACTAAAATTTCTGATCCCATGGACCTAAAAATTGGGCGGCCCCTGGTCCATATTTCCTGGGGTATCGGTAATTTTTCCAAACTGGAAGGCGTCTTTGTCCCCTGGTTCCAGGGCCATCATTTCGCAACTAATGGGCGATGGGCGCCGGCGCAGATTACCGAAATTACCGGCTTACTTTCCTTATTGCCGGATTTTAACATAGACGATTACTACAAGGAGGACAGACAGACCCTTGAGTATGCCCAGTCCGGTCTTCGGTTTACCACCACCATAGGCTCATCGGATATGGGATTACAGTATTACTATGGCAGACTTCCCCGCCCGGCCCTGGATGCAAGCCGTATGTCTATGGACTACAATGCTTACCACCAGGTTGGCGTTGATTACGCCCAGGTGCTTTTCGGTTTTAATGTCCGCGCCGAGGCGGCCGCCAATATTACCGAAGACCTCAAGGGTGACAAGGGTGATATTTACAATCCCTCTCTTGCCTGGTCCCTCGGCTTTGACCGGGATCTGATCGGGGGTATCAATGTGAACTTCCAGGCTACCGAGAGCATACGCCTCTTCCACGACAAAATAGGGAAGGACCCCCTGGTCATTGATACCGAAGAGGGGAAGGATATTACCTCCACCCGGCTTACCCTGATCCTCTCCAAAAAATTTTTCCGGGACCAACTGGAACTCAAGGCTGCCGGTCTTTGGGACATCGAAGAAAAGGGCTTTCTTGTTATGCCCTCCATAGCCTGGATCAAAAACGATGTGTCCGTTAAATTAAGCGGCGGCATTTTCGGCGGTGATGAGGACGGCGAACTTGGTCAGTACCGGGATAACCACTTTATTAAGACGGTCCTGACCTACCGCTTTTAAAAGAAGATATTACCACGAATCACACAAATAGGATTTTCGTGTGGTTCGTGGTTTACAATTCTTCTTACTTTATCGTAATCAATTCATAGGTCCCATTACCCAGCCCAATCTTTTCCGCGTGGCTGATTTGGCTCCGCCAGTCCGTGGTGGGGTGAATATCGGTAAGGTGATCCGCATTTCCGTGGCTGTCCTTGTGGGTTTGCTCCCGTTCCGAAAGGATACTGGTACCCACCGCAGGAGCGGCGTTAACCGCGTCGATACAAGCATGATCCAGGGCAACCGGATCAAAGCTTGCGAAGATGCCCACATCCGGGACAATCGCCGCATCGCTTTCCCCGTGACAGTCGCAGTTGGGCGACACCTGGTTTACCACGGAGATGTGGAAATTGGGCCTACCGTCAACCACCGCCTTGGTGTATTCGGCGATCTTTGCGTTCAGCGCAGCGTTACTGGAATCCCATTTGCTACAAATGGCGTTTTTACTACATGCACCGATACAGCGGCCGCAGCCGACACACTTATTGTGATCGATTGAAGCAGTTTTTTTGGCGTCATAGCTGATAGCGCCATGGGCGCAGAACCGGCTGCATATCTTACAGCCCACACAATCACCGGCATTAACCAGGGGCTTTCCCTCATTGTGCATAGCCATCTTCCCTGCCCGGCTGCCGCTTCCCATGCCGATATTTTTCAACGCCCCGCCGAAACCGGTGGCTTCATGGCCCTTGAAGTGGTTCAGGGAAATAAAAATATCCGCGTCCATGATCGCCCTGCCAATGTGGGCTACCTTGCAATAGGTCCCCCCGTTCACCGGCACATCAATATCATCGGTGCCCCGGATACCATCGGCGATAATATTCTGGCAGCCCGTGGACATGGGCCAGTAGCCGTTTTCGTTCGCCGCGTCCAGATGGTTAAGCCCCTGGTTCCGCCGCCCCACGTACAGGGTGTTACAGTCCGTCAGGAAGGGCATACCACCCAGAGCTTTAATCTTAGCCGCCACCACCCTGGCGAAGTTTGGCCTGAGGAAGGCCAGGTTTCCCGGCTCCCCAAAGTGGATCTTAATCGCCACATACTTTTGTTTAAAATCAATCTGCTCAATACCGGCCTTCTGAATCAAGCGATCCAGTTTATCCAGCAAACTGTCTCCGACTTTACAACGCATATCGGCAAAATACACCTTTGATGTGGGCATACCGATACCTCCTTCTATTAATTTTAAGGATTCAACGGAACCCTATGCATGCCACACTTGCAACGCTTTTTTCAAGGCGTCATTAAAAAACAGCCAGTCATGGCCGCCATCCCATGCCTCATAGGAATAGTCCAGGTTCAGTTTTTCTACCAGTTCCTTGAAGCGTATATTTTCCTTTTGGAGATTATCCCCGGTTCCGCAGGCCGCATAGATCTTCATCCGGACGGATCCGGCGGCAACTTTCTTCGCCAGTTTGAGGATCTCGTCCCCGTCGGTGTAGGAAAGCTCCTCACCAAAGACGGCCTGGAAATCCCGGAGTATTGTCTCCGCTTCCGGCCCCCCGGTTTTCAGCCAGTAGTCGGCATTTTTCCGCAGGCCGTTAAGGTGTTCATCAATAAACAAACAAGCCGGGGAGAGTGCCCCGCAGAATCCGTACTGTTCAGGTTTACTCAGGGCAATTTTCAAAGCGCCGTATCCCCCCATGGAACAGCCGATTACCGCGGTATCCTCCCGTTTAGCGGATATATTGAACACCTTTTTGCATATTTCAGGGAGCTCTTCGCTGACGTAGGTATAGTAATTGTACCCATGCTTCATATCCGCATAGAAACTTCTCCCCACCGCCGGCATAACGAACAAAACATTGTAATCCCTGGCAAAGATCTGCAGCAGGGTACTGTCAATCCAGGAATTCTGGTCATTGTGAAGGCCGTGGAGGAGATAGCATATCCGGTAGGCCCCCTCATCCAAGTGCTGATCGGGAGCCAAAACGGATATCGCCGTATACAGGTGCAGGACCTCCGAATACACATTTCCCCGTAGTATCATAGTTCTCTCCTATTGGGCCGTTTTCTGCCCGATTTTTGACAGGGCTTTAGCCCAGGTATCCCGGAGCCCCACCGTTTTGTTAAAGACCGGCGCTCCGGTCGCGGACGTATCCGGGTCCCGTACAAAATACCCCAGCCGTTCAAACTGGAAACGATCCCCCGCCGTAGCCGCAGCCAGGCCTTTTTCGCCATAGGCATTGGACACCGTCTCCAGGGAATTAGGATTGATGTTGTCCAGGAAGGTTTTCCCCGGCGCCGCCTCCATGGGCCGCTCCACCGCGAACAGGTAGTCGTAGATCCGCACCTCAATGGGGACGGCGTCCTCCGCAGAAAGCCAGTGGATGGTCCCCTTCACCTTGCGGTTATCCGGAGCGTTCCCCCCCTTGGTTTCCGGGTCGTAGGTACAATGCACTGCAGTAATACTGCCCGCAGCATCCTTGTCGAAGGCCGTACAGGTAACGATATACCCATACCGCAGCCGCACCGAATTACCGGGAAAGAGCCGGAAGTACTTAGGCGGCGGAACCTCCTCAAAATCGTCCCGCTCTATCCAGAGTTCCCGGGAAAAGCGCAGCTTCCGGGTTCCCGCCGCCGGGTCTTCGGGGTTGTTCACCGCCTCAAGCTCTTCAACGGCGCCAGGACCTACTGCGTCCTCAGGCCCCCAGTTGTCGATGATAAGCCGCAAAGGCCGCAACACCGCCATCACCCGGGGAGACTTCTTGTTCAGATCCTCCCTAAGACAATATTCCAAAAAGGCAATGTCTACCATACTGTCGGTCTTTGCAACGCCGATTTGGGAGATAAAACTGCGAATGGCCTCCGGGGTGTAGCCCCTCCGCCTAAGCCCCGCGATGGTGGGCATCCGGGGATCATCCCAGCCGGACACGTACTTTTCCTGGACCAGCTTGAGGAGCCACCGCTTGGACAGCACCGTATGGGTTATATTGAGCCGGGCAAATTCGATCTGGCGGCTGGGAAACACCTCAGCCTCGTTAATAAACCATTCGTAAAGGGGTCGGTGGATCTCGTATTCCAGGGAGCACAAGGAGTGGGTGATTCCCTCCTTAGCGTCCGAAAGGGGGTGCTGGAAGTCGTACATGGGGTAGATGCACCAGGTGTTCCCGGTCCGGTAGTGGTTTTCCCGGCGGATGCGGTACATCACCGGGTCCCGCAGGAGCAGGTTGGGGTGGGTCATGTCAATCTTTGCCCGCAGAGTTTTGGCCCCGTCGGGGAACTCCCCCGCCCGCATCCGCGCCAGAAGGTCCAGGTTTTCTTCTATGGAGCGATCCCGGTACGGGCTGTTCCTACCCGGGGGGGTATTGGTGATATTGTTTTTATCCTCCACCGCCGTCCCCCGATACTCA
>BNUF01000087.1 GCA_025997155.1 Clostridia bacterium
GTCGGGACACGGGTTAATAACAGGGTTAGCGGGGATTTTGGGAATGTGGTGGTCGGAGTTAATAACGTTTATTTGTCGGTTTCGGGCGGGGGGAGTTGTTCGTCGGCGGTGCTTACTTATGTTCCGAAACGTCAAACCTCTCAAAATCAATCCGCAGATTATTAAAACCCCCGCTAAACCCAAGCCCCACGCCGTTCAGCGATAAATTAACCACAGTATTGCCGCCCGTCCCGCTCCCAAAAAGATTAACCACCGGCTTGCTCCGCCAGCTCCCGACGGCGGAAAACTGTGTCGCCCCGCTCCCGTTAAGCGAAACGGCGTGGGGCTTGGGTTTAGCGGGGGTTTTAATAATCTGCGGATTGATTTTGAGAGGTTTGACGTTTCGGATTTTGTGGGGACGGTCGGGACGCGGGTTAATAACAGGGTTAGCGGGGATTTTGGGAATGTGGTGGTCGGAGTTAATAACGTTTATTTGTCGGTTTCGGGCGGGGGGAGTTGTTCGTCGGCGGTGCTTACTTATGTTCCGAGGTATATTTACGGAGTTTGACGGGGGTGGTTTGGGTGCTTGTGCTGTACGGGAGAGACGAGACGGATTTTTCGGGTAACGGGGCCGCGGTTTTGGAGAAGGCGGTGGACGTGCATTATGTGCATATCGTTAACGGCGATTATACTTTGCATTTCGGGTATCCGCTTAACGACCCGAAAGCGTTATTGATTAAAGAGTATATGATTGTCGTGTGCTGTGGGCAGGCGTACCGGGTAAGCGTTCTTGAGTATTCAAAAAAGGGCGTGGAGATGCTTTTGGTGACGGCGGTACACGTTTACGCGGACAACGAGAATTATCATATACGGCGGATTGATAATTTGATTGGGGTTTCGGCGCAGGTTGTGTTTGGGGCGGCGTTTAGCGGGACTTGTTTTCACGTTTTGAACGCGGGGGAGATAAGCGCGCTTGGAATGACGCCAATGACTAAGCTGACGGATTTTTTTGAGGTTTCTAAGATTACGCCCGATAAGGCGGTTAAGATGCTGATTGAGAATATCGGGGAGGGCGAAATTTACAGGGACAACTGGAGGGTGGGGCTTGTTTCGCGCATCGGGCGGGACGCGGGGCTGACGCTTAGACCGCAGCATAATCTTAAGAGTGTCAAGAGGGAGGAGAATCCTTTTGACGTTGTGACTAGGCTTGTTCCTTACGGTAAGAACGATATGCCGATTACGTCCGTCGCGGGGCGGGATTATATCGACAGTCCTAATATCGCTCTATACGGAGTGAAGGAGGGGACGCGGACTTATTCGCATATCGACGACGCGCAAATGCTTTTGGCGCGGGCGCAGTTTGAGTTCAGCGCGGCGAACCCTGAACGGATTGACGTTGTTCCCGTTACGTATGAGGCGGAGATAATCGACACGGGGACGGAAATAGGTATCGGGGACGACGTGCGGCTTGAGGGGGCGGCGCGGAGGATAATCAAACTTGACAAGTATCCGTATGAGCCGATAAACACCACGGCGGTGATTGGGCGAGTCAAGAAGGACTTGTTTTTTTATATCAAGAAGATGAAGGATTATGATTATGAGCCGCCCGATATTAACCTTGAGGAGATTACGGAGGCTGTTTCGGAGACCGTTATCGATAATTCGTCTACCGTGATTAATAACGCGGTGCTTGAGGTTTTTAAGACGGACGTTTTGTCGGCGGGGACGGCTATGATAAACGTCGCGTGGATTCGGGACTTGTGGGTGGAGTGGCTTGAGACTAATTTTTCGGCTATTGACCCGAGGAGGAATTATCCGTCCGGCGGGCGACGGTATTATATTCGGATATACAATCAGCATATCGAGTTTCGGGAGGCGGTTTTAAGCCAGACGGAGGTCGTCGATTTCAAACTTCCGACGGGGGAGCAGATTTATTGGACGGCGGTTTCTGAAGACGACGGGGCGTATCAGTATTTCACGATTACCGACCCGATTCTTTGGAACAACGACATACAGAAAGTTACGGCGGAGAACGTCGGGGAGTTTTCGTATAACGGGGAGAGTTACGCGGCGGTTTCGGAGCTGTACGAGGCGTATCGGGAGGTTTACCGCGTCAAGGTGCGGCGGACGCTTGAGGATTATCCGAGAAAGACCGAGGCGTTTGTGCTTAAAAACGGAGTGACTATTCCTGTCGATACCTACGGTATCGGGGACTTGGACGGAAACGGCGTCGGGAGTATCTACAAGACTGTGAACGGTATGTATTTTACGTATACGAAACGCGAGGGGGAGGACGCGGGATTTGAGTACGGGATTAAGATTACGGACGACGGGTATTTTTGGCACGATTTGCGGACGGGGGACTGGTTTCCGCTTGAGAAGCCACACCATTACGTGCGTAAGATAAAGCCTAAGGATTCGTTTGGGGAAGAGGGGGATATCGCCTTTGTTCCGCGTAAGCTAAACGATGAGGACATTGTGGTGGACGAAGACGCGGAGGCGGAAGAAGATGACGATTTATGAGATTTATACCTTCGACGATTTTAAAGCTATGTCAGTTACCGAAATGCCCCCAAGTCCCGGCTACAACACCAACTGGTTATTAAATTTGCCGTACCCGGGCGGGATTGTTCTTATAAATATTAGGGCGGATATTACGATTCCGGCGAACTATGAGTACTCAGGGTTTTGGAGGAATACAAACGGAGACTTCAGCGGGACAGTAAGACTTGATTTATGCGGAAATACGCTTGAGTCCTTGAGGTCGACTAATTCGTTTCCGTTTGCTTCCCCTTACCCGAACGTGGATTTTTATGTTATGAACGGAACTCTTAAGGGAGCTATGTCGCTTACGTTCGCGGGGATTACGGACGTGTTTTGGGATAACGGCGGACGCACGGGGGCGGACAGGCTGCGTCCGTATTCCGTGGGGGCAAAAGATATTTTGATTAAGGACTTTGAATTCAAACAATATGTTTTTGGCGACAGCGGCGAGACTCTTTTTCTATCGGATACAAGTATTCAGAGCGGGACTAAGGTTAAGTTTGAGAACTCTAAACTGGATTTTTATTCGGAAAAGGGCGGGTTGATTTTGGTTTATCCGATAACGCTTTTGAGCCAAAACAAACAGTATGAGATAGACTGCGCGGGGCTTACCGTGAACGCGGTTTTTAACAATACGGCGGGGCAGGTTTTTTTTCTATCGGCTATGCCGATTTCGCCGAAGAAAATAATCAAGAATCTTTGCCTGAAAAAAGGAAACGTGACGGGGTATATTTCGATTTTGCATTTGATAGGGGTGGTGGATTCGTTTGTTTATGTGAAGTCGGAACACCCCTATCTTCTTGTGAGGGCGGATTCGGTGAACACCGTTTCGCTGATTGCGGAATACGGGCAGAGCTGTCCCGTTGAGATTCTCGGGGGGGTCGAAAGGTTTGTGAGCTGTTGCTACACGGGGGCGAACGACGGCGACCCGAGTGTGAGCGGGAGCGGGAGCGGCGGGGAATCCTACGCGCTTACTTATAAGGGGGGCGAACCGCCGTCGGAACTTAAGTGCTGGGGGGAAATCTACGACGTTTTTTGCGGAAAGACGGAGTTTCTCGCGTCTCGGGGTATAACGGACGATAATTTTGTGTTTAGGTCGGCTATGCTTCCCGTGCCGAAGAGTTTCGGCAAGAAGATTGACAGCAGTCCGCCGTTTCCCGTCAGCTGTAATATAGAGATTTACCTTAAGGATAACGAGAAATGGACGAACACCGTTGATATATATGTTAAGAACGAGGGGAAATGGGTTAAGAACGCGGATATATATTTGAAGAACAACGGGCGGTGGGCTAAGCGGGTTATACGGGCGCAGTAGCGTTTTGTACAAGGCTTGAATAGTATGGGGAGTATAGAGAGGGGGTGAGGTTTGTGCATGATTTGATGGTTAAGATGCCTCTTTTTTCGGGGGCGACGGCGGTCGTCGGAGCGGCGGTCGGGGGGCTTTTCGGCGGGTATGACGGTTTTTTGAAGGCTCTTGTGGTTTTGGTGGTGATTGATTATCTTACGGGGCTTATGTGCGCGTTTTATGACAGGACGCTTAGCAGCGAGATTGGGTTTCGGGGGATTTTCAAGAAGGTGTTGATTTTTCTTTTGGTGATTGTGGCGAACGTGGTGGATACGGCGTTCGCTCCGCAAGGGGATTTGGTGCGGGACGCGGTGATATTTTTTTACGCCAGCAACGAGGGGATAAGCATACTTGAAAACGCGGTGAAACTCGGCGTGCCTGTTCCGAAGAAACTTCGGGATTTGCTTAGGCAGGTAAACAGAAAAGACGATGATAAGGGTGAGGGGGTGAACTATTCTGATGAAGATAAATAGAAAGATATGCAAGGCGGGGCTTAAGAACAATCCGAATAAGCCGCTTAGAGGGATAGAATATGTGACGATTCACACGACGGGGAATACCGCGAAGGACGCTAACGCGAAAATGCACGCCGACTATCAATTCGGCGGCTCGGGTACTCGCGAGGCGAGCTGGCATTATACGGTTGACGCGGACGAGATTTGGCAGTCCTTTGAGGACACTTCGGCGTGCTGGCACGCGGGGGACGGAAACGGGAACGGGAATTTTGAGAGTATCGCCATTGAGATTTGCGACAACGACAAGGCGGGGTTTGCCCTTGCTTGCGGGAACGCGGCGGAACTTGCGGCGGAACTTCTTTTGCGGTACGAGCTTGATATTTCGCGGGTCAAACAACATTTCGCGTGGAGCGGAAAAGATTGCCCGAGGGAGCTGCGAAGCGGGGTTTGGGGCGTTACGTGGGCGGAATTTCTTGAGGAGGTGAAAAATAATATGGCGAAAGACAAGCCCTCCGAATGGGCGAAAGAGGCGTGGGAATGGGGCGTGTCAAAGGGAATAATCGCGGACGACAACCCGAAACTTAACATTACGAAGGAACAGGCAATCACTATGTTGTATAAAAGCAGACAATAAAAAACAAGGTTGACGGCAAGATTGCGTCAACCTTGTTTTACTACGGACGGAATATATCGCTTGTTGCGTTTGCGGGAGGTATCGTTTCGTAATTCAGCGAACTGTCGTTGAACTCTTGGTCGAAAAGCAGGTCAACGGACGCGAAGTAGAAAGTGAAAGAGGAAGTGTCTCCCGCTTTCATGGAAACGTCGGTGAAACGCGCCGCGTATCTGAAATCCTTGCCGCCGAACTCCTCCTCTTCGCCGCCAAAGGTGACGATATTGTCGATAAACGCCTGTAAATCGGACAGGGGGGCGTTCGGGAGCATTTCTATTTTAATCGGGATTATCCGCATTTGATACAGAGCGCTCGGGTCGGCGGATTTTAAGCCCAGTTCGCTTATAACGTCCGCAACGACGTATTTTTTTGGGTTATCGGTCGGGGGCGGGTCGTGCTGTATGGGTTCTTTCGCCGCTTTTGGTTCTGTCGGTTCGGTCTCCGCCGGTTGGGAGCTTCCGCCCGTCGCCGAAGTCGGGATATTGGCTTTTGCCACGGAATCAGCCGCCGCGCTTCCGTACAGGTTGCGCGCTCCTGATACCGCGCTTTGTTTAACCGGTCTGGTGTTCGTCTTCGCGATTGTCAGGTCGTTGTAGGTCGGCTGTGAGACGTTGATGGAAGAGGGGGTCAAACCGCTTTTCAGAGAGAGACGTATCATTCTGTCTATATAAAACTGAACGGAGTTGAGTTTCGGGTATTTTTCTTCCGCCTTGATTGTCTTTGCCGTGAGCTCCGCGTTTTGTTTGCGGAGTTCGGGCACTCTTCTTTGGTTTTCCTGTTCTTGCCTTAGCGCCTCTTGTTTTTTCTCTACTTCTTTTTTTGAAACGTCGATAGCGTCTCTCATCGGAAAAATCAAGTAGTTCAGGTACACGACGACACAGACGATTACCAGAACCGCCGCGACGATAATTTTGTCACGAGTTTTTAATCTGCTCATTTTGAAACGCCTCCTTCAGCGACAAGAACGCAGTTCACGGTGAAATTGTATTGCGCGTTGTTATCGAAGGTTATCTCCGAGACGACGACCCTTTGAAAAAGCCCCGTCTGTTCAAGGTTTTCGACAACCGCGGGGATAAATTCGCGGTTGCCGCAATATCCTGTCAGCGTTATGTTTGAGCCTTTTACTCTTATTTCCGTTATGGTCGTTCCGGCGGGCATCGCTTCAAGGAAACGGGTGTTGTCCGCCGAGGTGTAGTTGTGGATTTCCTCAAACCTCTTGTCTGTTTCGCCAAGAGCTATGAGGTAATTTGTTGTCGCCTCGAGTTTTTGCTCCTCTTCCGCGAGCTGCTGACGCGCCTGAACGAATACGGGGTTCGCCAGTTGCTGGTCGAGGTCGAGTATCTGGTTGTTCACATCGTTTTGGATATTCAGAAAGAACAGATATCCCGCGCCAAGTATGAGTATAAAGCCGACGAAACCCAGAATCGTATAGGTATTTTCCCGCTTTGCGCGATAAATTCCAATCACGTAATCGCTGAAAAAGTTCATTTCTCTCATCAAAACACTCCCTTTCTATTGGTTTAAAAGCGCGGCGATTGCGTTAAGGAAATACACAAGTTCGTCACTGTTTTGTTTCATCTCTATGTTTGAGACGGAAGTTATTACGGAAGTCTGCACGCCGAGAATCTCGGTCAGGCGTTGGTCAAGCCCCTGTATTTTGGAGTTGCCGCCGTACAGGAATATGTTATCGACACGTTCGCCGGAGGCGGTCGGGGGGATTGTACGTATGAGCTTTGTGAGTTCGTCTGTGAAACGGCGGAGGAAACTCTCGATTTGGTCGACAATGTTTTTAGGCATCGCCTGATATTCCTCGCTGCTTTGGTCGAAAACAGGCTCATAGGTTTTTGCAACCGCGTCCGTGAAGTCGCTCATCGCGCTGCGTTTTTGCATATGGTAGTAAAGGTCCGTGAAACCAACGGGGAGATAGCGCGAAACGCGGTGCGCGTTGTCGCCGAAAATATGCGGGATACAGGAGAACATTCCGCAGTCAATCAGCATAAAGCCTTTGTTCGTTAAAGAAATTCCGTTTATTTGCGGCCATTTCGCGAGCAGTTTGATTATGGAGTTGGAGTGGTAGTTAAGCGATTTCGGAACCATTTTTATGTTCCTAGTCATGTCAAGGTACGCGTCGACGACGGCGCGGTCTAGGGACGCGGCGCGGACGTTTACCTTGTCCTCCTCGGCGTCGCCCAAAATCTTGATTTCGGTCACGTTGCCCGGGTTGATGTTGTAGGTCGCGATAAGTTCCTGTGTCGCCATACCCTTGATTTCGTCATAGTTGCCCTTTGGCGTTACGACGTCGCGGATAAGAAACTTGTCGTCCGAAACGGTGATTGAACATTCCTGTGCTAAGGGTACGTTATTGTTTTTTACAGCGGGATTAAGTATGGTTATCATTCCTGTAACCTGTGTGGCGGGCGAGCCAATCGACAACTCGTTGGGGATTTTCACGGCGAACGCCTGAGTTACCGTTACGCTGTCTTTTTTTGGTATGCCCTGTACCACTTTTGCTTGTTTAGTGCCTATATCTAGAGAAATTGGCATAATTTACCTCCTGTGATTATTAACCGACCGTTTCGTATACGCCGAAAATGGGGAGAATCATAGCAACGACGATAAACCCTACCGCGCCGCCCATTACGACTGTCAAAAGAGGCTCAAGCATAGTCATAAGACGCGCTATCGAGGTTGATACTTCTTCGTCCATATAGTCCGCGAGGTTGTCTAGGAGCTGGTCGATATCTCCCGACTCTTCGCCTATGGCCACCATGGAGTATACGACGGGCGGAAAGCAGTCGATTTTTTTGATTCCGTAGGAAAGGGGCATACCGACGCGGATATCGTCGCGCATATCCATAAGTAACTGTTCGATAACGGCGTTGTCAACGACGCGCGCGGTTATCTCGATGCTGTTTATAAGGGGGATACCGCTGCTGACAAGGTTTGCTAAGGTACGCGAAAAACGCGCTGACGCAAGGTTCGTCACCACTTGTTTAACGATTGGAATTTTGAGGTAGAGACGGGATTTCCAGAGATTTCCTTTAACGGTTTTGAGGTATTGTCTTAGGAAATAGATGCCGAGCCCGATAGCGGGGAAGATTATAAACCAGTACGCCACAAGGAAGTTACTGCATCCGACTACTATTTGTGTCGGTTTGGGAAGTGCCGCACCCGAATCCGCGAACATTTCAACGAAAGTCGGCATAACGAAAATCAAGAGTACCGCAACAGCTCCAAGGATTAATACCAAAAGTACCGCAGGGTACACCATCGCGGAAACGACCGCCATATGCGTCCTGTTGTCGTTCTCGAACTGGGACGCGAGTTTCCCCATACATTCTTCAAGATTACCGCTCGCCTCGCCCGATTGAACAATGCTTATCATAACGGGCGGGAATTTGTCGCCCTGTTTCATAAGCGCGACCGAAAACATATCGCCTTTTTGCACGTCCTCGTAAATGTCGCGCATAACCGCCTTCATCTTGTCGTCCTCGGCTTGTTGGTACAAAATGTCGAGAGAACGCACCAGCGTCACGCCCGCTTTAAGCATTGACGTCAACTGTTTGCAGATAATCGACAAGGATTTGAGCGAAAGCCGTCTGTTGCTGGTTTTGCCGCTTTTGTCGCGGATTTCGTCGGCGGAGACCATGTAGAGGTTTTTCTCCAACAGTACGCGCCGCAGTTCGGTCAGGTTCTCCGCGTCAGCCGTGCCTGTTTCGTTAGCGCCCGCCGCGTTTTTAGCTTGATACTTAAACTGAGCCATATATTCCTCCTTAAAATTTTTTTTATAATAAAAGTCATACTGTTCATTATATCAGTTTTATTGTAAAGACGCAATTAAAAATTAAAAAATTTGTGATATAATAGTATATGCTAATACAAGAAATTTTAGGAAAAGGAACGGACTATGGACAAAACCTATTATATAGCGACTTTCGGGTGTCAAATGAATTTTGCGGATTCGGAGAAATTGTCGGCGGTTTTGGAGGGTATGGGGTATGTTCCCGCAGAGAATCCTGATTGTGCGGACTTTTTGCTCTACAATACCTGTTGCGTGCGCGAAAACGCGGAGAACAAGATTTTCGGGAATATCGGGATACAGAAAAACCGCCGCGAGAGGGGCGGGAAGTTCAAGCTGGCCCTTTGCGGGTGTATGATGCAGCAGTCGTCGGTTGTCGGAAAGATACTTAAGTCGTATCGGAATGTCGATATAATTTTCGGCACTTTTAATATGCATAAATTGCCCGAATTGCTTAAGACTAATGAGGAAACGGGCGATACGGTGGTTGATATATGGGAGGAGAGCGACGGCGCGGGGGAATTGCCCGCCAAACGGAGCGAGAAATTTCGCGCCTCGGTGAATATTATGTACGGCTGTAATAATTTCTGTACGTATTGTATCGTTCCGTATGTTCGCGGGAGGGAACGAAGCCGCCCCGAATCGGAGATTCTGGAGGAAATCAGGGTTCTTGCAGAGGACGGCGTTATCGAGGTGCTGCTTTTGGGGCAAAACGTGAACTCCTACAACAAAGGGGGGTTCGCGGGGCTTTTGCGAAAGATTAACGGGATACGCGGGATAGAACGCGTGCGGTTTATGACGAGCCACCCGAAAGATTTAACGG
>BNUF01000088.1 GCA_025997155.1 Clostridia bacterium
GGCGTAAATCAAGAAAAGGTGATAGAATGACAGAAACGGAACTGATACAGCGCATATCCGAAAACACCGAGTTTTCGTGCAAGCAGGTCGGCGAGGTCGTTGACTTGTTTTTGGGCGAACTCACATCGATTATGGCGGCGGGCGGCGAAATCACGCTGTTTAAGTTCGGAATTTTCGGAACAAGACACCTCAAAGAAAGGACGATTAAGGCGAATCCTGTTTCTAAAAAGGCTGTCTTGGTGAAAGAAAGATTTGTGCCGAATTTTCAGGCGGCGACCCCTTTGCGAAAGGCAGTGCGCGAAAGACGGGAAATGCCCGAAAAACCCGTAAAACGGGTAATCGGGGCGAAAGAGGGAGCGGGGAGGAAGACTAAAAAATGGCATACACAGTTGAAACATTGATACGCAAACGCATAAAAAACGGCGGGAGCGTGATTACGCAAGGCAATGACATCATTGAAACGAGCAAAAAATCGACGCTTACGGACTGCCGGAAATATCTGCACGAGTTCAACGACGAGTTTAGGCATTTAGGGCATCAGGAGAAACAAGAACGCCGAAAAGCCAAGATTTATGAGTACGTTATGAACGTCCGCCCGCTTACGGCGGGGTTTTTGACGGAGGACAAACAGCTTGACACCCAAGCCCTTATGGAGTGGCTGATTAACGAGATTACGGACAGAGGTATCCTGACGACCGCGCTTAACGACCCGACAGTCAACGAAATCCGTATAAACGAACGCGACATTTGGCTTGAGAAGTTGGGGCGGTTCGTGCCGTATACGGACATAAACGGCGACAGAATAAGGTTTGATTCCCCGACACAACAGCAGACGCTGTTTAACAAACTTTTGGGCGATAACGTAAGGCTTTCGGGAACTCATCAACTCGTTAGCGCAAGCACGGACGAGGGCTACCGCGTGGCGGCAATCCACGAAACGGCGATAGGCACGGACCCGCTGCGTCCTTATACGGAGCGTTACGGCTCAATCGTTTTACGCAAGTTTCAAACGCATAAGTTTGAACTCCCTGAAATTGTGCTGCACGGTACGATAAGCGATTCTATGGCTAAATTCTTCACAATGTTCACAAGGGGCGGTATTCCGTGGGTTACAGTCGGTCCCACCGCAAGCGGAAAGACGACTACAAACAACGCGATTCTCATAAAAATGCCGTACAATAAACGGCTCGTGATACTTCAAAACCCGTCTGAGATTGACGGAAGACAGCGCGATTTGGCGGGAAACGTGATAAACGACGTGGTACATCTTGAAGCGAACGACGTTGACGACGGCAATATGGACGCCGAAAAGGCGACAATGGAGAATCTCCTCAATCAACTTTTGCGTATCAGCCCGTATATGGTATGCGTCGGCGAACTCCGCACAAACGGCGAGTTTAAGCGGGGTATGAAAGTCGCGCTTGCGGGGCATCCGCTTAACTGCACATATCACGCGGAGGACGCGAGAATAGCTATATCAAGATACTTGACGGCGTACTTAGCGGAATCCCCGAACGAACCGCCGCATATCGCCCTTGAATCCTTGACGCAAGCACTTAAAATCATCATTGTACAGCGCATTATGGAGGACGGCACACGCCGAGTTTTGCAAGTTACGGAGGTGCTTGGCGTTGACCCCGAAAACCCCAACGAACCTATTCTTAAAGATATTTTCAGGTTTGTTCAAGAAGACGAATCAGATGTTGACGAAAATGGAAACGTCCTAAAAATATACGGCTCGCATAAGCGCGTCGGGGCAATCTCGCCGTATCTTATCGATAAATTGAAGTTAATGGGCGTTCCGCGTTCGCAGTATGATTTCTTGACGAAAGAACCCGAGCTTGATAAAAACGGCAGCTACATTGAAAACGAAACATACACGGGCAAAATTGACTTTGATTTCGTGAACAAACGATATATCGCGGCGTAAAAATGGGGTGAGAAAATGATAACCCGTGACAGCGCATACGGCGTTTATGAGAACGTCGCGCATAATATCAGCACGGCGGTGGTCGTTTCCACTTGCCTGCTGATAATTTTGGCTTTTGTATTTTGCTTCAACGCCCTAAACCGTTCAATCCTCGACGATTTGCTGAGGATTTTTTCATTTTTGGGGAAACTTGCGGGGCGGGCGATAAACAACCGCGAAATCCACTACCACCGAAGCCTTGAGATAGGCAAGCTCCACTCGCGAATGAAGCGCGTACACCTTTACAGACTGCTGAACGACCTTGTAATCGACTTGGGGCTTAGGCGCAAAGGGGCTACGCCCTATTCGTTCGTGTTTATGGCGGCGGCGGGGACGCTCGTTGTAAGTATCGTCGCGTCTAAGATAATTTTTAACAACATCACTTTCGGGCTTGCGTTTTCGCCGCTTACACTTTCGTTTGTGATAGCGTCTTTCTACACGCGGGCTAACGTCAAGCACGATTTGCGTATTGAGGCGGTGCTTGAAAGCGAAAACATAATCTCTAACTCACTCTCCGCGAAAGGCGGCATAAAATCGGCGGTCAAGAAGAATTTAGAAGTGTTTCCCGAAATCGTGAAAGAAGATTTTCTTGACTTCGTTGACAACATCGACAACAAAAATTACAGCATACAAGAGGCGTTAAAAGAACTTTCCCTAGCCCTCGGCGGGGTTTCGGAGGAGTTTATCGACAAGTGCCTTGTGTTTGAGGAAAAAGAAACAAAGGGTATGGCTGATATGTTTCAGGATATTGTTAAGACGAACACCGAAAAAATGATACTTCGGGCGGAGGCGAAACGGCAGTTTGAAAATGTTCGTATGCAGATTGTGATTATAAACTTCGCCGTCATTTTGTTTTTGATATTTTTTATGGTTTCAAGTTCGAATGTAAGGCAGTTTTTTCTTCATACGGCTTGGGGGCAATGGTGTCTTGCATTTGATATTTTTGTGTCAATGGGTATCTTTGTTTATCTGACTTATCTGCGGGCGCGTGAGATTTAGGGGGGTGAATTTTATTTATGAAGTGGATTTCAACTTTGTTCAAGCCCGAAAGCAACCCGTATCCTCAAATGGATACTTGGCTTATGCGGCAGTTTGCCGCGATTGGGTGGCTTAAATTTGCCGTTTGTATTTTACTGGTTGCCGCCTGCGTTTTTATCGTTTTGGGTATCCTTAAAATCCGTTCACCCCGCACGGCAAAGGGGCTTAGCCGTTCAATCAAAGATGTTTTTTCGGAACGGGCTAACGACAAGCAAATCGCCTCGGCGAACCGTTTCATATGGAAGATTACTAAGTTCGTAAACAACTCTGTATTCGCGCTTCCCGACTATAAGCGGACTTATATCAATTATCGCCTGCACCGCCTAAGAGTGACGTTTCGCGGCAACCCCCGCCGAATAAACGCCGACGAGTGGAACGCCGCCATACAGTTACGCCGTTTAGCGGCGATTTTGCTCTCGGTTTTGCTTATGTTCGCCGTCGGGTTTTGGTTAGGACTCGGCGTCGCCGTTATAAGCGTGATACTGCTTGGAAGCGTCCCGCTTATGTATCTGCAATATAAGTTGGAAAAATTAAACGACGAACTCCGCGACAGTTTCCCCGATTTTTATTTTATGATTCATTACGGACTTCTCGCGAAAGGCTCAACGCCTCTTATACACTCAATCCGCGCTTATTTAAGAACAACTCCGCCGCCCGAAATGACGCGGTTTTTGGACTCCTGCGCGGGGTATATAGGCGATGAAAACGGCGAAACAGAGGAATCAATGCTCAAAATTGCCGCCGACTACCGCGACGTTCCCGAAGTGCTTGAATTTACGCGTCTCGTGTCACAACTCCACGCGGGGGCTAACATCACAGAGGGGCTGTTGGGATTTCACACGCAGCTCACGGAACGGAGGCGGCAAGTTATCCGCAAAAACACGGAAAGGCTGATTCGCAAGGCTAACATATCATCTTATTTCATAATGCTCGTATTGGTTCAGGTTGTGGGGCTTTGCATTTGGTTTATGTTTATCCCGAATTTATCAGGCGCTCGCGGAACATTCGGGATTTAATATAAATGGGGACGTTCGGGCTTGCAGTTCGTTCCCCTGAAAATCTTGGCGGCAAAAGGAGGTGTAGGGCGGGAATGTTCGAGCCGCAGTTCATTCTCCTAAAATTTTGGCGGTAAAAGAGGTGATATTATGGTAAAACCTTCGGTAATTATTGCGATTCTTGGAGGCGCCGTGGCGGTCGCGCTTCTTGTAATTTTCCTCATAAACGTCGTCGTTCCCGCTATACAGCACGCGGGAACAGGCGCGACGGAGGGTCTCGTGAAAAGCGCCACAGGGGTTCAAATAGACCTGAACAACGATGGAACAGTCAGTGGTTACGGCGATGTTCAATCGGGCGGGATAGACGCCGCTTCGGGAAAATCCGGCTACAACGGCGGAGCGGTTGAGGGCATCGAGTAACAACAGCTCTTGAACAAACACAACACATTTAACGCAAAGAACAGGGGCGCAAAACGCCCCTTGTTTCTTTGAATTTTTGAAAAAAAGGGGGGCTTTATATGTTCGGAAACAATTTAGCGGCGGCAGTAATTAAAGGGTTCGGCAAGGTTATCTGGTGCAGTATGCTCGTGATATTTTTTATAAACGCGGTGACGTTCGCGCTATGCTATATGCGGGTTTACGCCGTCCAAAACGAGGCGATGTTCGTAACTATCGAAAACAACTACATACCGCCCGATGAGCATATCCTGCTTGAACAGCAGATGAACGACCTCACGATTAGCGGCGGCAATGTGCTTCATAATATGAGATTCACGGACGGCACTAACTTTACGCGGGTGCAGTACGGCGCGGACACGGTTGTGGGAGTTCGGGCGGAGTTTGTGCCGCTTCTTATATTTCTCGCCCCGACGGAACTTACCGCCGAGGGGACTGGGGTTGCGGGCATCGACAGAGCGGGCGCTAATACGGCGACGATTCTCAGCGACAGCGAAATCGAAGTGAAACGCGAACAAAAACGGGCGCGGCTGACAATTCCCATAAACATAGAACGCAATGTAATCGGGCTTAAATACTATCCCGACCTTGAAAATTAAAATAGAAATTCCATAGATATTTAAGTACAGAAACTTGACAAACTTATCGTGTTTTGCTATGCTGGTTCGGAGGGAGTGATATTTAATATGGATTTTGAAAATGACTGTACGGAACTCGACAATGCCGCAAAATTAAGAAAGATACTTGATTTTGCTTGGTGTGTTGGCTGGGGAGACCAAAGTAAAGATGCGAACGGACTGTACCCCATTCACAACCTTATTCGGATTTTCGCGGATAAAATTTCATACGAACGGTTTACGCGTACTATTTACGCTGAAACGCTAAAACCCACCGATATAGAAGAGTTTTGCGGACACAGACTGTTCACAGCAAACAGAAATGCGTTTTATAGTATAACAGACATTAGGCGAGGTTCATTGTCCGACCCGCAACTATCTTCATACTGGCTCAAAGAACACATAATTATTGCGGATATGAAACTTAACTTGAACGCTATTCCTCTTTTGTGCAACTCGTGGAGTGTAGAAAAACTTGAAAATAGTTTCAAAAAAGTCGGAACGGCAAAAAATACTTGGAAAGAAAATTGTAATACGCACGAAGTTATGGTTCTTCTTCCGTTTGGACTAACTATACCTACGAACGATGGGCGTCACTCAATAGAAACTGGCAGGGTCAAAGGTTGTGGAGAACTCACGATAACAAGCGAGCCAACTGCTAATGTAAATGCTCATAATAAAGTCATAGACCTGTCATTCTTGTACGATAAAATAGAGTTTGACGGGCAAAACTATGTTTCACGCATCGGGAAGCCCGAAAAGTGCCTTGCGGCGAGTTTTGAGTTTGGCGTTATATTTGAAATTGGACGAATACTTTATGAAAATGACGTTGATTTTTTAGGTGTAAAGTGTGGCGGAAAATAAGAGGAGAACAAGAGTAAAGGGCGTGATTACCACGTCCTTTTATTATGGAGGGGTAAATTTATGTACTGGAATGATATTTTTGAGGAAGACGATGATGCGAAAAAAAAGGCTTTCTTTGACAAAGAGGTTAAAGACCTTAAACGATATTCTACAAAATTAGACGAGTTATTAGGTCAGCTCTCGGAGCAACCTATGCCTATAACCAACGAGATTGAAGCTGAATTAGCTTTTTGTGATTTCGTTTCTTGCTATACTATTAACGCGTTTGATACTTTCCATACCGCGCTTTTTCACGGCTTGGCGGCACTTTCACCTGACTTTTCACCCGACCGCCTGCATAGCTCGGCTGAATTTTGCGAGAAATTGGTGTACGCTCACCTACCCGAATATATGGAATATCCCTATTACAGGAATAATCTGTGCCTTTTAGGGAATATAGCACGTTGGATCGCCGTCAGGGAACTTGCGGTTTCAGAGGAAAGAGGCGTTTCTGGGCTTACGGTAAAACCCATATGATTTTTGAAAAAAAGAGAGGTCTTGGAAATGGCTAAGAACGTGATTTTGTTTTTTGGCGGCTTAATCCTCTTTTTGGTGGTTACAGTCTTGTTTTTTGAGAACCTGAACGCGATAAACACGGGAAACTCGCTTAATCAAATTTTGCGGATTTCGGTTGAGAAAGCTTGTGAGTATTACGGGCAGGAAACGTATAAAACAGACGGTACGGGGCTTGTGGGGAATAAGCCTAATGTGTCGGGTGAAGGCGGAGGGTTTGTTTCGGGAGAGTTTTACGAGGGAGCGTCGCCCGAAGCCGTATTTGCTAGTCTTTACACAAGTTCGGGCGAGTTTCAGAGTTTCGTAAACACTTACGACGGTTACTGGGAAAACCTTTCGCGGTATAAAAACAGCGGCGTTAACGGCAACGAGCTGTTCGGCGAAAACCTTATAACCCCGCTTAATCAGGGTATAACATATCTTGACCGCGCCGCAATCGAACGCATTGCGCGGTGGAATTTCGCCTCTAACCTCGCTAACGGCGAGGGCGGGACCGCCGCCAATCTTTATATCAGCGGCGCGGGCGAGCCGTACATTGACTATGCGGGATTTTATGTCTATCCCGAAAGTTTTCACATATCCAATTTCGCCTATACCGTCTGTGATTTAGGCACTTCGGCGGGGCAGGACACTTTTCTTGATATGACGTATGTTGAACCGTCGCGCCTGTTCGCAAACGCGGGCGCGGGAGAAATGGAGCGAACAAAGGTAATGGTTGTTGACGTTGATTTCACGGTGGACATATCATATCACGGCATTACTCAGGCGTACCAACAGGTTACGCGGTTTTCGCAGACTAACAGAGTTTCGGGCATAGGCACGGGAGATGTGCCTAATCCATATGATACGGGCGACAATTTTGACGTAAAAGCGTCCTACACAAACAAAGGTTTTGGAGCGAGGGGCGTAACAGGCAAGCTGATTTATTACGTCATAAGGTAGGAGGTGTTGATTTTGAGAAAAAAGACAGATACGGCAAAAGCAGAGGAAATAACTGAAAAACAAGGCGAATTTACTGAATCCAATGATGAAGATGAGGACGAATATGACGACGAAGACGGCAATGAATCCGACGAAAACAACGACACGCATAGCCCACAGTCCGCTCAACCCGCGCCCTCAAAGAGTTTCGCGCTTAAACACGGAGAGGACTACAACCTGATTATCTTAGCGGACGAACGGGCGCGGAGGATTGGGGGGAGTTTGTACGAATACGCGAAGATAAGCCCCGTTTCATACACCACAAGCCTTGACGAAGTGCGTTCAAACCTTATGTACAGGAGCAAAGCGTATATCCTGGCGGTAGCCGAAACAGGCTCGGGGCGTTTAACCACGGGC
Source organism: Clostridia bacterium (assembly GCA_025997155.1). GTDB lineage: Bacteria > Bacillota > Clostridia > Lachnospirales > WQUN01 > BNUF01. Next base: position 7,830 of record BNUF01000088.1, read on the forward strand.
GGTTTGCGCGGCGACCTTATGAAGATACTTGATTCGGCGAACGCCGCAAGCGGAAGTTTCGCGGTCGTGTTTCATACCGAAAAACTTCTTATCGATAAGGAGCAAAAACGCCGAAAATCGGACTGTATCCTGTACAAACCCTACCTTGGAACGGGCGACATCGTAATCACATTGCTTAAGCTTATGGAAATGTTTAACGCGACTTTTTCGGGCGGTATGCACGTCAGCACCGCGCCGAAATTCTCTCTTAACGAGATAAAAGCCGACTACAAAGGCGCGGCGCGGGAGTTCTTTAATCAATATGTCCTGCCCGATACCCTAAATAACGCGGAGCAAAGCTACAGCGACCGCGACTGTTTCGGCGATTCCCTCGAACAATACGCAAGGTTCTTCAAAAGTCCGAGTGCGGACGAAAGCAAGGCTATCAAGGGCTACGACGTAAAAGTTATGTAAAAAATCATCTTTATTATGAGGAGGACAGTTTATGATACTTGAACATCTTTGCGTCGATATGGGGGCTTCCGAGACGCGCTATATCAGCAGCGAATCCTACAAGATACGCACAGCCCCGAACAACTACACACTTGCTATAAGCGGCAAGCCCAAAGGCGACGACAGGACGAGCTATGAGGACAATTTGGATTTTTCTATCACAAACACGGACGGTTCGCGTGTGGAAATCCCTAAAATCAAAGAGCCGATTTTCCCCGTACACCTTTATATGGGGAGCTTAGCGGAGGAGAACACACTTAAAACCCTCAAACCAGACGGGCTTAAAGAAAAAATGAAACAGCCCATAAACTATTACAGTATAGTTCTTTCGGCGGCGTTATCGGGGCTTTACGCATTTTCTGAAAGCGACAGAAGCGACACGGGCATACTCGTTTCAAACGTCTATATACTCGTTCCGCCTATGCAGTCGGGCAGAGAGGGCTTGGACAAGGCGGTCGCGGATATTTTGCACAGGGAGTTTGAGGTGACGTTTCACCGTCTCGGAAAGTCGCTCAAAATCCGCTTCGACAATATCCACATCAAGGACGAGGGACACGCCGCGTTTATGGCGTATGTGCTTAATATCGACGGCGGAAGCCTTACGGGAACGGGCAAGGCTTGCAAGGAAAGCAAGGTTTTGACCCTTGACATAGGCGCGTCCACAACGGACATTGTGGTTTTTGAAAAATTGCGTTACGCCGGGGAGAACATCTACACCATAAAAGCGGCGGGAAACGCGGTCGCGGGGCGGTTTAAAACCTCTTTGATATTAAAATACGCGTATCACCCGCCGGACGAGGACTTGGAGGCAGCCGTACTTACGGGGCAAGTGAGGATTCAAGGGGCGTACAAGGACGTGAGCGAGCTTTTGAATGCGGCTAAGGAAGCGGTGGCGCAGGATATTATCAGCGGAGTTAAAGAATTTGTGAGTTCACGCGCAATGACCCTCGACCAGATGTCGCGGATACTTTTGTGCGGAGGCGGTTCGATTGAGGGGGCGGTACACGCGTCCGACGGCTCGCGGACTGTGGTGTCGCCGCCGCTTTCGGAGTTCATTATCGAAAAAATCCGCGAATACAGCGAATATATCGTTATCGACCGCTACGGCGACCACGCCGCGCTTAAAAC
>BNUF01000089.1 GCA_025997155.1 Clostridia bacterium
TCGACTATCAAATCAGGCACGCCGTGTATTCCGTCCTCTTTGACAATATTAGGGTCGCAAACCACCGTAACATCGGGTATTACCATATCCTTGTCACTAAAAACAACGCTTGTGTTATCTGGAAAAACTTCGCACCTTTTGCCTTTTAAGAAGTTAAAGAACATCGCTTGAATGTTTCTCACAACGCGATTATGAGAAGTCGTCGGGCAAGACATATAAAAAATCTCGCCGTCCAAAATCTCATACGGTCTTTCGTCAAAGTAAGCTTCCGCCAAATTACTCATATTAGCCCTCTTTATTTGACGTTCTCAAAAACGTCCGCAATCTGTATTTTCAGCTCGTCGCCGTACAAAGATGTCGTAAACTCCGTCTCGATTTTCGCCTTTTCCTCGTCCGTCATATTTTCAAGTGTATAGTCGGGATATAGATAATATATATTATCCAATTCATATACTCCGTCTCTTAATAAATATACCTCAACTGAAGGGTCGTTCGCGTTGACAATCCAGTATTCTTTTACCCCGTGCTTTTCGTATAAAAATTTTTTATAGCTTTTATCATTTTTACCTGTGGAGGGCGAAAGTACCTCAACTACCAAATCGGGTGCGCCGTGTATTCCGTTGCGCTTAATGATATTGTTGTCGCACACTACCATAACGTCTGGAATTACCACATCTTTCTTGCTGAAAAAAATACTTGTGGGGTCGGGAAATACTTCGCACCTTTTGCCTTTGAGAAAATTTTTGAAAATGTTGTAAATATTTCCTTTAACGCGGTTATGAGCTATTGTCGGACAAGCCATATAAAAAATCTCGCCGTCCAAAATCTCATACGGTCTTTCGTCAAAGTACTCTTCCGCCAAATTACCCATTGCAGACAACTCCTTCAAAAATAAATCAAAATTCCTCCGCGTCCAAAAGCGCAAGCGCGTAGGCGACGTTTTGCGCGGCGCGTTTGCTTTGCTCGTTTGCGCCAGCCCGAATCCGCGCCTTGATTTTCTCGCGGTTTTCGGCGATTGCTACGGCGTATCCTATTAATATATTATGGTCGGTATTTTCGACGCTTAAATAATAATTTTGTTCGATAATCTTCATCATAGCCTCGACTTTTGGGTCGTAAACCAATCCTATGCAGGGGGTAGCCGTCCGCGCCGCGTAAATAATCGCGTGGAGGCGCATCGAGATGACGAACTCCGCCCGCGCCATTAGGGTGAGGATTTTTTCCGTGGACAGATTTTTGCCCAGACAAACGGTATCGCCCTTCACCTTGCCGGCGATTTTCTGCGAAATTTCCGTGTCGCAAGGCTGCATCGCGAGAAACACGGGGGTATATCCGTAATGTGAAGTCACGTAGTCCGCGAACGCCGAAATATGTTCGTCAAATTGAGGGTTGAGGTGATTCCACGAACGCACGCAGACCACAAAATATTTCGCGTCGGGCAAATCGTCGTAATCCAAAAGAGGCGGCATTTTGAGGGCGAACGCCGCGTCCGCCGTGAGGTAGGCGGGCGGTTTCTCCTCTAGGTTCGCGACCAATTCGTTCAAAAAGTCATAGGATTGTTTGTCCCTAAGCGTAATTAAATCGACAATCCTAAGAGTTTCCGTAATACGCGCGCGGTTTTTCGCGCTCTGAACGGGTCCGATTCCGTTCGCGTAAAGCATTACCCGCGCCCCCCGCTTTTTCGCCAGTTTTATTACAAGCAAATAGTAAACCAGACTCCGCGTACTCGTCAAATCCTGAAGAAGAGTCCCGCCGCCGCTCATAAGCACCTTAACGTCCTTGAGGAGTGAGTATATGACGGGCAGGTTAAAAAGATACACTGAACGCGTATTGTAATTTTGGCTTGTTTCCTTGGGTTTTCGCGAAAGCACGATAAGATTCGCGTCGGGGCGTTTTTCCCGCAAATCGTCTATAACTGATTTAAGCAGCGCGTCGTCGCCGTTGTTGTTTGAGCCGTAGTACCCGAACACGCAAAAATCATACTTTTTGTTATACACACGCATTGAGTTATACACAAAGAGTGCGTCTTCACACATTTTTTCGACAGAGTACCTTTCAGAGACAATTTGCCGTCCGTATCGCCCGAGTTTCGCCCAAACCTTTGTTTCCTCCAGCAACGCAAGGATATCTGCGGTAAGTTCCGCGGCGGTCACGGGCTTTTGCCCTCGGCAGGTAAAATTCGTTTCGATACAAACAGGGAGCGTACTCTCGTCAAAGCGTCCGATATACCCATACGGCCCAGCAAGTATCACGGGCAGTTCGCAGGACATAGCTTCAAGCGCGGCGCGGCTTATCCCGACAAAAATATCCGCCGAACGCAAAATATTATTTATGTCCGTGCGGGCCCCCGTAAGGTTCACGACGCGCTTGCCCGCGCGTTTGTTTGCCTCCTCCGCGTGTTCCGCGATTTTCGCGAACTCCGTCCCCGAGCCGACAATCGTTATTGACGCGCCGTATTCCGCGAGTTCCTCCGCCGCCTCAACCAAAATATGTATAAACGCGGCGGGTTCTTTGTCGAGCCTTGACACGCAGACAATCTTTTTTCCATACGTTTTGGCGGTTTTCATCGAAAACTTGTCCGTATCGATTCCGTTTACCGTCACGGTTATATTCTTTTCGTCCTCATTGTATGTATCTATCAGGTATTGTTTCAGGTCGTTGCTGACCGCGAGCGTCTTTTCGCCCCAATCCGTGAGAAACTTATACGCGAACGTACTCACGAACATAAAATGCGCCGACGTGACGAACCGAAATTGCATTCGTTTGCGTAAAAGCCCGCACAAAAAAGCGGGTATTCTCGCGTGGGCGTGTACCAACTTTATGTCGTTTTCTATGATAATCTTTTTGATAGCAAAATACGCCGAAACAAGGTTGTGCGGGCGTTTGTTGTGCAAGGGGACTTTGTAATGCACAACCCCCGCGTCCTTAAGCTCCTTTTCATACGCTCCGCCGTTTGACGCGACATAGACCGATACCCCCCTTCGCTTAAGCTCTTTGCAGAGTTCGAGGACGTGCGTCTCCGCCCCGCCTATCTCCATTCCCATAAGCGTCATAAGTACCTTGAAATTATTTGAATCTTCCATCTTTGCCCCCTGTTATATCATCGTCGGGCTTGTCCATTTCGGGGCGGTAAATCTTGAAGACGTGCATAAAAAGGTAGGACGCGCCGAAGGCGAAAAGCCCCGACCAAAATAGCGTAATAAACACGAGAAGCCAGTTTCTTAGAAAGATTACGCCGAAAAAGAGGACGGCGAACATAAGGAGCAGAGAGATTGTTATGTGGAGGTGTCTGTGTGCCATAAACGCGGAGGTTTTGATAACCGTCTTCGTGTCCATGTCAAACCTTGCCATAACAGGGAAAATATACAAAGTGTTTGCGGCGACTTCAAACAGAAAGAATATTTGTATACCGAGCAGCAATTGTTTCATTCCGAGCGAAATCCCCATAACGTCCGTGTATATTAAAAGGTACACGTCGGCGCATAGTATAACCGCCGCGACCAAAATCACGCACCAGATTTTTGTCGCCTGTTTGAAATTATCCTTGAAACTCTTCAGAAAGTCGCGGAAAATATAGCCGCCCCTGTCGGAGATACGGCGCGTGGCGACATAATAAAGCGCGGTCGTCGCCGCCCCGCAAGTGACAATCGGTATCGAAAAAATCGTCCAAAGGAAACTGAACACGATTATTTCCCAAAGGGCGTTGCCAAATCTATACACATACCCGTTATAACCAAATATTTTATCCATACCTAAACCCCATTCAACCCTATGTTTTTACATTGTACCAAAAAAATTAAAAAAATACTACTCTAAATTGAATTTTTGTGATAAAATTATATGAATGTATTTTTAACCTTAGGTGGTGTACAAAAGTTTATGGGTAGTTCGAGATTGGATTTAATTAAAAAAGGCGTAGTAGGCGTTTTGGTAGTCGCCATAATTTCTCTTATAATTATTCCGCCTGACCCTAGGGTTATGGACTTTTTACTTATGCTTAACATATTTGTCGGGCTGGTTATCCTTATAGCCTCAATCTACGCCGACGAGCCAACGGATATGTCGCTTTTCCCGACAATCCTGCTTATCTCGACACTGTATCGCCTTGTGCTTAACATTTCGACGACGCGCCTTATTTTGAGTACGGGCGACGGCGGCGAGGTAATCCGCGTTTTCGGCGAGTTCGTGGCGGGCGGCAATATGGTCGTCGGCGCGGTCGTTTTCGTAATCATCATAGTAGTCAACGTTAAGGTTATCACAAAAGGTTCGACGCGTGTCGCCGAGGTTACGGCGCGTTTCACCCTAGACGCTATGCCCGGCAAGCAAATGGCTATCGACGCCGACCTCAACACGGGGCTTATCGGCGACGAAGAGGCGAAGGCGCGGCGCCAGAAGATTCAGGACGAAGCCAACTTCTACGGCTCAATGGACGGTGCTAGCAAATTCGTGGCGGGAGACGCGGTGGCGGGCATCATCATCACCATAATAAACATACTGGGCGGCATAATCCTCGGCACGACGGGTATCGCCACGGGCGAACCCCTCCCAATCGGCGAGGCGGCGCAAATCTACACCCTTCTCACCATAGGCGACGGCTTGGTAAGCCAGATTCCCGCAATCCTCATCTCCGTTGCAACGGGTATTTTGGTAACAAAAGCCAACGCCGACAAAACCAAAAACATATCCGTACAGCTCGGCGAGCAGCTTTTCGGAAAAAGCCTTGTAATGTATATCGCGGGGCCGGCACTCGTGGTTCTCGGCGCGGTGACTCCGCTCCCGACCGCTATGTTTATCGGAACGGGCGTCGTGGTTACTATATACGCCAACTTTATGGACAGAAGGAAACGCATAACCGCCATACAAAGCGACATAACAAAGGACGATTCCGAAATCGAGGAAATCCGCCGCCCCGAAAATGTCGTTTCCTTATTAAGCGTTGACCCGATTCTCCTAATCTTCGGGTACGGCTTGATTCCGCTCGTGGACGCGTCACAGGGCGGCGACTTGCTTGACCGCGTGGTTATGATTCGCCGTCAGGTCGCGCTTGAGCTCGGAGCTGTCGTTCCGATAATCCGTTTGCGGGACGACATAAAACTAAGCCCCAACGAGTATAAGATTCTTATAAAAGGCGTGGAGGTGGCGGGCGGCGACATTATGTTCGACCACTATATGGCGATGAACCCTGGCTATGTCGAGGACGAAATCGACGGCATCGAAACTGTCGAGCCCTACCTGGGGCTTCCCGCCCTCTGGATTTCGGAATCCCAGCGCGAACGCGCCGAAACGCTGGGTTACACCGTCGTCGACCCCCCCGCGATTATCGCGACGCACCTCACGGAAGTCGTGCGTTCCCATCTCCACGAACTTCTCACGCGTCAGGACGTTCAGTCCCTTGTGGATAACGTAAAAGAGGCGAACGGCGTTCTTATCGACGAACTTATCCCGAAACTTATGTCTATCGGCGATATCCAAAAAGTTCTGGCGAATCTCTTAAAGGAAGGTTTGTCTATCCGCGACCTTGTGACCGTTCTCGAGACCTTAGCCGACTACTCGCACGTCACACGCGACACCGATATGCTTACGGAATATGTGCGGCAAGCTCTCCGCCGCCATATCTCAAAGCAGTATTTCGAGCCAGGCTCGAATACGGTTATCACCCTAGACCCCGAGCTCGAACAGCAGATTATGAGCAGCGTACAGCAGACGGAGCAGGGGTCGTTCCTTGCGCTGGACCCTTCCGTTACGCAAAAAATATTCAGTAACCTTAACGCGGAAGTCTCAAAACTCACCTCAATGGGTTTGCAGCCGATAATTTTGACATCCCCCATTGTCCGTATTTACTTCAAGCGTCTTGTGGAACAGGTTGCGCCCGACTTGGTGGTTTTGTCGTACAACGAACTTGATTCCTCCGCCGAAGTTCAGTCTGTTGGTATGGTAGGTGCTTAATGAAGATTAAAAAATATACGGCGGGAACGGAAGCCGAAGCCATCGAGCTTGTGAAGGCGGATTTGGGGCTTAACGCGCTTATTTTAAACATTAAAAAAGTACAGCCCAAGGGTATGCTCCATCTGTTCAAAAAAGCCGAAGTCGAGGTGACGGCGGCTTATGAGGAAAAGACGGAAACCGCTCCCGATTCGCCGCGAAAATCCCTCCGCACCCGCGCCCAAAAAGAATCCGTCAAGGAAGAGGAAAGACCCGCCCCCGAACGCGACGTTACTCTTGAGCGGGAAATCGCCCTAAGACAGGCAAAAATAAGCCTTCTCGAAAAGGAATTAGGCAACAAGGAAGCTCTGCTTAAAAAGGCGGCGGGGCTTATCTCCGTTTCGTCAATCCGCACCGACAAGACGCGCCGATATGAAAACAATCTGTTGCAGGTGTTTTTCGAGACGCTTATAGAACGCGGCGTGACCGACGAAATCGCGGAACTTCTTCTTAAAGACGTGAGCCTGCTCCCCGATATCGACCAGACCGACCTTTCGATGATTGTACGCGTCGTCTACAACAGCATTATCGAGATTTTGGGCGAACCCGTCCCGCTAAAGGACAAGGACAGAGCCGTAATTTTTTTAGGCCCGACGGGTGTGGGAAAAACTACCACGATTGCCAAATTATCCTCAAAGTTTGTGTTAAGCGATAACGTCAAAGTCGGGCTAATCACCGCCGACACATACAGAATCGCCGCCGTCCAGCAGCTCAAGGTATACGCCGAGATTTTGGGAATCGACATAGGAATCGTCTACAACGCGCAGGACTTGTCGGAAATTTTGCCGAAAATGAAAAAATTCGCCAATTTGATACTCATAGACACGGCGGGGCGTTCCCACAGAAACCCCGACGCCATAGCGGAACTGACCGAACTCCTTGCCGCCGCGCCTGATGCGGAAAAGTACCTTGTGCTAAGCCTCACGACAAAATTCGAGGACTTGCTGAGCATAATAAACGCCTACTCCGAAATCACCGACTTCAAACTGATTTTTACGAAAGCGGACGAAACAATGTGCCTAGGCAATGTCCTTAACATATGTTACCTTACCAAAAAAGGCGTGTCATATATTACCAACGGGCAGAACGTACCCGACGACATAAGCGTGCTTGACCCCGCGCAGATATCAAAGGCGCTTTTGGGACTGGAGGGTACAATTTGACCGACCAAGCCGAAAACCTGCGAAACATAATGCGAAAAAAAATGGGAGCGGCGGAAATCCACGACGACGAACCCGTCGTCCGAGAGAGCGAGATAACCATACCTCCCCCGCCCCCCGTGCCTATATCCGCCAGACTTATCACCGTCACAAGCGGCAAGGGCGGCGTGGGCAAGACTAATTTCACGATTAACCTTGCCCTCTCCCTCTCGAAAATCGGTAAAAGAGTCGCTATAATTGACGCGGACTTCGGGCTTGCGAATATTGAGGTACTTTTGGGGATTATCCCGAAATACAGTATCGCCGATATCTTTTCGGGGGCGAGAACGGTCGGCGAGGTGATAGCCGACGGACCTCTGGGGATAAAATTTCTTTCGGGCGGCTCGGGACTCCGCAATATGGCGAATATCACGGAGGAGCAAATCTCGTTTTTAATCGAGCAGTTCGCCTATCTCGACACGATAGCCGACGTAATCCTTGTGGACACGGGAGCGGGAATCACCGACTCCGTAATCAACTTTGTACGCGCCTCGGGCGAAATCATCATAATCACGACACCCGAACCGACATCAATCACCGACGCTTACGCCGTGATAAAATCCGCGAAAGAGGACGGGGGGAACGTCCCGCAAATAAACGTCGTGATAAACCGCGTCGACGACTTTGACGAGGGCGCGGAGGTTTTTTCGAAACTCGCCCGCGTGACACAGAAATTCTTGGGGCTGACCCTGATAAACCTAGGATACATACCATACGACACAAACCTTGTCAAAGCCGTAAAAAAACAACAGCCCGTCGTCCTCAGTTTCCCCGACTCCGTCTCGGCGGAATGTATCGAACGAATTTCAAAACTCTTGTTTGAAATCGAAACTCCGCGCAAAAACGCGGGCGTGAAAAATTTTATAAAAAAATTATCGGCCATATTTAAATAGGAGACAATCTTATGTTACTTCTTGATAGCGTGAAAGTCGGAGACAGGCTTGAAATAAAAATCTCCCGCGAGGAGGATTTCGCGAAAGCCCATGCAAGTCAAGTGGAAGACATTCTTCCAAAAGATGAAATCGTGCTAAGCGCGCCAATATCATACGGACAAATAGTCAAATTATCGAAAGAGGAAGACTATGACCTAACCTTTTTTACATCAGGCGGCATGATACAATTCCCCGCCAAATTCCTTCTCTTCACAAAAGAAGAAAACTTCTATTTCGCCAGATTCAAGATAACGGGCGACGGCAAAAGGGCGCAGCGGCGCGAATTCTTTCGCTTTAACTGCTTGATAGACTTTAAGTTCGCCGAAATCCCCGAAGTCGAATACCCTATTTGGGAAAACATAACCGACGAAAAACGCGCCGTTATGTTCGAGGCGCTTGAAGACTCTATGACGAAATATGACGGGCTTATAAAGGACATAGGCGCGGGGGGCGTTCGTTTCGTAAGCAACGATAACGTTGACGAGGGGGCACTTGTGAACGCGATTATCCCGCTCCGCGACCAGCAATTTGTCGCCGTGGGGAGACTCCTGCGAAAACAGTATTTCCCAAAATCAGTCTATCGGTATCAGTACCGCATACAATTCACAGGCATGAGCTCTCGCGAACAGGAAAAGATAGTCCAGTTCATATTCACGGAACAGCGCAAATCCCTTAAACGAGAGTAAATTCATCATACAACGGAGGACGCAAAATGAGCGAGTTCACAACGTTCGGAGAAATACACTTTGATATACTGCGCGAAATAGGGAGTATCGGCGCGGGAAACGCCGCCACCTCACTTTCTAAAATGCTTGACAAGAGAGTATATATGCAAGTGCCGCAGGTGAAACTTTTGGACTTCAAGGACGTGTCCGAGGTTATGGGCGGCTCGGAAAATATAATTATCGGGCTTCTTGTCGGAATGAGCGGCGACCTGAACGGAATGATGATGTTTCTGATTAATCTTCGTTCCGCACATTCTCTCGTAAATATGCTATTCGGGAACGTCCCCCAGTCGAACAAAGCTGCGGACGATTTCACGGATATGGAAATATCCGCCATTCAGGAAGTCGGCAACATTCTTTTGAGTTCGTACTTAGGCTCTCTTTCGACGCTTATCGACAAATCCATTACGCAATCGATTCCCTACCTCTGCTATATAAAAAGATACCTTTTGAATATGTTTTTGCAGTCGTTTATCGTAGCCGCGCCTTTGTTGTTTGTCACGCTCGTTATGGGTTTTTTGGTGCAGCTGTATCAGGTTAAGTGGAAACCGACGGCA
>BNUF01000090.1 GCA_025997155.1 Clostridia bacterium
CACTCTTTCCCCTACCCACGCCCTTCCGATCTGATTTGGAGAGGGGTGTAGCCCGCCTCCGCCAAGGGGACTGTTCCCCACTGCGACATTCCGTTGCAGGTTGACGTGACAATCAGCGCGGAAGGATATGAAACGGTAAACGTATACGGCGTGTCGGTTTTTGACACCGAGACGACCGACCTGCCTGTCACAATGCACCACGAGGGCGGGGGATACACCCGCGACATTGAAAACGCGGGTGACACTGACATTAATAACATCTATATCGGCGACAACGCGCTGCGTTCGAGTACCCCGCGAAACGCCGAAGGCGGCGGAAGCGGCACTCGCGTTCTTAAAGATGTAATAATTCCGTACAATATTACCGTGCATTTAGGCCGTCCCGACCGAGAGGCGACAAACGTCACCGTCCCTTTCATCGATTATGTTAAAAACACCGCCTCACACGAGATTTACCCGACGTGGCCGGAGGCGTCCCTAGAGGCGAACATTGACGCGATAACGACTTTCGCGCTTAATCGAATCTATACCGAATGGTACAGAGGGGCGGGCAAAAATTTCGACATTTCAAACTCGACGGCGTTCGACCAATATTATGTACAAGGCGGAGAAGTGTTTAAAAGTATCTCCGACGTGGTAGACAGAGTTTTTGCCACGTATATCCAGCGTCAGGGCTACAAAGACCCCTACTTCTCCCAATTCTGCAACGGCACAACGTCAACCTGCAACGGAATGTCGCAGTGGGGAACAGTCCCCTTGGCGGAGGCGGGCTACACCCCTCTCCAAATCCTCAAATACTACTACCCAAACGATATCACGCTTGTTAAGGCGACAAAATACTCGGATATATACACCTCCTACCCAGGGTATACTATGAGTAACGGTATGAATTCAAACGACATCAAGACAATGCAGCAGTACCTCAACCGCATCGCGACAAATTTCCCGCTCATCAAGTCGATAACCAACCCTAACGGATATTTCGGCGCGGATACTGTGGCGGCGGTTAAAGCTTTTCAGCAGAGTTTTAATTTAACCCCCACGGGCGTTATCGACAAAGGCACGTGGGATAAAATTTCACAGATATATGTCGCGGTGAAACGTTTAGGCGAATTGGACGGCGAGGGCGAACGCGTGGACATCGGCGCGAATCCCCCGACAAGCGTGATAAAAGCGGGCGCTAAGGGAAATGACGTTGTTGAACTTCAGTTCATTCTCAACTACCTGAGCCAATTTTACGACGAAATCCCCCCTGTTTTGGAAAACGGCATTGTTGACGCTGCGACGGTTAATTCGATTAAGGAATTCCAGAAATTGAAAGGACTTACCCAAGACGGCATAGTCGGGCCGGCGACATGGCGCGTCTTGTACGACGCGTACAAAAGCGCGAAAGGCGGCGGCGGGGGCGGTTCAACTCCGCAATACCCCGGATATTACCTCAAAGTCGGCGTGAAGGACGATAACGTCCGCACTATGCAAACCTACCTTAACGCGCTTTCGTCAAAATATCCGTCTATCCCGAAACTTACGGCGGACGGCGATTTCGGAAATCAGACAAAGGCGGCCGTAATCGAGTTCCAAAAACTGTTTGGGCTTACGGCGGACGGGATTATAGGGAAATCGACGTGGGACGCTATCGTCAAGGCGGCAGGAGGGCAAGCTCCGAGCGAAGACCAAAGTTACCCCGGGTATTATCTCAAAGTCGGCGTGGAGGGCGAAAAAGTCCGCCAGTTGCAGAGATACCTAAACGCTATTTCGAGCGAATACCCCTCAATCCCGAAAATCACGGCGGACGGGGCATACGGAAACGCCACGGCGGCGGCGGTCAAAAAATATCAGCAGCTTTTCGGGCTTACGGCGGACGGAATAACAGGGCAGGCGACATGGGATTCCGTTGTGTCAACGTACAATAAACTAGGATACACGAGCTACACAAGCGGCATAACAACAGGCGCGGATTCCTCTTATGGCACAATCGAAAACGGCGCAAGCGGCGACGGGGTTCGCCAATTGCAGCAATACCTGAACGCAATTTCTGTATACTATCCGACAATACCAAAAGTCACCGTTGACGGCATCTACGGGAACGCCACAGAGTCGGCCGTCAAGAAATATCAGCAGCTATCGGGGCTTACGGCGGACGGCATCGCCGGAGCGGCGACATGGAATTCGGTCGTCTCCTCCTACAACAACCTTTCCTCCCGTTCGGGCGGCGACACATCTTTAGGAACAACCTATTTCGGCGCAATCGAAAACGGTTCGGACGGCGACAACGTTCGCCAATTGCAGCAATACCTGAACGCAATCTCCGCGTACTACCCGTCAATTCCTAAAGTCAGCGTTGACGGCATATTCGGAATCGGCACAGAAAACGCGGTCAAAAGATATCAGCAGCTTTTCGGGTTATCCGTGGACGGCGTTGTTGGGAACAATACGTGGAGTTCAATCGTCTCAACCTACAACAGTATCGGCGGAGGCAACAACATCGCGCAAAATCTAAGCAAAGCTCTAATCAGCAGAATGTTACTGAATATCTAACAAAAAAACAACATACCCGCATAGGATATGTTGTTTTTTGCTTTATCATAATGATTAAGTTTTTTTATGCAACTTTTCAGATATTTTTGCGTAAATCTTTTTATAGAGGAAACGGAGGAATACGATTTGAGCGAAAAAATGAAGATACTTGAAATGCTCCAAAACGGGCAAATCACAGCGGACGAGGCGGCGCGGCTTCTTGACGCGAAAGAACCGCGGCAGAATTACGCCCCCGCGCAGCAGATTAACTACCGCGACATTGCGGACAGCGTTACGCGCAAAATCGACACCATGACAAGGGATTTAGAGCCTAAATTATATAAATTAACCGAAACCGTGGCAAGCGTGACGGAGAGTGCGGCGCAGAAAATATCAAAAACACTCGAAACGCCGAGACACGCCCCCTCCTATTCGTCAAGTTCGCGGACGACCACGACGACCACCACCACGACTACAAGCCGCCCGTTCACAGAGACCTCGTTTGAATACGCGGTATCGGGGCAATACGGCGAACTAAGCCTTTGCGCGGTTAACGCCCCAATCAGCGTAAAAGGCTACAACGGCGACAAAATCAACGCCCGCGTGCGGTATATTGCGAAAGCGGGCAAGTCCCCCGCGATTTCCCTTATGAAACTCGGCGACAAATACTATCTCGACTATGACGAGGACGATTTTGACGCTGTTGGAATCGACGCGTTTGTCCCCGACAAATTTTTCAACAACATATCCCTTTCGGGAACGAACGCCGAACTCTCCGCGACAGAACTCGCCGCCGACTATATCACGATAAGCAACGCGAACGCCAAAACCCACCTTACAAACCTTTCCGCGAAATACCTTAAAGCCGAAAACACAAACGGCGCGCTGCGTTTCGAGAACATTACCGCCGAAAACGGCGAAATCGAGAACTTCAACGCCTCTATCACGGGCAGCTGCGCGGATATAAAAAACCTCAAGATATCGGGGCTTAACGGAAGCGTTTCCGCGAACGTCGCGTATTTCGATAAATTCAGCGACTACACGTGGAACGTCGAGTCAAGCAACGCCAAACTCACTCTGAACCTCCCCACAACGCCCACAATCGGATACAGTATCCAAGCTCGCGCCACCCTCTCAAAAATCCGAATGGGGCTTACGGGGCTTAATTATAAGATAAACGACCCGAGTACAATCGACGCGCAGAGCGCTAACTTCGCCTCCGCGTCAAAAAGAGTGCGTCTGACGCTTGACGTATCGAACGCGCCGATTACCGTAAATTAATTTTCGGACGCGTGTATATTTAGGTTAAATTGCGTCAACAATGTATTTGTGAATGTTTAAGCCCCCAAAAACATTCCAAAATAATTTTCCCCTTATAGTTTTATTTCCGCAACGGCAGCCGTGCAGGTATTACACTTGCGCGGTTGCTTTGGGTTAGAGAGGTGTGGTATAATGGACGAAGAGATGGTAAACAACATATTGAAATATGAGGTTGCCGAGGAACTCGGGCTAATGGACAAGGTGTACAACACGGGCTGGAAGTCCCTTACCGCGAGAGAAAGCGGGAAAATCGGCGGGATTATGGCGAAACGCAAGAAGGATATGGGGATAGAGTGAATGTATAAATCATTGGCGCGGGTGTACGACGTTTTTATGAAGGACGTGCCGTATGAGAAGTGGGCGGAGAATATTGCGGGGCTTTTCGGGCGGTATAATGTTTCGCCCGAATTGGTGCTTGAGCTGGGGTGCGGCACGGGTAACGTCACCGTGCCTCTTGCGCTGCGCGGGTTTTCTATGATTGGCGTTGATATATCGGCGGATATGCTTGCCTTGGCGCAAGAGAAAGCTTTGGCGCGGGGCGTTTCCGTTCTTTTTCTGAATCAGGATATGCGGGAGTTTGAGTTGTACGGCACTGTCGGGGCGTGCGTGTCGGTTTGCGACTGCCTTAACTACATACAAAAAGCGGACGATTTGACTAAAATCTTCAAACTTGTCAAAAACTACCTTGACGACGGCGGGGTGTTTTTGTTTGACTTGAACACGGAAGCTGTGTTTGAGTATCTCGGAGAAATCGGGTCCTTCGGCGAGACTTTGGAGGACTCCGCCTTTATCTGCGAAACAGCCTATGACGGGAAAATTATGGAATACAACGTGAATATCTTTACCCGCGAGAAGGACGAAAACTACACCCGCACGAACGAAATCCACAGGGAATACCCACACACCCTAAAAGAAATCAAAAACTGCCTTGAATCGGCGAACCTAACCTACATAGAAACCCTTGACGCACAAACACTAGAGCTCCCAACCCCCGACACAAGGCGCGTATATATTGCCTCACGCGCTTAATTGTGATATAATAATGGTTGCGGAGGTGAAACAATGCTTGCAATATCTGTGAATAGTTTTAATTTCAGAGATTTTTCCGATTTCATTAACCAAAACGAGGAAGTTTTTGTACTTAGCAAGATTGAGTATGAGAGCTTAAATTCTATCAGTCAGGACGAGTTGACGAATCGGATTAATGATATAAAAGCAAATAGGAACTGCGGCTTTCACGAATTGGTGGAGGTCGATGATGAATAAATTGTGGCACGACAAGGCTTGGGAAGATTATTTATACTGGCAAACGCAAGATAAAAAGACCTTGAGAAAAGTTAATATCTTGTTAAAAGATATAGAACGCAACGGTTATAACTGCACAGGCAAGCCCGAACCGCTCAAAGACAACTTAAACGGTCAGTGGAGCGTCAGGATTGACGAGGCGAACAGAATAATCTTCAAGATAAATAACGGCGTCATAGAAATAGTTTCCTGCAAAGGTCATTATAGTGATATTTAGCTTTTGAACCTAGGTTGTTGACATTGACATAAAAGGGGACGAAATCTATGGAAAAAGTAGCGATTTTAGACTGCGGCGGGCAGTACACAAAAGTAATCGACCGAAAAGTACGCGAATGTCTTGTTGACAGCGAGATTTTGGCGGTATCGGTTGACGCGGGGGCGTTGGAGGGGTTTAGCGGAATAATCTTAACGGGAGGCCCCGAGAGCGTCTGGGAGGAGAACTCTCTGCGTCCCGACCCGAGAATTTTTGAGCTAGGGATACCGATACTCGGGATATGTTACGGTATGCACCTTGTGGCGGCGCATTTCGGCGGGGTTGTGGCGAGCAACGTCAAGAAGGAGTACGGCGAGGCGGACATTGAGATTGACAATTCCGTACCGCTTTTTGACGGGCTTGGCGCGGCGGAAACGGTGCTTATGAGTCACGGCGACTCTGTGTCCGCCGTACCCGCTGGTTTTGTGGTTTGCGGGCGTTCGGGAAACGTCACGGCGGCTATTTGTGACGCGGCGCGGCGGGTTCACGCCGTACAGTTTCACCCCGAGGTGGATTTGACGATAAACGGTATGAAAATTTTCGAGAATTTTCTGCGTAAAATTTGCGGGATAAAAGACGTGTACTCGCTTGAGAATCGGTTGAATACGGCGGTTTCGCGTGTGCGGGAAGTCGCGGGAGACCGCGCTGTGATTGTGCTTGTGAGCGGGGGCGTGGATTCCGCCGTGACCGCCGAAATTTTGCTTAGGGCGTTGCCGCCTGATAATATAATCGCGGTACACGTCGACCACGGGCTTATGCGTAAAAACGAGAGTGACGGAATTTGCGATGTTTTGCAGCGCGGCGGGCTTAAACGGCTTATACGGATTGACGCGAAGGACGTGTTTTTCGCGAAACTCGCGGGGGTGTCCGACCCCGAAAAGAAACGCGCAATAATCGGCGAAACTTTTATCACAGAGTTGCAAAATGAAGTTGACAAACTGGAGCTTGACTTGAACAGCACTTTTTTGGCGCAAGGGACGCTCCGCCCCGACTTAATCGAATCGGGCAACCCCGATATCAGCGCGTCGGCGGCGAAAATCAAGACGCACCACAACGACGTTGATATAATCCGCACACTTCGGGATAAGGGGCTTGTAATCGAGACGAACTACGACTGGCACAAGGACGAGGTACGCAAAATCGCGAAAATGCTCGGGCTTACGGACGAGATTGCGAACCGCCAGCCTTTCCCCGGCCCTGGGCTTGGGGTGCGTCTTCTTTGCGGGGACGGCACAAAAACCGTCTCGGCGAACGAAAACGAGAAATTGACGGAGTTTCTTAAAAATGAGAGGTTTAGCGGGTGCATACTGCCCGTATCGTCGGTGGGGGTACAGGGAGATAAACGGACCTACAAAGAGCTTGCCGCGCTGTATTCGGATACGCCCGCATACGACTGGGATGAGCTGTATTCCCTTGCGCGTAACATAACGAATAACTTTCCTTTTATAAATCGGGTAGCTTACGCCGCGGGCGGACATAACGGTATCGAAAAAGCGGTGTCGCATAGTATGTATGTCTGCGACGAGTCGGTAAATCTGCTGCGCGAGATAGATAATATCGTCACCGAACGGCTTAAGGATAAAAAAATAAGCCAAACTTTCGCGGTACTTCTCCCTGTCGGGTATACAAAAAAATATTCCGTCGCGATACGCACTTTTGTCACGAATGACTTTATGACAGGTCGTCCTTACGCACTCCCTTTCGCCCGGCTGAACGCCCTTGCGGAGGAGATAAAAAAAGGCTTTTCGGAAATCGAATATGTGTTCTACGACATAACCGCGAAACCTCCCGCAACCTGTGAGTGGGAATAATAAAAAAAGCCCCTGAATAGTATGTACAAACGCTATTTTGGGGTGGTTATGTGGCAAAATGGTTAAAGGCGGCGGGGGTTTGCGGGAGTTTGGCGGGGCTGTACATAGGCGCGGGCTTTATCTCGGGTGCGGAGGTTTCAAATTTTTTCGCGAAATTCGGGGCGGCGGGGTTTGTCGGGCTTGTCCTGTCGGCGGGGTTGTTTTTCGTGTCGGTGTACAAAACGCTAAGCATCTGCCGTATCAAAAAGATTTCGTCCTATGAGGATTTTGGGCGTGAAGTCTTTGGGAAACTGGCGGTATTTGCGGAGCTTGGCACGGCGGTGTTTCTGCTTGTGCTGTTCGCGACAATGCTCGCGGCGATTTCGGCGTTTTGCGGCGAGGTGTTTGGGGTTAAGGGGCTGTACGGCGCGATAATCGGCGCGGTAATATGTTTTTCGGTGTTCACGCGGGGGAGCAAGGGTTTTTTGACGCTGAACACGGCACTTTTGCCCGTTATGATTATCGGGATAATCGTGATATGCGCGGCGGGATTTGGATTCAGTATCGGCGCGGTGTCGTTTGCGCGTCCCTACTGGATTCTTTCGGCGGCGGCATACGCGGCGTATAATATCGCGGCGGTGATTCCCGTCGTGACGACGTTTGAGGATTTGGACGAACACACAATCAAATATTCCTCGTTATCGGCAAGCGTGATTTTGCTGGTTTTGGGCGGGCTTATAGCGGCGACGCTTTGCGCGAATCCCGGCATAACCGCGCAAATACCTATGCTGTACATAGCCGCGTCACATAAATTCACATATATGTTCTATATAATAACGCTGTTTCTCGCGGTGATGACGACGGCGGTCGGCTCGGGATACGCGTTTATACACTGGATTAGCAACAAAATAGCCGTAAAGAACAGCAACAACCGAAGCGTGTTGTTATGGTACGTACAATGCGCGTTCGTCACGCTTGTCGCGCTTAGACTCTCGTTATTCGGGTTCTCGGCGTTCGTTTCAAAAGTTTACCCCGCGTTCGGGTTGCTTGGGGTATTGCAAATTGTATGTATTTTCAGGTATAATATAAAGAAGGATTAAATATTTATGGCGCGTGTGAAAGCTAGGGCAAAGATAAACCTCGGGTTGTGGGTCGGCGGAAAACGGGCGGACGGGTATCACGATTTGGAGACTGTTTTTTATGAGGTGAACCTGTTTGACGAGTTGAGTTTTGAGAAGAAAGACGGCGGCGGTATCGGAATTATTACGAACAAGCCTGAAATTCCGACTGACGAGAGGAATCTGGTGTACCGCGCCGCTATGGCGTTTTTTGAGGAAATCGGGGAAAGGCGCGGAGTTTCCATAGAACTGGTGAAGAATATCCCCGAGCAGGCGGGGCTTGGCGGCGGGAGTTCGGACGCGGCGGCGGCACTTCTCGCCCTTTGCGAACTTTTTGAGAAGGAAATCCCCAAAGAACGCTTGCTTGCGGTTGCGGCAAAACTGGGGGCGGACGTGCCGTTTTTTCTGTATGGGGGGACGGCACACGCGGTCGGCATCGGCGAGGTTTTGACCCCTCTGCCGCCCTTGCCCCCTCTGCCCTTGGTGATAGTCAAGCCCGATTTCGGTATCTCGACAAAAGAGGCGTTTTTGCGGATAGACAAGAACGGCGGCGGCGAAAATATTATGCAAAATGTGGTACAAGCAGTACAAAAATGTGATATTTCGGGAATATGCCAAAATATAAGAAATTCGTTCGAGTCGGTTCTGATGAACCCGCGTATAATGGAGTTCAAGGAGGCGCTTTTGCGCGAGGGAGCTATGGGGGCGGCTATGACCGGCAGCGGCTCGGCGGTTTTCGGGATTTTCGACAGCGACAAGGCGGCAAGGCAAGCCGCGGGCAAGTTAAAATCTGATGGGAGCGTGTTTTATGTATCCTCTGACATTCAATAATATCTGCAAAGAAATGGTGTGGGGCAGCGAAAGCTGGGACATTTCGTGCCGCGAGAAAGAAATGGGGATTGTCTCGAACGGGGAACTGTCGGGGAAAACCTTTGAGGAAGTCATTAAATCGGACGTGACGGGGTATCTCGGCACGAACTACCCCGAGTTTAAGGATTTTCCTCTTCTTGTAAAAATCATAAACGCGGCGGATTTTCTTTCCGTTCAGGTTCACCCGAATGACGAATACGCGCAA
>BNUF01000091.1 GCA_025997155.1 Clostridia bacterium
ACCACGAGAACGAAATCGCCCAGAGTGAGGCGGCAAACGGCGTTCCTTTCTCAAGATACTGGGCGCACGTCAAGCACGTAAACGTTGACAATGAGGTTATGTCAAAATCCAAGGGCAACTTCTTCACGGTTCGCGACGTTTCCGAAAAATATTCCTACGAGATTATACGGTTTTTTATACTCTCAAGCCATTACAGGAGTTCCCTTAACTTCAGCGACGAACTTATGAAGTCGGCGCAAACGTCCTATAACCGTATAAAAACCTGCGCCAGAAATTTGGACAACCTTTCAAGGAACGCCGAAACCGAGGAGAGTTTGCCGTATTCCTTAAAACTAAGGGTATCATAAAAAACAGTACCGTCATTTTCATAAGCGTTCCCTTTGTCAATCAAAGTCTGTATCATATCGATGATTTCGGGGATTTCACGGGTGACACGCGGAGTATGCGTCGGCGGGAGGATATTAATACCCGCCATATCCGTCTCGACTTCCCCGACATACCTGTCGGCGATTTCCTCCGCCGAAACACCCTCGGCGTTCGCTTTTTGTATAATCTTGTCGTCAATGTCGGTGTAGTTCTGCACATACACCACCTCTTGCCCCTTGTGCAAAAGATACCGTCTGAACGCGTCAAAAACAATCATAGCGCGGGCGTTGCCTATGTGGATAAAGTTATACACCGTCGGCCCGCAAACATATATCTTTGTCGGGTTGCCAAACGTAAATTCTTCTTTTTTCGCGGAAAGAGTGTTATAGAGTATCATAATCTACGTCCTTATCGTCGATATAAAGCGACACGCGGTTGCGTCCGCTCTTTTTGGCGGTATACAGCGCGTCGTCGGAGAATTTGAGCGACGCCTCATAAGGCTGGGAGAAGTCTACGAGAGCGATACCTATGCTGATTGTAATCGGAATATTCGCGTCTCCGTATACAAACGGCGTTCTCTCGATTGTCGAGCGTATCCGTTCGGCAAGCAGCAACCCTTTTTCAAGCGTGGTTTCGGGGAGCATAAGCACAAATTCCTCCCCGCCGTAACGCGCAAACAAATCGTAGGAACGCAGGGTGCTCTTGACAGTCGAGACCAGCGTCACCAAAACCATATCCCCCGCCTCGTGCCCGTAGGTATCGTTCACCCGCTTGAAGAAATCCAAGTCCATCATAAGCATACAAGCGTTGCCGCTCGTGCGTTTCGTCTTTTCAAAGGCGTTGTGAGATTCCTCCATAAAGTAGCGTCTGTTGTACGCGCCTGTGAGAGGGTCTTTGTACGCGTTTTCCTCAAGCTGGCGTTTTATGATTGTGGAGAACAGGAGCAGCCCGCTTGAGGCAATCGGGTACGTGTCCTTCTCCCCGTAGTTCATCGGGCGAGTCGAGGCGAACGCCAAAAACCCGCAGAACTTCTCCTTGATAATAAGGGGAATCGCCAAAAACGAGCGTATTTTCCCGAAGAAATCGGGATTTTTCACCACGACTTGACTCATGGACTCGTCGCCGTAACCGCCGTATTTGTTATATAGTATATATTCCCTTTTAGCGAGTCTGTTAATCCAGTCGTCAGGGAAAAGTTTCTCGTCGGGCAAAAATTCTTCGGAAGTTCGCTCGGGCGACTGGAACAAAAATTGTCTGTACGCGGTGTATCCCGTAAGGTTCTCGTTTTCGCGGGTACCCCAGACGGACACCGCGTCGACGTTATACGTCCGCGACAACAACGCCAGAGAATCCAGTATTATTTTTTCGAAATTGTCGTTTGTCACGGAGCAAAGCATTTCGCCCAGATTGTATATAAGGTCCATATAGGCGGAGTTTTTCGCGTGTTCGGAAATCGCCTCGTCGCGGATTTTGTACACGCAGTTTTCGGGGATATTGTACCCCGACGCGACGCGCCGCGCCATTTCGCGGCAGGTTTTCGCCCCGCACGCCCCGCAGTTTATGTTGCGTTTCTTGAACGCAGTTTTGCCCAAAAGTTTGAGTGCGTCCTGAATCGCCGCCTCGGGGACGGGTTCAGGCTGCTGTTCGGTGTTTTGAAAATCATAGGTAAAATCGTCCAGCGAAAGAGACGCGTCAAATTTCGCGCAAACGGCGTTGTGATAGTCAAGCCCGTATTCGATAGCGTTTTTCCATAAATCGTTATCATATTTTACCATTTCGTAGCGGCTGATGTTTAACGCGTTGCCGTGTCCGCCGAAACAACGATTCTTGCAGTTCATTATATCCAAAATGTCGGGGCGGTTTTCGGGTTTCACGTTCACATATTCGTTTATCACGTCGTACACGGAGTTACCCTGCGCGCTGTATACGTTTTTTTCTCTCCCGAGGAAGTGACTTAAGCATCTGTTCGTTCCGTTCGCCGTAAAGACAAGAGACGAAATCGTCGAATCAGGTCTGTTCGGCACGTCAAAAACATGCTCCAAAACCGCCGTTTCCCTAGGAAGTATTATATTTTCGCGTTTTATATAATCGCGCAGCTTTGCATATGTAAGGTTGTAATCGATTGCGCCCTGCAATCCGCTGAACTCATAATCTCTTGATATACACGAGGAAATGGAGGCTATTTTCCCCGAAACCCCCTTGTGTTTGCGTAAATAGGTCGAAAGAGCCATTGCGGGGCTTTGAACGGGCGAGAAATGTTTAAGAAGTTCGGGCTGAAACTCTTCGCAGTAATTCACAATGCACGGGCAGGAGGACAAAATCATTTTTTGAAAATCGGGTTTCTGGAAAAGCCGCAAATGCGCCCAGAGAAAAATGTCCGCGCCGTCCGCCGCGTCATAGATTCCGCGTATGCCGAGCTCTTTGAACCACGCAAGGAGGTTCCCCCGCGTGTGCGGCGAATTAAGATACAGGCTCGGCGATACGATAAGAGAGATTTCCTCGCCCGACGCCAGCGCGTCAAAAAAAGGCGCGGAATCGTCTTCATATGTACGCGCTCCGTGCAGACAAGACGTGACGCAGTTACCGCACGCAATACACTTGCTTTGGTCAACCACTACCTTGATTTCGCCGAATTCGTCGACACGCGCCAAATTCGCCCCCTCAATCGGGCAGTGCCGCACACAAAGGTTGCAGCCGACGCATTTTTGTTCGTTGCCGTTTACTAAATTTTGCATAGCGGTAGCTCACTTCTTTTCTCATATTGAAGTTATAATTCTCCCGTACATATTATCATAAAATAAATTATTTTGCAATCGTTTTTTATAACACATATTACTCCGATTTTTAATATACTGAGGTAGAATATTTTTTAAGAGGTGTTCTATGTGCGGAATTGCTGGATTTTGTTCTCACGAGGAGGATTTTTTACACAATCACAAGGAAAATCTGTATGTTTTAAGAAATATGAGCGGGACGCTGCACAGACGCGGACCGGACGAAAACGGAACGTTTTTGGCGAAACACTGCGCCCTCGGGCATACAAGACTGTCAATTATTGACATTTCGTCGGGCAAACAGCCGATGACGCGCCAAATATGCGGGAAAACCTTTGTGATTATATATAACGGAGAAATTTATAATATGCTTGATTTGAGAGAGGAACTGATTTCCGCAGGAGCTTCCTTTGAAACAAACAGCGACACGGAGGTAATATTAAACGGGTTCTTACAGTACGGCGCGGACATTGTAAACAAGTTAAACGGAATTTTCGCCTTCGCGGTTTGGGACAGCGAAAATCTGTATCTTTTCCGCGACAGATTAGGCATAAAACCTTTGTTCTATACGATACAAGGCAAACGTATACTCTTCGCGTCAGAAATCAAGGCGCTTCTAAAACACCCGAACGTAGCTCCGAAAATCGACAGCGGCGGCTTGTGCGAAATCTTCGGGATATCCCCCGCAAGAACGGACGGAAACGGCGTGTTTAAGGATATCCACGAGATTAAGGCGGGACACTTCGGCGTATACGGACAAAACGGCTTATCCCTCACAAAATACTGGGACGCGCAAACGCGGGAACACACCGACACATACGAACAAACTATCGAGAAAACAAGGTTTTTGGTGACGGACGCGATAAAACGGCAAATGATTTCGGACGTTCCGATTTGCTCCTTCCTTTCGGGCGGCGTCGACTCAAGCATCGTCACGGCGGTTTGCGCGAACGAACTCGCGAAACAAGGCAAGCGCGTCAGCACCTTTTCCTTCGATTTCGAGGGCAACGACGTTTTCTTCAAGGCGAGCGGCTTCCAGCCCGACCAAGACGCGGCGTGGGCGGACAAAATGGCGGAATACGCGAACAGCGACCACACCCGCCTTGTCTGCAAAACGGAGGATATGTACGACGCGCTTTACACCTCTGTGAAAGCGAAAGATTTACCAGGTATGGCGGACGTCGATTCCTCCCTCCTCCACTTCTGCAAACAGGTCAAGAAACACAACAAAGTCGTCCTGACAGGCGAGTGTGCCGACGAAATTTTCGGGGGCTACCCGTGGTTTCACAGCAAAAAGGCGTTTGAGACAAACGCCTTTCCGTGGAGTGCGGATATGGGCATAAGGAAAAAGCTCCTTTCCGCCGACTTGCTGAAAAAAATCAACTTAGACGAATACGCGAGGACGCGCTACGACGAGCTGGTGAACGCCGTCCCCGCTATTTCGGGCGAACCGTGGGAAGAAACGCGCCGCCGCCAGATTTCCTACCTGAATATAAAGCAATTTATGCGGACTCTTACGGACAGACTGGACAGAGCGAGTATGTATAACGGGCTTGAGGCGAGAGTTCCCTTTGCCGACCACCGAATCGTCGAATATGTATATAACGTGCCGTGGGATATCAAATGCCGTGGCAAAGAGGTTAAGCACCTTCTAAGACACAGCGCGGCGGGGCTTTTGCCCGACGAGATTTTGTTTCGGAAAAAAAGCCCGTATCCGAAAAGTTACAACCCAGAGTATGAAAAATTGCTACGAATCGGCGTAGGCGAACTGGATAAGAATCACCCGATTAACGCCCTTGTCGATACGCAAAAATTGCGCGAATTCGCCGAAGCTCCGCGGGACGGCGACGCGCCGTGGTTCGGGCAGTTGATGGGGGCGGCGCAAATGACGGCGTATATTCTTCAGGTAGCTTTTTGGCTTAAGGAGTACAAGGTGGAGATAGTCTAACTTCCGTAATCCTGCAAAATTTCCGCAAGTTCTTTTTCGCCTTTGATGCGTATTCCGCGTCCGAGGCGTATTTGCTCGTCGGAGGTGAGGGACGCGACGGGGATATCCGTGACTTCCATAACGTTGTCCTGCTTTTGCGCGTCGTCATAGAAAACCGCGATATAGCCGTCTTTCACGCCGACAATGTATTTTTCCGACGCTTCGTCCACCGTCCGCGAAAGGACAAGGCTTGTCGCCGAAAAATCGGAGATTTTCCAGTTTTCGTAAATTTTCGCTATCTGTTCGCGTCCGAGTCCCGCCAAAAAATAGGGCAGTTTTTCTGTGGTTTCGATAGTCTTGTCGTCGCTGTTATATTTATACTTGTAGGTTATTTTAGCGCTCTCCGAAAGAACAATCGGAGGGAGGGACGCGCCGAAAACCTCCTCCGTTTCCTCCGGTTTTTCCTCGCTTTCCTTCAAGGTTATCTCGGTTTTTTTAAGCTCTTCCCCCGCGTTTTTTTCGCGTACATAACTTGCCCCTCCGTACATAGCCGCAAGAGACACCGCGAACAATCCCGCTATCGCCAGCGCAACGAATTTTTTCATAATCATCACCACAATAAGTATTGACAAATATTAGGCTTGTATACTATAATTGTGATAACATTTCTAACGCGGTCACGAAGACTGCACAAATATCTTTATGACTTTTTCGCGTTGGAGGGTTTTTTATGCATATGTCGGACGCTCTTATTTCTCCCGCCGTTGCGGGTACAATGTACGCCGTGTCGGCGGTCAATCTACATATAGCTTCGCGCCGAAAATTTGACGACAAGACGATACCCCTTATGGGCGTTATGGGTGCGTTTATTTTCGCGGGGCAAATGGTAAATTTCACCATTCCCGCCACGGGTTCAAGCGGGCATATCGGCGGGGGCATACTCCTTTCCGCGCTGCTGGGTCCCTACGCGGCGCTCCTCACGATTACCGCCGTTTTGGTAATTCAGTGCCTCCTGTTCGCGGACGGCGGTATTTTGGCACTCGGGTGCAATATCTTCAATATGGGCGTGATGTCGTGTTTTGTCGCGTATCCGCTGATTTTCAGGAATATTATCAAAGGCGGGGTCACAAAAAAACGGCTTTACGCCGCGTCGGTTCTTTCGGTCGTCGTCGGGTTGCAGCTCGGGGCGTTCGGCGTCGTGCTTGAGACTGTCTCGTCCGGCGTGACGGCGTTGCCATTCGGGGCGTTCGCGGCGCTTATCCAGCCGATTCACCTTGCGATAGGACTCGTGGAGGGGCTTGTCACGGCGGCGGCACTTGGGTTCATACACGACTGCAACCCGTCTCTTATCTACGCAAGCCAAAAACCGAGGGAATTCCGCAAAAAAACTCTGGGAGTGATACTCGGGGCGGCGTTGTTAGTCGGCGCGGTTCTCTCAAGGTTCGCGTCACAGAATCCCGACGGCTTGGAATGGGCGCTTGACAAAATCAAGCTCGGCGCAGAAATGCCGAATTATCAGCCGCAACTCGCCGATTACGGCAGTGTTACGGGAGTTTTGGGCATCGCCGTCACCCTGCTTTTGATAATCCTTGTCGGGTTTATTTCCAAACTTTTTTATAAAAAATACAACAACAAAGTATGAAATTGCTGTTTGCGCGTTACCTTGCCCAAAGTGTCGAAAATCTTTCGCTCGGCTCGTCGCCTGTACACAGAGTTCACCCGACGGCGAAACTCGTCGTCACGTTACTCTACCTGTTCGCCGTCGTGTCCCTCCAAAATATCGGCGTACTCCTGCCGTTTTTTATATACCCCGCCGTGCTTATGAATCTGTCGGGGTCGCCGTACAGACTGCTTTTTTCGCGTGTGCTGATTGCGTTGCCGTTCCCCCTTTTCGGCGGTATATTCAACTTGTTTATAATGAAAGAACCCGTGTATATCGGGGCTTTTGCCGTCACCACGGGCTTGATTTCGTTTATTTCTATAATGATAAAAACAATACTTTCAGTTACGGCTGTCCTGATACTTATAGCAACGACTTCGTTTGTCGACATAATGTACTCGTTGCGAAAATTCCCTAACGTGATTTGTATCGTTTTTATGCTAACATACAGATATCTTTGGATTTTGCTGGACGAGACTGCGCAAATGTACACCGCGTATATGTTGCGTTCGCCCGAAAAATCCATTAAATTCGGCGACATAGGCAGTTTTTTGGGTCAGCTGATACTTCGGAGTTTTGCCCACGCCTCGCGGATTTACGCGGCTATGAAATGCCGCGGGTTTAACGGAGCTTACACGGCGTTATGCCGGAAAAAATTCGGGGCGTATGACTTTTTGTATGTAATAATATGGGCGTTTTTGATTGTTTTCTTGCGGGAGGCGCGTTTTGCTTAGTATACAAGAGCTTTCCGCCGAAATCGACAATGTTTTGATACTTCAAAATATATCCTGCGAATTGGAGCAGGGGAGCAAGACGGCGTTAATCGGGGCGAACGGCGCGGGGAAATCGACTCTGCTCCTCGCGGTCGCTGGCGTTATCCCGCCGAAATTCGGGACAATCGACGCCAAAAACGTCGGTATGGTTTTCCAAAATCCCGACGACCAGCTTTTTATGCCGACAGTACAGGACGATATATCTTTCGGGCTTCGGAACTACAACGTCCCCGAAGAGGAAGTCAGCTTGCGGGTTTCTGAAATTTTGGGGAAATTCGGCATAACCCATTTGCGGGACAGACTGACCCACAGACTTTCGGGCGGGGAAAAAAGAATAGCCGCGCTCGCGGGGGTGCTTGTGATGCGTCCTTCGGTGCTTCTCCTAGACGAACCCACGTCTTTTCTCGACCCGAAATCAACCCGCGTTCTTATGGAATTACTAAAAGGCATCGACACGACAATGCTGATTGCCACCCACGACCTTGTTTTCGCGGACAATATGTGCGACAGCGCGATATTACTCAAAGAAGGCACGTTGTACAAAAACGGAAATTGCCGCGAAATTTTGTCGGATAAGGACGCGCTGGCGTATTGCGGACTCTAGCTTTTGCCAATCTTAAGACTTCGCGCATAATAAAAAAGATACTGCTGGGCGTATCCTCCGTATTCCCCAAATTTCTCCGCCGCCCATTTTTCGATTTCGTTATTCCCCTCGGGAAAATAAAAATGCTCGACGACGCGCCTCACCCACACGTCAACAGGAAAACTTGCACGTTTCCCGAAAGAAAACAAGAGAATACAGTTCGAAACCTTCGCTCCTATCCCCTTAGTATCCAGCAATTCTCTTTTTATCTCGCCATACGAATCGTCACAATTTATGTTTATCAAATTGTTTTGTATCCGATATACCGCGTCCGCCAAATATTTCGCGCGAAATCCCACGCGCAATTCGTTGAAATCGTACTCGCTAAGTTTCGCCAAAATAGAGATATCGGGAAAGGCGTACTCCCCGCCTATGTCCGCGCCGTACTTTTCGCACAAATTCCCTATGCACTTTTTTATGCGCGGAATCTGGTTGTTTTGGGAAATGATAAACGACAAAATACACTCAAACCGTTCTTGATTAAGTATCCGTATGCCGCCGCCGAATTCTACCGCCTTTTTCATAACCTCGTCTTTTGACAGGAATTTCTTGATTTCGGAGTAATCACGCTCCAAGTCGAAATAGCCCGCCCAGATTTTTTCAAACTCCAAAAGGGAGCAAGGCGAAAACAGCACCTCGCCGCCCGATTGCGTAACCCGCAAAACCCTCCCGTGTGCCGCGATTTTGTAATCCTTTTCGCCCAGCTTAGAGAATCTGAAACATTGCCCGCACTCCAAAATATGTTCTATATCAAAACTGTCGAACTCCGTCATTTTTACGCCGTTGCCTGCCGCCTCATATTTCACAAAAATTACCCCTGTTCAAATTATAAAACATATACGTTTACTTGTTTCACGCCGTAATCGTTCGCCGTTTTAAAGGATTCGTAGTATAAATCGACG
>BNUF01000092.1 GCA_025997155.1 Clostridia bacterium
AATAAAGCGATAAAAAACGTGCGGAACAGAAACGGGAATGACTTATGAAAAAAGGAAAACTCAAAAAAATCATAATGCTAAATCTTCCTTACGCGATTGTGCTTTACCTTTCAAACAAGGCGGTTGATGGTTACTACAAGACAAGAAGCGCGGACTTTTTCGAGCAGTTAAGCGGAGCGTTAAAAAGTTTGGCTATGGTTTCACAAAAACCGTTTCCGAGTTTTGATTCGCGTGTGATTGTTGTTTCGCTGTTGTTCACCGCCGCCTTTTATGGGTTTCTGTACTACAAGAGGAAAACAAGGAAGAAGTTCCGAGACGGAATCGAACACGGTTCGGCGCGGTTTGGCGGCGAAAAAGATATTGAGCCGTATATAGACCCTGTTTTTGAAAACAACGCTATACTTTCGGAAACTGAATGTCTTATGATGAACAGCCGCCCAGCGAAAGCAAAGTACGGACGCAACAAAAACATAATGGTCGTCGGCGGTTCGGGTACTGGCAAGACGTTTTATTTCGTTAAGCCAAACCTAATGCAAATGCACAGCAGTTATGTTGTCACCGACCCGAAAGGTGATTTGATAATTGATTGCGGCAAGATGTTTCAGCGCGGACGACCGAAACAACGCATAAAGACTGATAAAAAGGGTAAATTCGTAAAGAACTTAAAAGGCGAGTTTGTGTATGAACCTGTACTCAACAAGAAAGGCAAACAAGTGTACGAACCCTATAAAATTAAGGTTCTCAACACGATAGACTTCGAGCAGAGTATGAAATATAATCCGTTTGCGTACATCAACAGCACCAAAGATATAATCTCGTTCGTGAACGCAATCATTGCCAACACCAAGGGTGAGGGGGAAAAGTCAGCGGAAGATTTTTGGGTAAAAGCGGAACGCCTGTATTATATGGCGTTAGTGGGGTATATCTACTATGTTTTGCCCGAAGACCGCCGAAACTTCCGCGTACTTCTCGAAATGATAAACGCAAGCGAAACAAAAGAAGAAGATGAAAATTTCAAAAACGCGATTGATATTATGTTTGAGGAATTGGAGCAAGAACAGCCGACAAACTTTGCCGTCAAGCAGTATAAAAAGTATAAATTGGCGGCGGGAAAGACCGCGAAAGCAATGTTTAAGAAAAACCCCGCGACCAGCAAGCCGCCTAATAACTACATTATAGGCTATTTCGACGGCAAAAGCAAGAACAATTTTTAGACAAGCCTGTTACGTTGAAAATTAACTTGCAAGCCAAGCGAATTAAAATTGACACATTTTGAGTTGTTTACGCCCTATTGACACCGCCGCCGCTCTGGTGTAATCTTTTATTGTACTTATGCCAAAGTACCAACCTTTAGGGCAAATGGGGGTTGTAAAATGCGGGAAAATACTGTAACATACTGTTAAAGTAAGCCTTTTCGTAGGCGGCAGATGAGAAATCATTTGCCCAAATGTATTTTCCCAATACATCTGCCACCGACGAAAAGGCTTTTTTAGTGCCTTGAAGCATAAAAAAGCCGCCCTAACTTGTTGCACGTAAGGCGGCGTTGGTTTTTGTGGCTTAAACCACGACTTGACATAGATTATAGCACTTAGAGCGTTATAATCAAGCGGGCAGTTTGGCTCTCTCTTACCCAAGTCGTGATATTGAAAACAGCACCGCTAAACTCGGCGGTATACAAAAAAAGAGGTAAGAACCAGCCAAACGGGTACACCTTGCTGACGAGCAGACGAATTAAACGGCTGACGTACAGATTAGGCAACTCATAGGGCGAGCGAGAAACGGCGGCTAACCGTCCGTCGGCTCCCTACTACTGCAAAAAGGCGGTAGGTGGAATAGCGGTTATAGACGGGCGACACCGAGAAACAACGGGAAAATGTCGCCTACGGCGTTTTTGTGCGCTCTCAACACCTTTAGGGGTTCCCTTACTTCTGAACACCGAATATAACCCGAAAAAAGTTAGAAAAACATTGATATATCAAGCAAAATCGGAATGAGGTTTTTTAAGTCGGAATTGAGTACATTTTGTATTCATTTATAATGAATTGTATCAAGAGTACGTGAATAAAGCGCGAAGCGAACGGCGGCGAAGTCGCCGCAGGGGTTTGGGGGCGGCGTTAGCCCCCAATGAAATTACGCCGTAGGCGTTCATTTTTGGCGCGAAAAATCGAAAACATACAAATCAAGGTCAAAACCTTAAAAGCGGTAACGAAGGGCGTTGCCCGCAAAGTGCGCGGTCAACACCCCACGTCAATTATCTTTGTGCCTATGTCCGCGCTGTCAAGGGGTACGGGTTGTATTTTTTTAAGCGCGAAGAAGCCGCGCTTAAAAAAATCTCCACCCCGCGCCGCGCCCCTTGACAACGCTGGCGTATCGCATAATCCCGACGCTACCGCCATTTCAAGCCGCGCCCTGTTCTCATACTCCTGTTGTAAATCCTTTATTATCTGCTCAATATCGCCGAAAAGGTATGTATTATGCGCCATATATCCATTATATAACAAAAATGAGGTAGGGTACAGTTACGAAACTCGGCGTAAAAATATACGTTCGTATTGGTTGCTATGAAAATCAACATTTGTAACCTGTTTTGCTCTGATAGTGATAACTTTTGTGGTTTTGTCAATGGTGAAGCCGTCAGCGGCGGCAATCTGTTTCATTTTATAAACACCCGGTTTCAGCGGCACAAACACATTACCATCTTCATCGGTTTCATATTCACCAATAACGCCGCCGTCAATATGCTCAATTCTGTATACCGTTCCCGTAAAATTACGTTGGACTTCCGAAACCAATCCTTGCTCGGAGTAACCCGCCATTTCTTTGGCTTCATCTTCGCTCATTCCCGCTTGCTTAAAATCTTCAAATGTTAGGTTCGGTTCTCTTTCCATAATAACGACATATTAACACAGATTTGTATATTTTAGTAACCCGTCAACAAAACCATTTCTTTTTATGGACACTCAAAACCGTTGTAAATTAACATTCAACACAGTTTAACGCCGCTAAAAACGCCGTTAAACCGTCAACCTTAGTATATTCCCCGTTTTCTTGACACTTTGCCAAAATCACGGTATTGTTAAACAATGTTATACGGTTACGGGCGGTGTTCAACAAACGAGGAACGGCAAGACATAGACCGCCAAAAACGAGAATTGCGGAAGTTGGGCGTTGCCGAAGCCGATATATTTTTTGAGTACGAGAGCGGCACGAAGTCAGAGCGCGCCCAGTTAAAGCTACTGTTAAACGCTGTAAAACAAGGTGATACAATCGCCGCAACGGAAGTATCGCGTTTAACGCGCTCAACCAAACAACTTTGTGAGATTTTAGAGTTTGCCAAAGAGCGCCGCTTAAAACTCATTATTGGCGGGTTTGTTGCCGACTTTACCGCCGACATTGACCCTATGATCGAGGGAATGTTAAAGATGTGGGGCGTATTTGCGGAAATGGAGCGTAATATGATTAGCCAGCGCGTTAAATCGGGTATGGAAAACGCGAGGGCAAAGGGCGCGGCGATTGGCAGACCCGCAACCAGCGTTGAAAGTTTGCCTAAGTTGTTTTTGGCGCATTACCCGTTATACAGGGCGGGAACGGTGAAACTGGCGGGATTGGCGCGGTTATGCGGCATAAGCAGACAGACCACGTATAAATACATAGAGGTGTATAATCGTCACCTTGACGGAATTAAGGAAGTTGTATTATTAGATAAAAAAATAAGAAATAGAAGTAGAAATAAAACCTTATGAAAACCATATCCGAGTGCGCCAAAACATACAATGTATCAGTTCAGACGATTTACAGGAAAATCGACAAAGGCGTTAAACAAGACGGTAAACAAGGTTTAACGGAGAAGCGCGGGAACATCACTTATATTACCCAAGCGGGCGAGGACTTTTTGTACTCAAGTTTAACACACGTTCAACAGGATTTAACAAATGTTGAACAAGCGTTAAACGCTGATAAACAGGCAAAAACGGGCGATAATGAGGAAGTTTTGTTTTTGCGCGGGCAACTGGAAAAAACACAGAACGAATTGAACGCGGAGCGCGAACACAGCCGCGCCGTAGCAACCCAACTTGTTGAAATTACCCGCAATAATCAAATATTGCTTAAAACGGAGCAAGACCGCGCCCAACCCGCGCTTATCGCGGGAAAGGACAAGCCCCATTCCCGCGCAGAGAGTAAGAAGCGCGGGATTTTGGGGCTTTTTTGGCGTTGACGGGTGTTGTATCATTCACTTCTTGTAAGTTAATTTTCAAGGTTCTTTACAATTAAAAACAAGGAGTGATAACCGAATGGAGCAAGCCAAGATTGACAAAATCCGTCGCGTTTTGGCGTGTATGGACAATGGCTATTGGGAGGATTTGGCGTATCAAGTAGGCGTGTCAGAGGAACGGTTACAGGCGAAAGCCGACGAACTGTTAGCGGTGTTGGTTAAGGTGCAGACCGCGCAATGTGACGTTTTGGGCGCGAGGTCGGCGGGGTTTAGGCAGATTGTACAAGCCGCCGATACCGCCGCAAGCGACAAAGGCGGCAGGGGAAGCAAAACCGCCGCCAAGTCAAACGCCGCCGCGATTGAAACGATTGTTGCCGAAAACGCCGCCAAACTTGCCGAACTTACGAACGCAAAAACCGCCGCATTAGCGGAGTTGTCGGGCATTTTGACCGACATTCAAGCGATTTTTGACGAAGCGGCGAAGTTGGGCGAAGCGTTCACGGCGCAACCGCCAGCGGACAAATAGGGGGTGATTTTATTGTTTGACAACCAGAGGTATATAACACGCGGCGTGGCGGCTGAAATACCGCCAGAGCAAATTGCTTTGATGTGGGCGATTATTGATGTGCGCTTGCTTGCTAATCCGAAATTGGACTACTTACAAGTATTCCAGTTGGATTATGCGAACGAACTGCCACACGTTCAAATAATCACGCACACGCAGGAAAAACCGCGCTACAAAAACGAGATACGCGCAAGCGTTGCAAAGACCGTATGCGCGAGGGTGTATGTCATTGACGACGGCACATATTCAACAATGATGTTGTCGTCGGACTATTAAGGGGGTGAGAACAACGAAAGGCGAAATAACCCTACAGAGCGCGATTGACGAGTTGCAACGTATGTTTCGCTTGCTCAACAAAACTTATTTTGGCGGCGAGTTGGAACGCCCCGTTATCGCGATTTTGACCGACACGACCAGCGGCGCGTATGGTTGGATTAGCGTCAACAAGGTTTGGAGTACAAAGGATAATGCGTGGTTTAGAGAGATAAACCTATGCGCCGAGTATCTGAACCGACCGCCCGAACTGGTTGTAACCACGCTTATGCACGAGATGTGTCACCTGCTCAACATTCAGCGCGGCGTACAAGATACAAGCCGAAGCGGAACGTACCACAACCAGCATTTCAAGGACGTTGCGGAAACGCACGGTTTGATTGTTGAGAAAAGCGTTAAATCGGGCTGGTGTATCACCACGCCATCAGCGGAGTTTACCGAACTGGTTAAGAAGCATTGCCGCGCTGGTTGTTTCAAGTTGGAACGCGCCAAAACCTACCGCGACGGCACGCCAAAGGTAACGAAAACGGGCGCGGACGGCAAGGAGCGAACTGTAACGCGCACAAAACAATCGAGCCGCAAATACGTGTGTTTCGAGTGCGGCGTGACCGTTCGAGCGACAAAGGAAGTCAATATTATGTGCGGCGATTGCGGCGTGACTATGCTAACGCCGCCGTAGTGACCGTACTTGTTGAAAGTTAATTTACAATGCCCTCGTTCTGCCGTTTGGTAGGCGGGGGCTTTTCTTTTTTAGATAATAAAAATCGGGGTGTTATTACTAACATACCCGATTTTTATTTTTAGTCATACGAATATCGTTAAGACATCGAGACTGGTTTTTTATCTACAAAAGTAGAAATAGACGGCGTGAACTCGTGGGTTTGGCGTATTTACTACGAGTTCAAAATGCCAAAACTCTACTCTCACGCCCTCTATTTCCACCTCGTATAATAATGTTCATATAGTCAAGGCTCTTTATAATCGTGAATGTGTGTATGGAACATATTGGATTTATTGCGCTTTTGACTTAGTATCATACATATCGCAAAAAGGCTCATTTGCAATCCTCACATTTCTCATAATTTATATATCTAGCAGCGTTATTATGATAAGCAACAGCGACAATATAATTGTTATAACTGTAAACGTCTTTATTTTGTGAAGATACTTGTCTTTATCGAGCGTATACAATACGCCGTATATTATTGTGATAATGAACCACATTATTGCTGTAATTGCCGTAAGCCAGTTCAGAACAGAAACGTTGAAAAAGTACATTTCAGCTATGTCCATTTTTCCATTCCTTGTTTTTTGATAAAATTTTTTGCAGATTAGTATGATTTCAATCATCTGATTTTATACCCCCTTTCAAACATTCGGGCTTAGTTTTCAAATACGATATATAATCTTGTACTTCGTTTTTGCCGCGCTTACTAAGCCGCTTATATAACTTTACTATTTCAGAAACCATATTAGTTCTCAGATAGTCCGCCGAAACAGAAAGAGCTTTCGCTATCTTTTCTACCCTGTCTATTTTAGGAATGAATTTATTCGTTTCGTACCCTCTGATTGTTACTTCTGGTATTCCTGTTTTTGCCGATAAAGCTTTTTGCGTCATTCTTTGCTCCACTCGGCAAACCCGTATTCTATCGCCGATTAGCATATATCATTCCTCATCTTCTTCAAGTTCCGCGCTTGCCGTTTCAAGTTTTTCGGCAGTCTTTTGTACAGGGTTTTCGGCGGTTTTGGGCTTTATAGTTCCGTTTTCGATTGCCGCTTTTATGTCGTTAAGCGAGATTTCTTTCTTTGTCATCGTCTTAACAATTTCGTCAAACTGCAATTTGCGGAGTTCGGTTTCAAGTCCTCTTATTTCTTCTTGAAGTGTTGAAACCTCCGCGCCTTTCTTTGATAACTGTTGCTGTTTGATTTCTATTTTCTTTTCCAAGCCTGTGATTGTGTTTGCCATAGTAGCCTCCAAATAGTTATGATATGTTATGTAAACAGAAAACGCCGTGTCGGTGAACGGCGTTTTGCTTTGCGGGGCAGAGTTAAAAAATCAAACGGTTACGACCATTCCGCTGTCCTCCATCATTTTTTGAAAAATATCTGTCGCGTCATTGAACTCGTCGTCATTGTAGATTGTAAAAATCTCAATGCCCGCTTCGTTTCCGTTTTCGTCGGATAACTCGCTATATCTGTAAAGAAGTATCTGCTGTTCCTGTTCGCCCGAATTTAGCGGAAGAAGAGCTATATAGTCTTGAAGTTGCATTTTGAAAACCGCGACGACACCGCACTCAATCTCGCCTTTTTCGGTTTGCAGTTTAATCTTGAGGTTCGCATTATTTTCGTTTACAACGTCCATATCGTCCTCCTTAATAGTTCTTCTTGCGGTTTTTAAGTTTGATAATCAAAAGAATCGCGCCCGCGACTATGATAACTAAAAGCCAACCGCCGTATTCTTTGAAGAAAGATTTAGATTTTTCGGGGGTTTTGTCGGGTTGATTATTATATTTATCTATATTAGCAGCGTCCTTAAAGTCTTCTTCAATTTGTTTTATTTCCTCTTTGGTCATACCCTCCTCAAGGTCTTTTTTCGCGTCCTCAAGAGAGGGTTCGGGGTTAGGTTCTTTCGGTGGTTTGGAGGGGTTTGTTTCGGGTTCGACGGTTAGCCCGCT
The DNA here is from genome assembly GCA_025997155.1 of Clostridia bacterium. Taxonomy (GTDB): domain Bacteria; phylum Bacillota; class Clostridia; order Lachnospirales; family WQUN01; genus BNUF01. Next base: position 7,727 of record BNUF01000092.1, read on the forward strand.
TTTCGCGGCATATTCGGGGTTTATGAATTTGCCGTTGTAGCCTGTCGTGTACGGGAAAATCGACGTGTAGGTGTGTTTTTCCTGCATATTCTTCCAATGCCACTCCCAAACATCGAGCATTGCGTTGTAAAATTCATCGCCTCCCTCCAAATTTTTCATCAGATTTTGAGGATATTGCAACTGCCCTATAAAACTTGCGTGATTAGGTGATTTTGATTCCCCCATAATGTACCAAGTCACTCGCGTATGAACAAGAAAATACCTCGCCTTGTCATATTTTGTGAGCGTTTCATAGACTTCGCTAGGTATATCTATATCTTCATCGTTATATGAAGCGTCAACAATGCCTGAATAAAGTTTCCAAATAGGTTGTTCATACGCGGGGTCGCTCTCGGCGAACTTAGTCCTCGCGACGAAATCCGCAAGCATTTCTTCGGGAGTTTTGCCGACATAAGATGGTTCGGCGTTTGATTTATCACTCTTAGGAGGGGTTGCCGTTTTATCTTCATTGCCTTTGTAATCGGCGCGTGTGCGTAAAATCAAATCAAGTGTCAGCGTGTCGGAGTTCGTTTGCAAGTTCCCGATAGCCGAACCGTCGGAGTTCACAAGTTCGTATTTGTTATTCGGGTCAATATAGTATGTTATTTTGTATACGGTGTTCTTGCTCACTACCGCCGTTCTCGACGCGTCCGCACCCTCGGTTTGCGTCTGCACCATTTTTTGATTTTTTTCCTCAATCGCCAAATCATCAAAATTTATTGAAACCTTTTCGGTTAGTTTTTCGGCGTTTTGAATGTTGATTGTGATAATACAATTAACATCGTCCGCGAACGCCGAAACCGAGACAATCAGCGAAAAAATCACCGCAAGCAAAACTGTTCTCAACTTTTTCAAATTAAAACTTCCTTTCGCGTTTCTTGATACTTATCTTGTCAACGGATTTGAAAAGAAAATCTTAATAATTCGGCAATCCGTAGCCTAAGATAACGCCGCTGTGCAAAGGGTACGCGCGGGTACGCACAACATCTCCGCTGTTTCCCTCAACCGTGTAGACGTTTTCGCCGTCCGTTCCGACTACAAGCCCTACGTGGTTCGGCTTACCGTCGCCGTCCCAGTCGAAGAAGATAATGTCTCCCGCAACGGGCGTTTCATAAGCGTTGTTAGTCCATTGCCCGTGACTTTGAAACCACTTTACTCCCTCAACCGTGCTTTGAAATTTAGGTACTGTTTCAGTTGGAATTCCCTCTTGGGAGCAAACCCACGAAACAAAGATAGCGCACCACTCGACGCGTG
>BNUF01000093.1 GCA_025997155.1 Clostridia bacterium
TGTACCCAAAGCCCAAGCGCGTCGTCATATCTTCCGCCCGCGACCGCGCCGACGCTGACGATTCCGCCTGTGACAACGGCCGAAATTAAATACGCGGACTTTGACCGCGCCGACGCGGGGGCGGCGCTCGAGCGGCTAAAGGCGGGCAACGCGAATTACGCGTCAAACAAGGCGAACAGCGCGAACACAACGGACACGGCGCGTATACCTTTGGCGGACGGACAAAGCCCCTACGCGGTAATCGTAAGCTGTTCGGATTCGCGTGTCGCTCCCGAATATATCTTTGACGCGGGGCTTGGCGAGGTTTTTGTTATCCGCACGGCGGGCAACGTCGTCGCGGACTTTGAACTCGGAAGCGTCGAATACGCGCTTGAGCATTTGCACACGCCGCTTGTGGTGGTTATGGGGCATAGCGGGTGCGGAGCGGTCGCCGCCGCCGTCTCAGACAAACCCGCGGAGGGTTACATTGCCTTTATCGTCGACGAAATCAAGCCCGCCGTCAACCAAAACGACAGCGCGGCGGAGGATTTTGTATCGAAATCGGAGGATTCAAACATTGAACAATCCGTGCTTAAAATCGAGAGTAATTTGAGCGAACTCCTTGAACATACTGGAGCTAGGGTAGTCGGCGCGAAATATGACACGGCTAAAGGCGCTGTGGCTTTTTGGGATAGCGAAGACACAACGGCGACTGTCACCAAAATTGCAAATATTTTCTTATTCATTTGTAAACTCCCTTATATACCTCTCGTTTATTACTATTAGTTCAAGCACGTTTTCTTTTGAGGGTCCGCCCTTCACCACGCGGGCGTTCACGCATTTTTCCAAGCTTATCGCGTCATAGATTTCCTCATTAAACAAAGGCGACAACTCTTTGTATTCAGCCATCGTCAGTTCTTCCAACGATTTGTTATTGTTTATGCAATACAAAACCATTTTCCCGATAACCTCGTGCGCGTCGCGAAAGGGCATACCTTTTTTGACAAGCCAGTCCGCCGCGTCCGTGGCGTTCGTAAACCCGCCGCCTGCCGCCTTGTACATATTGCCCTTGTTAAATTTCGCCGTATCAATCATACCCGCGAATACGGGGAGTATCATTTTCACGGTGTCTATCGCGTCAAAAACGCCCTCCTTGTCCTCTTGCATATCCTTGTTGTACGCGAGCGGCAGTCCTTTCATAACCGTGAGAAGTCCCATAAGCCCGCCGTACACCCGCCCCGTTTTCCCGCGTATAAGTTCCGCCATATCGGGGTTTTTCTTTTGCGGCATAATGCTTGAACCCGTTGAATACGCGTCGTCAAGTTCGATGAACTTAAATTCGTGGCTTGCCCACAGAATTATCTCCTCGCAGAATCTGCTAAGGTGCATCATAATCAAAGACAAAGCGGCAAGCAAGTCCACAAGAAAATCCCTGTCCGACACCCCGTCAAGGCTGTTTAGCGTGAGTGCGGAAAACCCGAGTTCCGCCGCGACAAAATCACGGTCAAGGGGGTAAGTCGTCGCGGCAAGCGCGCCCGAACCCAGCGGCATAACATCGGTGCGTCTGTAAGTATCGTTTAGCCTGTCGATATCCCGTTTAAACATTTCGATATACGCCAGAAGATGATGCGCCAGATTTATGGGCTGCGCCCTTTGCAAATGCGTATACCCCGGCATAATCGTGTCGGTATGTTCTTTCGCCGTATCGTTGAGTACGCGTATTGTAGTTACCAAAAGCCGCCTGATTTCCGTAATCTCGTCCTTGACATACATACGAATATCGAGAGCTACTTGGTCGTTGCGGCTTCGCCCCGTGTGCAGGCGTTTTCCCGCCTCCCCAATCCGTTCCGAGAGTATTTTTTCGATATTCATATGAATATCCTCCGCACTCTCGTCAAACTCGATTTTCCCTTGTTCTATGTCCGCCAAAATCCCGCGAAGTCCCTCCGCGATACTTTCCGCGTCGCCGATAATCCCCTGTTTCGCGAGCATTTTCGCGTGGGCGATACTCCCGTTGATATCCTGTTTGTACATACGTTTATCAAACGATATGGACGAATGGAAGTGGTCCGTTTTCTCGTCCGTTTGCGCGCAAAACCGCCCGCCCCATAGTTTTGACATAAAGCACCTCATTCAGATAAAACAGCTATCGGGATAACCGACAGCTGTTTTTTTATTCTATAACTCGCGTTTTGAGTAGGTGGTGTGTAACAAATGGTGAGCCTTTTCGCTGTACGGCGCGTCAAGGAACTCGTCATACAATCTCTGTATGTCGGGGTTGAGATGAGACATACGGATTGGTTTTTCTCTATCCTCTTCAAACAACGCGTTTGCGCGGCGTTTGATAATTGAGTAGTCGTTGTGGTGTGTCGGCTGACCGCCGCCGCCGACGCAGCCGCCGGGGCAAGCCATAATCTCAATCGCGTGGTATTCGGCTTTTTTGTCGCGGACGTCCTCAAGGAGTTTGCGGGCGTTGCCCAAACCGTTAGCAATCGCAATGTTGAGTTTCGTCCCCGCGACCTCGACTGTCGCGACGCGAACGCCTTTCATACCGCGAAGTTCCTCAAAATCGACTTTGCCCGAATCGCTTTTTGTAAGCCACGCGTTCGCGGTGCGAACAGCCGCCTCGATAACGCCGCCCGTCGTGCCGAAGATAACGGACGCACCCGTCGACTCGCCGAAAGGCGAATCAAAATCTTCGTCGGGAAGTTCGTTGAAGGTAAGCCCCGCCTCACGAACCATAGCCGCAAGCTCGCGTGTCGAGATAACATAGTCGACGTTCTGGTATTCTTTTTCGGACAATTCTGAACGGTTTGCCTCGTATTTTTTGGCAAGACAAGGCATAACGGAAACGACGACGATTTTTTTGGGGTCGATGCCGAGTTTTTCCGCAAGGTAAGTTTTGGCAACCGCGCCGAACATTTCGTGAGGGGATTTGCAGGTTGACGGAATTTCAAGGAGTTCAGGGAACTGGTGTTCGATGAATTTTACCCACGCGGGACAGCAGCTCGTAAGTATCGGGAGAGGTCCGCCGTTTTGAAGTCGGTGTATCAATTCGGACGCTTCTTCCATAATCGTGAGGTCGGCGGCGAAATCCGTGTCCATTACCTTGTCAAAGCCAAGGCGGCGCAACGCCGACACCATTTTGCCCGTGACCCGCGTGCCGACAGGCAAGCCGAATTCTTCGCCGAGGGCGACGCGAACGGCGGGAGCGGTCTGCACGATTACGAATTTATCGGGGTCGTTTAACACTCCCCATACGTTAGGGATATCGTTTACGAAAGTGAGAGCTCCTGTCGGGCAAACGCTCGCGCATTGTCCGCAGAAGGTGCAGGACGTGTCAAGAAGAGGGTTGTCGAACGCTGTCGAGATAACAGTTTCAAAACCGCGGTTCACGGCGGAGTACACGCCGACTGTCTGAACGTCGTTACACATAGTCTCGCAGCGGCGGCAAAGTATGCATTTATTCGGGTCGCGAACGAGAGAGTAGCTAGACGTGTCTTTCGGGTGTTTGGAGTGAACGCCTTGGTATCGGATTTCGCGGACTCCTAAATCAGCCGCGAGAGTCTGCAAGTCGCAGGTACGGTTTTTCGCGCAAATGAGACAGTCGGACGGGTGGTTCGAGAGAAGAAGTTCGACGACGGTGCGGCGGGCGCGAACGGCGCGCTGGGTGTTGGTGTGGATTACCATACCTTCTGTGACCGCTGTGGAGCAGGACGGCGCTAAGGCGCGTCTCCCCGCGACTTCGACCATACAGACGCGGCAGGTACCGACTTTGTTCACCATTGAAATGTCGTGTAAATCAAGGTGGCACAATGTCGGGATATGAATACCGACTTGTTTTGCCGCGTCTAAAATGGTGCTGCCCGGCTCAACCGCTACATTTATATTGTTTATAGTTACGTTTATCACAAGTTTTGCCTCCTTTATTGGCGCACAATGGCTTTTTTCGGGCATTTTCCAAAGCAAACGCCGCACTTCACGCACTTTTCGCTGTCGATTGTGTATTTGCCTTTGAGTTCGCCCGAGATACAGCTAACGGGGCAGTTCTTCGCGCAGATAGAGCAACCGATACATTTTTCGGGGTCGACGATATATTTAAGCAAGTCGACGCATTTGCCCGAGGGGCATTTTTTGTCGCGGACGTGAGCAAGGTATTCGTCATAGAAATATTTGAGGGTAGACAAAACGGGATTCGGAGCGGTTTGTCCGAGTGCGCAAAGGGACGCGTCCTGTATAACCTCGCTCAAATCTTTGAGTTCCTGCAAATCCTGTTCCGTGCCGTTGCCCTTGGTAATTTTTTCAAGGATTTCAAGAAGACGGCGGTTGCCCACACGGCAAGGAGTACATTTGCCGCAGGATTCCTCGACTGTAAATTCGAGGTAATATTTGGCGATATTCACCATACAGTCGTTCTCGTCCATAACAATCATACCGCCCGACCCCATCATCGAACCGACGGACTGAAGCGAGTCATAGTCTATTTTAAGGTCAAGCTGAGACGCGGGGATACAGCCGCCGGAGGGGCCGCCCGTTTGAACCGCCTTAAACGCCTTGCCGCCTCTAACGCCGCCGCCCACCTCATATATAATGTCGCGGAGGGGGATACCCATAGGCACTTCCACAAGCCCGACGTTGTTGATTTGTCCCGCGAGCGCGAAAACTTTCGTACCCGCCGATTTTTCCGTGCCGATACTCTTGAACCAATCCGCGCCGTTGATGATAATTTGCGGAATGTTCGCCCACGTCTCGACGTTGTTTACGTTAGACGGTTTGTTCCAAAGCCCTGCCTGCGCGGGGAAAGGAGGTTTCATACGGGGTTCTCCGCGCAGACCCTGTACGGAGTTCATAAGAGCCGTTTCCTCTCCGCAGACGAACGCGCCCGCGCCAAGGCTCAAGCTTACTTTGAAACTGAAGTCCGTGCCGAAAATGCCTTCGCCCAAAAGCCCTTTTTCCTCGGCTTGTTTGATTGCGATTTTGAGCCGCTCAACCGCAAGGGGGTATTCGGCGCGGATATAGATAACGCCCTCGTTCGAGCCGATTGCGTATCCGCAGATAGCCATTGCCTCAAGAACGCTGTTGGGGTCGCCCTCAAGGATAGACCTATCCATAAACGCTCCCGGGTCGCCCTCGTCCGCGTTGCAGATTACGTATTTTTTGTCGCCGTCGCTTCTGTACGCCATTTCCCATTTAAAACCCGTGGAAACGCCCGCGCCCCCGCGTCCGCGCAAACCGCTGTCTTTGATAAGTTTTATTACGTCCTCGCGGGAGATTTCGGTAAGAGCCTTGCCGAGAGCCTGATAGCCGCCCAGAGAAATGTAGTCGTTAATGTCCTCCGGGTTTATGATGCCGCAGTTGCGGAGGGCGATACGCTGCTGGCTTTTGTAGAAAGGAATCTGGTCGTGGCGCGTAACGGGTTCGTTCGTTTCGGGGGTGTGATAGAGAAGTCGTTCAATAGTCTCGCTTTTGTCAACGCTTTCGATAAGTTCGTTCACGTCGTTTAGGGTAACTTTCACATAAAAAATATCGTCGGGGAAAACTTTCACAATCGGACCCTGTTCGCAGAACCCGAAACAGCCCGTCTTGATTACTTGGATTTGTTCGCCCAAACCTCTGCTGTTAAGTTCTTCCTGTATTTTGGCGTGAATCTCGTTCGATTCCGACGACATACAGCCCGTACCGCCGCAAACAAGGATATGTTTTCTGTACTTTCCTGAACCTTGCTCAAATTTGACGCGGAGTTCGGTTGCGCCCTGTACACTTTGCTGTAAATTTTTGAGTTCGTCCAAAGATTTTATTTTTGACATTACGCGTTACCTCCTACGTCTTTCAGAATATTGTCAACGTCCTTGACCGTTACTCTGCCGTACACCTTGCCGTTCACCGTGACGACGGGAGCGAGCCCGCAAGCGCCAACGCAGCGGATGGAGTCGAGAGAGTACAGTTTGTCCTCCGAAGTTTCGCCGACGCCGATACCGAGCCGTTTTGAAAACTCGTCCGCAATGTCGCCCGAGCCGCGTACAAAGCACGCCGTACCCAAACAGACGCTGATTTTATTCTTGCCTTTTGGTTTTGTGTTGAAGAACGAATAAAACGTAACCACGCCGTAAACCTTAGACGCGGGAACGCGAAGTCTGTGCGCTATGTGGTTTTGCACCTCTGTCGGCAGCCAACCGACTATGTTCTGTGCTTTGTGCAAAACAACGATGAGTTTGCCCTCAAGCGAATCGAGAGTGTCAATAAACCCGTCAAGTTCCGCAATCTGCGGGGAAAATTCTGACATTTAGTAGACCTCCTTGAAATTTATAAAAAACCGTATTATCTACGCCTTTAAGTATACAATAATCCGAAAAAAAATGCTACTCGTTTAATAAAATTTTTAATTTTGGTTTTGGGCGAAAAACTGCTGACGCGCAAGGTAACTGTCGTCGTCGGATTCGACCTCGTTCTGGGCGGGTTTAGTCTCTTGTTTTGGATAGTCGAGGAGTTTCTCGATTTCTTCGATGGAATTATAAACAGACTGGAAATCGTGTTTTTTGGAGTCCTCTAAAAAGCCCGAAACAACAAGCGCGAAGTCGGACTGGAATTTTTTTACCGCTTCTTTTTGCTTGCCTAGTATCGATTTAAGTTCGCCTAACTGTTCATACGCCTGTTTGCGTAAATTGTCAGCCGTCCCCCGCGCCTCGTTCACTATATCGGAGGCCTCGGCGGCGGCGGTGCTTTTCATATTATCGGCGGCTATGGACGCGTTTATTATGGCGTTTTTTATCGCGGCGTCTTTATCTTTGTAACTCTTCAGTACAGCCTCGAGGTCGTTGATGTAATTGTCAACGGCGCTCGGGTCGTAGCCTTTCTTTACGATATTGAACTTGTCTGTCATACGCAAACCCTCCTAATATATAGCTCCTTGAGTATATCACATTTTGTTTTTTTCGTATACACTAATATTTTTTGACAAACTTGCGTCTGAATATTATACTTATGATATGGATAATACAGAGGATATATACTATATGGAAAAGGCGTACAACGAGGCGTTAAAGGCTTATAGAGCCGACGAAACGCCGATAGGGTGCGTAATCGTGTGCGGCGGAGCTGTAATCGGCGCGGGGCATAACCTTAGAAACACGAATAAGAATTGCCTTGCCCACGCGGAGATTTTGGCGATAAACGAGGCGTGCGGCAAAACGGGCGACTGGCGGCTTGAGGACGCCGTGCTGTACGTGACTGTCGAGCCTTGCCCTATGTGTGCGGGAGCTATACTTCAGGCGCGAATAAAAACCCTCGTATTCGGCGCGTATAACAAAAAAGCGGGGTGTGCGGGGTCGGTCACGAATATCTTCGCGCTTGGCGGGTTTAACCACACCGTGGAAGTTCGAGCGGGCGTTTCCTCCGAAAAATGCGCCGCGCTTATGAGTGATTTTTTCCGAAAAATACGAAACGCAAAACTTGTTTGAGTTTTGTGTTTTTTTTATAGGAGCGGGCATAAGTTTTTATGGGTGGTGATATTATGGAAAATTCCAAGGAATGGACGATTCGCGGATTTTGCCTTTTGGGGGAGATAACGCCCGAGCTGCGGGAAACGCAAGTCTTCAAGGAGTGGTGGCGCGAAAAGGAAACGCTGGCGGCGGCGGCAATCGGGGGCGTTCCCCTTGACGCGTGAGACGCGCGGTTTTGTATATGCGAATGTCTACAAACAAGCAGGAAAACTCTATTGATTCCCAGCGTAATGTTTTGATTCCGTATGCCGAAAGTCATAATATGGAAATATTAAACGAATATTGCGACAGCGGGATTTCGGGGCGGAGCGCGGACAAACGCCCCGCTTTTCTGCAAATGATAGAGGATTCGTTAAACAGGGATTTCGATACGGTTCTGATTTATGACAGCAGCCGTTTTGCGCGTAACCTTGAGGAGTCGCTTATCTACAAAACGATACTCAAAAAAAACGGCGTGGCTTTGGTTTCGGCGACAGAACCCTCCGCCGACGACGACACGTCGCTTTTAACGGACGCGCTGTTTGGAGCTATGAACGAAATGTACTCCCGCAAATTATCGAAAAATATAAAGCGCGGTATGACGGATATGGCAAAAAAAGGGAAATATCTGGTAATCCCTCCGATTGGTTACAAAAGGGATTCGGGGAAATTAGTCATAGCCGAAGAGGAGGCAAAAATTGTAAGATATATTTTTGAAGAATACCTAAAGGGGGCGTCCTGTTGGAAAATAGCGCGCAAATTATCCGATTTCGGAGCAAAGACAAAGAAAGGCAACGCTTTTTCGACTCGCGCCGTCGGAGCTATTCTGCGAAACAACACCTACGCGGGCGATACATATTGGAATATGATTGAGGTAAAATCAACCCACGAAGCGATTATTGACAGGGATATGTTTACGAACGTACAGGAGCGGCTCGACGACGCTAAAGCTTTATATTCAAGAAACACGCGTCCTCAGGAAAAAACGTCCCACTGGCTCACGGGTATCCTGAAATGCTGTTCCTGCGGCAACAATATGTATTACAGGCATATGTACTATAAGAAAAGCGGGAAAGTATCGTCTTATTTCAAATGTTCCGCTTACACGCGGGCGGCTTGCCCGACTTCAAACTATATAATATCGGCGAAATTAGAAAAACTTATAATAAACTATTTATCTGAAATATCAAACCCCCTTGAAGTTATGAGAACCGTCAAACT
>BNUF01000094.1 GCA_025997155.1 Clostridia bacterium
TCCTTTTTGTTTAAGCAAGTCGCTGTTGCAATTAATCACCACGTCAGGAACTACCTTAATAGTTTTATCGAACAAATCGTTAAAATACACGCTCATATTTTCGTGAAACACCTTACATTTTTTACCTTTTAGAAAAGCCTTGAAAATATAAGCGATATTAAGCGAAACAATAGCGTGTATCGTTCTCGGAGTCGCCATATTGTAGATTACGCCGTTCAAAATTTCATACGGGCGTTCGTCCTCGTATGCCAAATTATCCACAGTATCACTCCTCAAAAATATCCGCAATCTGAAGGACTAAATCGTCGCCGTAAAGGGAAGTCGTAAAGGAAGTCGGGATTGCGGCTTTTTCATCGTCTTTCATACATTCCAAATCCTGTTCGTTATATATCATATAGATATTGTCAATCACATATTTGCCCTCTTTAAGCAAATAAACCTCAACCGTGCGGTTATTCACGTCCACAATCCAGTATTCGCGAACGCCGTTTCTTTCATATAAATCTTTTTTATACCCTTTATCTCTCTTTGCGGTACTCGGAGAAAGCACCTCCACAATCAAATCAGGCGCGCCGTGTACCCCGTCCGCTTTAATCAAATCGGGGTTGCATACCACGGACATATCAGGTATCACATTGTCGCCGTTTTCAAAAAAAACGTCGGTATGCTCCGGACATACCTTGCACCTTTTGCCTTTAAGAAAATTTTCAAACATAACCGAAATTCTAAACGCGGCACGAGTATGCGCGAATCGCGGAGACGCCATATTGTAGATTACGCCGTTCAAAATTTCATAAGGGCGTTCGTCCTCGTATTTGTATGCCAAATTATCCATAAACACCCTCCTAGTCGTCGCGTCTTGCCCGATAGTCTTCCCATTCGTACTTATCCATAAGCACACTTCGCGGGCGGCTTCCGTCCTCCTCGCCGATAATCCCTCTTTCTTCCAAAATATCCATAATTCTGGAGGCGCGGTTATATCCGATTCTGAATTGGCGTTGTAACATAGACGCGGACGCTTTCCCTTTTTTCACAATAAAATCAACGGCGGGTTCGACAAACTCGTCGTCGTCATCGTCGTCAAAAGACGCGTTTTTCGTTTGCGCCGTGATAGTCTCAATCATACCCGCGTCATAGGTAGCCGTGCCTTGTTTCTTTATAAACGACACGATATTTTCGACTTCTCTGTCTGATATAAAACAACCCTGAACGCGCAAGGGCTTGTTCATTCCCGTCGGGTAGAACAGCATATCCCCGCGTCCGAGCAGTTTTTCCGCGCCGCTTTCGCCCAAAATCGTGCGGCTGTCAATCGCCGACGAAACGGCGAACGCTATTTTTGAGGGGATATTCGCCTTGATAAGCCCCGTGATAACGTCCACGGAGGGACGCTGTGTGGCTATTATAAGGTGGATTCCCGCCGCCCGCGCCATTTGCGCCAGACGGCAAATCGACTCCTCGACTTCCTTGCCCGACGTCATCATAAGGTCGGAGAGTTCGTCTATAATAATCACAATCTGCGGGAGAGCGGGAAGTTCCTGTGCCTTGAGATAGTTGTTGTAGCCCGCCAAATCCCGCACGGAGGTGTCGGCGAACTGCTCATACCGCGCGTTCATCTCCCGCACCGCCCAGTTAAGCGCGCCCGCCGCCTTTTTCGGTTCTGTGACGACAGGTATCATAAGGTGAGGTATCCCGTTGTATATCTTAAGTTCGACGACTTTCGGGTCAATCATAAGCAGCTTCACCTCGGAGGGGAGCGACTTATACAAAATGCTTGCGATAAGCGTGTTTATGCAAACGCTCTTACCCGACCCCGTAGACCCCGCGATAAGCATATGCGGCATTTTCGCGATATCCGCGACAATAACCTGCCCCGCGATATCTTTCCCGAGGGCAATCGTAAGTTTTGACGGGAAATTCTTAAATTTTTCGGTATCCGCCACTTCGCGGAGCAGTACGGGCTGGGGTTCGAAATTAGGGACCTCAATCCCCACCGCCGCCTTCCCGGGTATCGGCGCCTCGATTCGCACCCCCGCCACGGCAAGGTTCAACGCCAAATCGTCGCCGAGGCTGGCTATGGAACTCACCTTCACCCCCTGCCCGGGGGAGAGTTCGTATCTCGTGACGGAAGGTCCTATATTTACCTCAATCACCTTGGCAACCACCCGAAAACTCAAAAGCACCTCCTCGATTTTTTGGGAATTGGCAAGAATCATCGAACGCGCCTCCTCCGAACTGGCGGACTCGTTTTCGTAAAGCAGTTCCGTCGGAGGAAAAACATAACCAGACGAATCTTTTTGCGCGGGGGCTAAGGCAATCTCAATCATCGCGGGTTCTACCTCTATCTCTTCTTCAATATTTTCTATCGTGGGTATTATTTCGTCTTCCAGATTTACGGGCGTTTCCTCTTCAGTATATTCTTCTATTTCTTCTATTTCTTCTATTTCTTCTATAACAATTTCGGGTTCTTTCACGGGTTCAGCTTTAGGTTCTTCCTCCGTCTGCGTGAGAAGAGGCGCGTCGTCTATGTCATTTCGCAAATCGAATTTGACGGACGGACGCGACATATGTTCTTCCCAAATTTTCTGTTGTTTCTCCTCTTGGCGTTTACGCGCCGCGTCGGCGTACATTTCCTGAAAATTTATAACAGGGTTTATTTTTTCGCGCGGTATTTCCAAAAAAACAAACTTCGGGTTATCGTCTATTTCTATTTCGTGGTATTCATCTTCGTCGTCATAATACGGTTCTCGCTCGAGCGTAGTGCTTGCGGGTCTTTTCCGCCGTTTTTTCGGAAAGTCAAAATCTTCTTGTTTGGCAAAAAGCCGCGTCCCGAAATTCGATATAAGGCTGAAAAAAGATTTCCCCGTGAGCAACACAAGGCAAATTATGATAACCGCCCAGATAATAATATTCGCGCCGATTTCCCCGAAGCGCAGCAAAATCCAGCCTATGCACGCTCCGATAAATCCGCCGTTTTTGTAGGACCCGCCCGCGAAATACTCCGCGGGGCTGTAAGAAAGGGCGGGTTTGCTTATTATATGCGCAAGCGTCGTGATAGCCGCGAAAAGAGCAAGCCCGAGTTTCAAGCGTCGGCTAACCCCGTCATAATCCGAAAAAACCGTATATATTGAAAAAATGATAATAGCGAAAGGCAGGATATACGCGCCGAACCCAAAAAGCCCGACAAATCCGAGTTTGACGAACCCGATTGCGCTCGTCTCGCTTGTCAGGTAGACGCAGACAATCAAAAGAAGAGCGATTGCGCTCATAGCTAGCGCAAAAACCTCCACCGATATCCCGTCGGGTTTCTTTCTTTTTTGCTTACTTTTATTTTTTTTCACGGGTTTCCCCATATATAATCACCGTTAAGTCTCTATTTTTTTGAGTTTGGCAAAACCTGCCATAAATTTTTTAATCCCGAAATCGTCGCCGAATTTTATAGTAACCTCATAATCCGCGCCGCCCGGGTCGATTGCAAGAACTTCGCCCTTGCCGTATTTCATATGCGACACCGTGTCGCCCGCCGCGTATTCAAGCGTAACGTCCTTTGGCGCGGGGATTTTGCGGTCGTATGCGTTCATCTCGTATGCCTTTTGCAGATGCGGTTTGTCCGCCTTAAGACGCGGCGAGACGTGGGTCGTCGCTTTGTCGCGGGGGCGGAAACGCTTTTCCGATTCTTGCCGTTCAAGGAGCGTCTGGTCGATTTCCCCAAGGAAACGGCTCGGGGGGTTGCTTAATTCGCGTCCCGCCTGGTCGCGTTTTTTCGCGGCGGTCAGATAGAGTTTTTCCCTTGCGCGGGTAATCCCCACGTAGCAGAGGCGGCGTTCCTCCTCAAGTTCCTTTGTCGAGCCGCTTGTGACGGCGCGGTATCCCGGCAAAATCCCGTCCTCGAAGCCCGCTATAAACACGACGGGGAACTCAAGCCCCTTGCAGTTGTGCAAAGTCATAAGCGCGACACGATTATCTTCTTCATTTAGATTGTCTATGTCGGCGCCAAGCGACATCTCCGAAAGAAATTCCGAAAGGGTAGAGTCTTGCGCGTGAAGGTCATATTCGAGCGCTTTTGAAACAAGTACGTCAAGGTTTTCGGATTTTTGCTCATATTTATCGGGGTTGATGCTCTTGAGTTCGTCGCGGTAACCAATGTCGGTGATGATTTTTTCTACAAGCGCATTGACGCTGTTAGTTTTTGAGAATTCGGTGAATCGGTCGATAAGGTCGGTGAACGCCGTGATTGAGAGATTTTTCTTAGACATTCCGTTTATAAGGTGGCTTTGTTTCGCCGCGTCATACATACTAAGATTGTGTTCGTTCGCGTATTCCTCAACCCTGCCGATTGTCGTAAGCCCGATACCGCGCTTGGGAACGTTTATGACGCGCATAAAAGAAAGGCGGTCGCTAGGATTATTGATTAATTTGAGGTATGCCGAAATATCCTTGATTTCTTCATAGTTACTGAAATTCACGCCGCCGAAAATCCTGTAGGGGAGGTTGTTTTTGAAGCAGCTTTCCGCAATCACGCGGGAGGTGGCGTGGGTGCGGTACAACACCGCGAAATCCGAGAAAACCATATTTTTTTCGGAGGAAAGCCGTTTGATTTCGTTTATGATAAAATACGCCTCGTCAAAATCCGTGTCGCCTGAATAGAACGTGATTTTCTCGTCGCCGCCGTTTTGCGTCCATAGTTCCTTTGATTTTCGTTCGGTGTTGTTTTGGATTACGCTGTTGGCGCAGTCGAGAATTATTTTGGTGGAGCGGTAGTTCTGGGTGAGTTTGATAACCTTCGCACCCTTGAAATCCTTTTCAAACTCGAGAATGTTGCGTATGTTCGCCCCGCGCCACCCGTATATACTCTGGTCGTCGTCGCCGACCACGCAAATGTTGCCGTATTTTGCCGCGAGCATATGTATCAAATTATACTGCAACGTGTTCGTGTCCTGATACTCGTCCACCATAATGTATTTGAAACGTGACTGGTATTTTTCAAGGGTGTCGGGGTTTTTCTTAAAAAGTTCGACGGTTTTCGATATAATGTCGTCAAAATCGACGGCGTTCGCCTCGCGCAGTTTTTTCTGGTAAAGTTTGTAAACTTTTGCCACATTCCCCAACCGAAAATCCGAGCCGTTCATTGTCTCGTATTCGGAAACGGATATATTCTCGTCCTTTGCGCGGCTGATTTCCCCCGCGATTCCCTTTGGCTGAAACTTGTCCTTGTTAATGTTAAGTTCCGCCATACACGTCGTGATAATTCGCGTCGAATCGTCGGAGTCGTATATGGTGAAATCGCGGGTGTATCCCAGTGCCTCGATTTCGCGGCGCAAAATCCGCACGCACATCGAGTGAAAAGTCGAGACCCATATTTTGTCGCCGCCGTCACAAACATCCGCCACGCGTTCCTTCATCTCCCGCGCCGCCTTGTTCGTGAAAGTGAGGGCAAGAAGGTTTAGGGGCGAAACGCCTTTGTCCAGAAGACAAGCGCAGCGTCTTGTCAGAACGCGGGTTTTGCCCGACCCCGCCCCGGCAAGCACAAGGAGCGCCCCCTCTGTGTACAGTACCGCCTCTTGCTGCGGTTTATTTAGATTTTCAAGAAATTTTTTCATAAGCACCTCTTTTATATTTCTATTTTATGCAAAGCACCTTTTCGTACATTTCAACGGAAGTGTTGATTATCAAATGCCGCGGGAAATGGATTCTCCCCAGAAACTCAAGGGACTTGTCAAAATTCCCGACATTTTGGCAGTAGTGCGAGTCACTTCCCAGAACTATCGGCTGTTCTTTTTCCGCGCAGGAAAGGAACAGTTTCTGCATACAAACCTCCGCGCCGAATCGTCTGCTTTTTGGATTAAAGGACGCGTTGTTCAGTTCTATAAGCGTTCCGTAGGATACGGCGGCGCGCACGATTTCTTCTTCATAGATAGGATATCTCGGGTCGCCCAGATGCCCGATTATCTTGACGTTCGGATTTTTAATAGCTCCGATTACCGCCGCCGTGTTTTTTTTCACGTCCGTATTCGGCGGGTAGCAGGGCGTGTGAAGGCTCGCAATCGTCACCTCAAGCTCTCCGTCCTCAAAAACGCTAGCTTTGAGGTCGACCTCTCCTCCGGCTAAAATATTAAGCTCCACGCCCCGATATACTCGGACGCCTTCTATGAATTTCGGCAAAACGTCAAGATTGCGAAAAAATATGTCAGACGGAGCAAAAGGGAGTTTCGGCGCGTGTTCGGTGAACGCAATCGCCGACAGTCCTTTTTCTTTGGCGGCGCGGGCGTTCTCCGTAACCGTCGAATAGGCGTGTCCGCAAGCGAGACTGTGCGTGTGAGAATCGACCACAAACATAATAAACCTCCTAAGACGTTAGGGCAGTATTACCATTATAACACAAATCTAATCGATTGTACACGATTTTCGTTTTTCAAAATATACGGGCGACAAGCCAAACGTTCGCGCCATATCAAACGCCTCTTTGAAATTCAGCCCGATGTTTTTCGGGTTATGCGCGTCCGAACCGATTGTCACGAACAAACCGCCGAATTCGCGGTATTTCGCGTAAATCGGCGCAAGCTGTCTGAAAGCTTTATCGTCGCCTAGTCTTTTGCTGTTTATTTCGGGTACTATATGTTTTTTTACACATATATGTAAAATTTCGTCATATATGTCAGAATTCTTTAAGTAGTCGTATTCCTCGGGGTTTTCGACGTACCTTTGCGGGTAGTCGATATGCCCGAGCACGTCAAAAAATATGTCCTGATTAAGAAGTTCTTTCATATATGTCAGATATTCGCCCGCGTTTATACTTTTCGCCCCTCCGTTTAGGTCGGTGTATATGTCGACGCCGCGTACAGAGTGAACCGAGCCGATTACCACGTCAAAATCACGCGCCGCGGCATCTTTGTTTTCCTGTAAAAAATCCATGGACAGCCCGATTTCGATGCCCAAAAGAACGTCGGCGGCGCGGTACTTCTCATAAGCTTTAAGATAAGCCGCCCCGTCAACCCGAAATTCAGGAAACGGGTGAGGGCAGTCCGCGTCATAATGTTCCGTGAAAATTATGCCGATGCCCTTGTTTCTTGCCGCCCTTATCCCGTCCTCCGCGTTCATTTTAGAATCCGTAGAAAGTTTTGAATGTGTGTGCGTGTCAAATACCATTATCCTCACCCCGTAATCGGCGCGTCCGCCGGAATCCAACCAGCTTTCAAGCGTCCGCGCCTCCGTATTCAATCTAATCAGTCCCTTTTCTATAATTATATCTCAATTCGCCTTTCAAAACAATGTTGTTAAGAATACATCGAACGTACATCGGGTATTGTGGTTGTCGATAGGATAAATTCGGATAACCGCGGCTGGCAACGTATTTTATAAAAATTATCAGCACTCTAACGCGTTGAGTGCTAAAAAATGCTTGACACCCTTTTTGATATGTTGTATTATTATAAAAACAACATATCAATACACATTCCAACGATTGAAGACGAAATGTGTACAAGGAGGGTTATTTGTATATGTCAGAAACAGGAAATTTGTCAATTAACAGTGAAAATATATTGCCGATAATCAAAAAATGGCTGTACTCGGATACGGACATTTTTGTACGCGAACTTGTGTCAAACGCGGCGGACGCAATCACTAAACTAAGGAAACTAAACGATATGGGCGAGACGACCCTGCCCGAGGACAATAAGTTCAAGATAGACGTTGCGCTTGACACCGAAGAAAAGACGATTACCTTTAGCGACAACGGCATCGGTATGACCGCCGACGAGGTAAAGCAGTACATCAACGAAATCGCGTTCTCTGGAGCGAACGACTTTGTGGAGAAGTACAAGGACAAGATAGACAAAGAGGGCGGAATCATCGGGCATTTCGGGCTTGGGTTCTACTCCGCGTTTATGGCGGCGGACAAGGTGACGATTGACACTTTGTCGTATAAGGAAGGTTCGCAATCGGCGCATTGGGAATGTACGGGCGGCATCGAATATTCAATGACGGAAGGGAACAAGACCGAACGCGGGACGACGATTACTCTGCACATCGGCGAGGACGCAAAGGAATTTTTGGAGACCTACAAACTCCGCCAGACGCTCCATAAATATTGCGGGTTTATTCCCGTCGAGATTTATTTTGAGACGGCGAAAACCGCCGAGGAAAAAGAGGCGGAGGAACACCACGTACACGACGAAAATTGTCATCACGAGGAACACGCCCCCGTGCCGATTAACGACACCGCGCCTTTGTGGACAAAACAGCCGTCGGAGTGTACGGACGAAGAGTACAAAGAATTCTACCGCAAAGTGTTCGCGGACTACAACGAACCGCTCTTCTGGATACACCTCAATATGGACTATCCGTTCAATTTACAGGGTATTCTCTACTTCCCGAAACTCAAACACGAACTTGAGTCTATCGAGGGACAGGTAAAATTATACAGCAACCAAGTTTTTATAGCCGACAACATCAAAGAGGTTATCCCCGAGTTCCTGCTCCTCTTAAAGGGCGCGCTTGACTGCAAGGATTTGCCGCTTAACGTGTCGCGGAGTTTCCTCCAAAACGACGGGTATGTTACAAAAATGTCGTCCTACATCACGAAAAAAGTCGCG
>BNUF01000095.1 GCA_025997155.1 Clostridia bacterium
ATTAACTTCACTTTTTAAATGACCATTCTTCAATGCGTTCAACGCTTTTTCCCTTAAATCTATTGAATATGCCATACTTTTATTTTAACACATCTATTCAATATTTTAAATAGCCTTGACTATATGATATTAAACGCACGGAAGTTGTTATGTACAATGTTTCATACAACGGAGAAACTAAAAAATACGCGGTTCACACCGAGAAAAAGTCTGTTGAAAAAATGCAGAAAGATTTTGGAATGGACAAAAAGACGGCACAGCGTATTCATAAAAAAGCGAACAAACAACGCGAAGATTCAAAGGAAAACGAAGTTGAAAAAGTAGTTAATGTGAAGAAAAAACCGAAAACCGACACGGAAACAAGCGGTACGCAAGGTTCGTCAAACAAGCAAAGTACGAGAAGAAAGAAGTGATAAATTGCCGAGAAAAAAAGACCCTATTATGTTTATTATTTACGCGGTGGTTATTGTCACTATCTTGTATGTCGCTTTGGGGTTCGGCGTTGCTATGGACATTTCCGCGGACGAAAAAGGCAAGATTGATTATGACCGCCTGAATGTTGACAGCGCGATGAAAGATACAAGCAAGATGTTTTCAAGTCTGCTCGACAAAAAATCAAACTCGCGAACAACCGTACCCGCTACAGCGTTTGCGGTTTTTTTATTTATTATGTACGATATGACGAACAGAAAACGCACTCATAGGTATGGCGTTGAACACGGCTCGGCGCAATGGGGTACGGACGCGGAAAAGAAAAGACTTGAGGACAGACAAGTTAAGCGGAGAAAAACAAAAAAACTGAAAAAGATTGTAAGAGATGAAACCGACAAAATTGAAAAAGAAAAAATAAAAAAACCGAAAATCAAACACGCCGCTGATAATGTGATAACGCTTAAAACGTGGAAAGAAGAAAACGGCGAACCGATAAAAATCAAAACAGACTACAATATGATTTTGGCAAAAGGTATGAAAATGTCCATAAATCAGCGCGTACACGGGTACAACGTAAACACTTTGATTGTCGGAAGCGCGGGGTCGGGCAAGACGCGTTTCGAGTTAAAGCCAAACTTATTGCAGTTAAACACCAGTTATGTTTTCACAGACCCAAAGGGCGAGATTTTGCAGTCGTCTGGGAGATTGCTTGAGGAAGCGGGATATGATGTTCGTGTGTTCAACCTCGTAGCAATGAAAAACAGCCACAATTACAATCCGTTCGAGTACATTTATGAGGACGGGGAAGTAAGCGCGGGGCTTGTGGTTAAGATGATTAACGTGTTTTTGAGTAACACGAAAGATGAAAAAAGTACGGGCGGCGACCAGTTTTGGGAGGACAGCGCAAAAACTTTGCTAACCGCTTGCGCGTTTTTGCTGATTGAGGAGGGCGACAAGGAGAAGTGCAACCTTGAGGGAATTTCCCACGTTATCAATCTTATTGAAGTGGATATGCAAGACAACAAGGCGAAATCTCCGTTTGATACGCGGTTCGAGAACTTGAACGCGAAGTTTGAAACTGAACATAAAAAATCAATGGCGTTTTCTTATTACACTCAGTTCAAGAAAGCCGCGCCAGAAACGGCAATGAGTATTGTTATGTCCTGTAACGTTCGCTTACAACAGTTCAACGTACCCGAAATCGCGGACTTGACACATACGGATACGATACACTTGGAAACAGTCGGAGATAAGAAAACCGCGCTTTTCGTTGTTATCCCCGCAGGAGATAAAGTATTCAGCCCCCTTTCGGCGATGATGTTTACCCAGTTATTTGACTGCCTTTTTTATCGGGCGAATAATACCTACAAAGCCAACGGGAAACGGCTTCCCGTACACGTCCGTTGCTTTTTGGACGAATTTGCCAATATTGGGCAAATTCCCCATTTTGAGATGGTTTTGTCAACGGTGCGTTCCGCTGAAATTTCAATGGTGATAATTTTACAATCCCTAAGCCAACTTAAAGAGTTGTACGAAAAGGGCTGGGAGGGAATCAAAGCTAACTGCAACAGTTTTGTTTTTTTAGGCGGACAGGAAGACTCGACGCTTGAGGCAATTTCAAAAATGTTGGGGAAAGAAACTATTGACACTAGGACAAACAACCGTACAAGAGGGGCGAAAAACAACTCCACGAGCGAGAACAACGCCATTCTCGGACGCGAACTTATGACACCCGATGAAGTATGTCGGCTTGAAACAACGAAATTTATCGTTAAGATTGGCGGGCTTGCGTTTCTTTGCAAGAAATATGATGTCGTCAGTCATCCTAATTATAGGTTTTTGGAAGATTATGACGAGAAAAATATGTATGACGTATCAACGCTTAAAACCCTCAAAAAGCCCGACACAGCCGATAATTCAGAGGATACCGCGGAAGTTGCGGAGAATATAAGAGAAAAAACAAAAGAAGTTTTGAAATCAGTCCTTGAAAATAAAAAGAAACTTGTGAAAGATGAAGACGGCGAAATCGTACTTGAAAGCGAACCTTTTGATTATGTTGATGATGTTTGGGGAGAAGAACCTAAAATTCCTCAAAAACACTTTGACGACAAACAACCGATATTCGGAAACACATTAACTCCGACACCTGAAACAGTAGGCAGAATGGTACTTCGAGAGGACATTCAAAGCGAATATGATAAGGAGGTGGTAGATGAGAAGATAGGAACGATTTTTTTAATGGCGAAAACTGAAATCGGCGAAACTGACGGCTACGAGGACGTTGACGACTACAAGGAGAGCGACGACGGCAATGACTTTTGTTGAGTGCCGTTTTTTTATTTCATATTTGGGAGGCAATTTATGCGAAATTTGGCTTTGAAAATTGACAAGAAACAGGTTATCAGATTTTTAGCGGCGTTACTTTTTGTGAGTTTGATATGCGTCGTTCGGGTGTTCGCGGCGGACGAGGGCGGTGGCGGTGACGCGGCGTGGACGGAAATAACGGAATTAGTTAAGACGTGGGTAATTCGCATAGGCGCGTTTACCTGCGTAATCGGCGTTGTTATGTTCGGTTTGGCGTGGCAGCGTAACGAGGCTGAGAACAAAACCCGCGCGATAGCGACAATCGTCGGCGGCGCAATCGTTATAGCCGCCCCCGCCGTACTTGACAAGTTAGTAAGTTAGTTTAATCAATGTGAAAGAGTGATATAATGACCCCTTTCAAGGACGCGATAAAAGACTTAATCGCGGCTATGCTTGTGAACTTTGATAGCGCGATAACCTCGGCGGTGGAGGTTTTGACGACAGATATTTTTGAATCGGCGTTCGCGGGAACGGCGACGGCTATTGCGGAAGTTGTCGCGCCTGTGGCTGCAAGCATTGCGGCACTTTGTTTTATGATAGAATTTTTGAAATGCACGGTAAAAGCGGACATAATCAAATGGGAATACGCGGTAAGAATGATGTGCAAGTTGGCAATAGCGGCAAGCGCAATACAGGTTGCTCCAAAACTTTTGAAGTTCATCTACATCACGGGCGCGGGGTGGATAAGCGGCGTTGGCGCGGTAGGCGCGGGAGAGTTCGGCAGTTCGGTATACGGACATATTGAAACTATTTTATCAAAAATGAACTGGGCGCAGGCGTTGGGATTCGCCGTCAGTATGCTTGTGGCGTTTTTGGCGCTCTTTGTCGCTGGTATTTTGGTTCACGTTATGGCGTATGTGCGTATGTTTGAAATCCTGATTCATATGGCGGTATCGCCCATTCCGTGTGCGTTTCTGCCCCTTGAAGACAGCGTTTTCGGGGCGATTCCTAAAAAGTTTGTGATGAGTTTTACGGCGGCGGTAATGCAGGGGCTGTTTATTCTTATTTCAATCGTGATGTTTCAAGCTCTGTGTTCAAACATAATTCTCACGGCGATGGAGAGTGCTACGGGTATGGCGGGGCTGACGCTTGTTTCGTCGGGCATGCTCCTCGGCTCGTTGGTGCTTGTAGTCGCGGTTATGAAAAGCGGAGCGTGGGCTAAATCAATTTTAGGATTGGGGTGATTTTGTGATAGCGGTTAGGATACCGAAAGATATTCGGGATTACAAAGAACAGGTACTCGCGGGGTTTTCACTTCGGCAGATTGTGTGTATTTCGCTGACTTTCGTAATCAATGTGCCTTTGCATATTTTTGGGAAGAACTTCTTCCCGAAAGAAGTTTTGGACTGGGTGATAATGATTACCGCCTCTATGTTCGCCATTGTCGGGTTCTACAAGAAAAACGGAATGCCCTTTGAGAAATATTTTATGGCGTTTTTGAGGGACGGGATACTTATTCCGAGAAAGCGGATATTCGCGAGTACGAACGTGTTTCGGGAGTGGGAAGCGGCATTCGACAAGGACAACCCCAAACCTAAAATGTCACTTAAAAAGAGGCAGCAAGCAAGTTTTGAAAGAGCGTATCTCTTTGAGCAAGCCGCGGCTAACGGCGAGGACATCGACCTTGAGGGGATAAACGATAAACTTGTTACCGTCAAATTCCCGAAGAACAAAAAAGACAAGAAGAAGGATAAAAAAGAAAAAAAGAAGAAGAAAACGCGCCTCGAAAAGTTAAAAGAAAAATCTGACAAAATCAGAGAAAAGCAAACCGACGACCCGCGCTATATCCTCAAATGGAGTGAACGGCGGGTTGTTTTATTGTACGGCAAAGAACTTGCGAAATATCAGAAAATCCAAATCAAAAAAGCGACAAAAGTCATACGCAAAAAGAACGAAAAACATAAAAGACGGCGTGTCGCGAAATCGGCGATACCTAAAACAACGCAAGACACGATACCGTTCATGGCGGACTATGAGGAGGGCGTATTCGAGGTTCTGAAAGGCAAGTACAGCAAGTCTTATGTGCTTACCGACCTCAACTACACCGTTGCGAAACAGGACGACCAAGAAGTGATTTTATCGTTGTACTGCGAGTTTTTGAATTACTTTTCGGACGATTACAACATAGCGATTACAACGGATAACCGCATTGTAAGCCGTGCCGAGCAAGAAAAGAAGATTTTTTACCCGATGACGGGCGACGATTACGACCGCCACCGCAAAGAGTACAATAAGATTATGAGTAAGCAACTTGAAAAAGGACGTAACGACCTTATTCAAACAAAGTACGTGACTGTCACGATTGATTGTGATACGCCGTATGAAGCTATTACGAGGTTTTTGAAAATAGATAATGAAATCATCACAAATCTAAAGAAACTCGGCTCTAACGGCAGGGTACTATCAACTGATGAACGTCTTTCTCTTTTGCACGACAAGTTCCGAAAGGGACGCGAGGGCGAGTTTCGGATTGATTATAAGTTTATCAAGGAACGCGGGCTTTCTTCAAAAGACTATATTGCTCCCGCTTCAATCACATTTGATAAAAATTACTTCTTAATTGAGGACACTTATTATCGGTGTATGTACCTGAATAACTTGCCGACAGTCCTTGCGGACAGTTTTTTCTCCGAACTTGTGGACAATGATTTCCCGCTTATCACAACAATCAATACACAGCCTTTGGCGCAAGATAAAGGCGTGAAGATGATTAAGAAACAAATGCTCGGTATGGAAGCGGACATCATAAAATCACAGAAACGTTCGTCAAGAGAGGGCATTAGCACAGACTTACTCAACCATAACCTGAAACAGTCTTATGAGGAAGCGGAAGAACTATTTGACGATGTTACCCGCAAAAACCAAAAAATGTTTTTCGTATCAATCACGTTTATGGTTGGCGCGAGTGACTTGGACGAACTCGATGAGCGTTGCAAACGCCTTGAGAGCAAGGCGCGGAAGCAGACTTGCCAGTTACAAACTTTTGATTATCAGCAGGAAGCCGCGTTTAGAACTACGTTACCTTGCGGGATACCTCCTAAAGATTTAATATTCGTCGAGAGAGCGTTAACCACCGAGAGTACGGGCATTTTCGTGCCGTTCTCAAGTCAAGAAATCTTTCAGCCCGGAGGATTTTATTACGGCTTAAATCAGATTACAGGCAACATAATTTTGTGCAACAGAAAACTTATGAAAACCGCAAGCGGGTTCTTGTTGGGTTCGTCAGGTTCGGGTAAATCGTTCGCCACAAAGCGCGAGATTTTGAACGTTTTGCTTAACGACAACAAAACTTCCGTGCTTATTATCGACCCCGAGAACGAGTATACAAGTTTCGTCAAGGAGTTTGGCGGCGTGGTTATCTCCGTTTCGGCTGACTCCGACAACTACATTAACCCTATGGATATGACCGAGGATTACGGGCTTGACGTTGAGGACAACAATGAAACGGTTGATATCGCAAAGAAAAAAGAAAAGGCGTTGCAGAAAAAATCCGAGTACATTATGTCGATTATTGAGTGTATGATGAGTGTCGGAAGCGCGAGGGAAAGTATCATAACGCCGCAGCAGAAGACGATTGTTGACCGTTGCGTCCGTAAGTGCTACCACAATTATCTTGAACACAACTTCGATAAGCGGTTTTTGCCGACGTTGCTTGACTTGCAGAAACATCTTGACGATGAGGCGAAAGACGGCGGCGACGAGGCGAAGAAAATTGCCGAGGGCGTGGAGTATTACACCAAAGGCAGTATGAACCTTTTCTCCCACGCTTCAAACATTGATTTTAGCAATCGTTTGGTGAGTTTCAATATCCGCGATTTAGGTACGCAACTGAAACAAATTGCGCTTTTGATAGTGCTTGATTTTATCTGGAATCGTATGTCAGAAAACTTTGAGGACGATGTTCGCACATATTGCTACGTTGACGAGATTCACGTTCTTTTCCAAAATGAGTATTCGGCGCGGTTCTTGCAGCAGTTATACAAACGCGGACGCAAATACGGCTTAGTAATTACGGGCATTACACAGGATATTGAGGACTTGCTTAAATCAGATATGGCGCGTGGAATGATAAGCAACAGCGAGTTTTTAATGATACTTAATCAATCTCCCGAGAACTTGAAAATACTCGCGCCTATGCTTAAAATATCCGAAACGCAGGCGGCGTTTATTACCAAAGCGGAAGCGGGAAGCGGG
The DNA here is from genome assembly GCA_025997155.1 of Clostridia bacterium. GTDB lineage: Bacteria > Bacillota > Clostridia > Lachnospirales > WQUN01 > BNUF01. The sequence continues at coordinate 6,991 of BNUF01000095.1, forward strand.
CTTCTTTCAGCGGAGGGCGTTATCGTGCCATTTCTTGACAGATTCCCGCAAGATAGTTACCTGTATAAGCTTATGACCACAAAATTTGGGGAGGGAGCGAATGAACAAAAGGAGGGCTAAATTATCAAGAGGAAGTAGGATTACAGTCGGGCATAAGACCCACACGACAACAATCGGTTATCATTTGAAAAGCCGTACAACCCTCGGGCTTAGGACTTCCGAAAGAAACAAACGCCAAGGCGAAACGGCGACAAATAACAGAGTGTACAGACGGCTTAACACAGGGAATAAAGCCAAAATCAAGGCTGAATCATACGAACAGCCAACGGCTCAAACAGGCTATCAAGCGAATTATCAAACTAACTACACTAAAAATTCAAACACAGATAATTCAAACTCCGACAGACCGAGAACGGAATCGCACGAAATACAGGATTACGAACATCAGGACACAATCGGAATAATGCAGGGTGAGGCAAAAACTCTAAGCACAAAGGTAAACGCAAGTCCTGTAGTTACCGCACTCAATAACGATATGAAAACGGCGACAGTCGGACATCACTTGTCAACGGACGTTTCGACAGGGCTTGCAACCTCCGTAAATACAGGCGATGACAACCGCGACACGGTAACTACGAATTTACAAACCGTTCAAAATTTGCAAAAGGCAAGCGAAGTCATCAAAACGAAAGTGAACACAGAAACTATACTTACTGCCGTTGATAACGGAATGAAAACAACTACTCTCGGACATCATCTGTCCACGGACGTTAGAACAGGGCTGATGACGGCGGTAAGAAGCGGCGATGACAAAGGCGCGGACACGATAGCGACAGGTTTACAAACTGTTCAAACGGGAGCTGTCGTATTCAAAGCGGGACAACTTCTAACGGAAACAAGTGTCGGGCTTGCGACAAAGGCGGCACCTCTTGTCGCCAAAGGCGTGTACAATGTCGGGAATGTTACAATAAAGGTGGTCAGAGGCGGCATTAATACGGCGGTTAAGCTGAAAACAGGCGTAATCAAATTCGACCGCGCAACACTCACTAACTTCCGCAAAATGACGATTAAAACCATCGCGAATACCGCGCTTGTCGTAAATATTGTTAAGACGGGACAGTCAATCGCAACAAAGGCGCGGGTAGTTCGCGGGGTTCTCACAGGTAAAACCCGAATATCAAGACGGCAACTTGCGGACGCGGGTAAAATCTTTTTGAAATGGAGCGGAAAAACCGCCGTAAACATCGCGAAATATGGCGGCGAAGCTTCAATCAAACTTGCGAAATACGGTATTCACACAACTTACAATTTCATAAAAGACGGCGTGAAAACAGGGGCAAAACTCACAGGCGCGGGTAGCGGGGTGTTGGCGGACATAGCGTTATCTAACGATGACGCGGGGGTTCAGACTTTCGGCGTGGGAATCAAAACTGGGCATTACGCAATCAAAACGGCGAAAGAAATTCCGAAATTTCTTACTGGAACGGCGCGGGCGGTTACGCAAATTCCGCGCCTCGCGGTAAAGACCGCCAAAACCGCCGTAAAGATAACT
>BNUF01000096.1 GCA_025997155.1 Clostridia bacterium
TACAACGAGGAGGATTCGTAATGGAGCAATTAGCGAGAGAGAAAATAGCCGCCAAATTCGCCGAACTTTGCGAACAAGACGGCGGGGTGTTCCACCCGGACGGTTGTACCCGTAAACTCGTACAAAGCAACGGCTGGGGCAATCCAGACAAAAACGATTTTGAGGACTTTGGATACGAATATGTATATACTTGCAACAACGGGAAAGCGAAGTGTCTCCATTCATACTGCGACCATTACGCGGGGGCGATTGAGAAAGCGCAGACTTACGCCGTCTTTTTCAAGGCAATGCCCGATGAAATACTCGAAGAGTGGGAGCGTAATCGTAAAGTTTGGGTAGTTGGAACATATTTTCCCAAAGAGCAAAGGAAGCAATGGGAACTGCCCGTTGACTGCCGCACCGAGATATACAACGATGAGTCGGATTATATCGCACAGCGCGGCAAGAACGGCTTCTGGTGCGGAGAATGCGGCAAGGAGGTTTCAAATCCGAGCTACCACAAGTGCCGTATAGTACACGGCGATGTTGTGGTTACAGGACACGGCGTAAACAGAGACTACCCGCACAAGGTAGTTCTGTACCGCGATACCTATGAATCCTCACTCGTAATGTTGCCGTACAACGGGCAAGAGGCGAACCGCCCGAAAGCCGAAACGGAGAACGGCGAATAACAGCGGAGCGAATAAAAAGCTGGACACATAATAAGATATATGTTAATATTTATTTGCGTATGTTTTTTAATTGCGGAAAGTAAGGATGCGTGACTTTTATGGAAGATAACTACAACGGCGAATCTGCCGACAATCAAGATACTTACGGCGATGTAGACACCACAACCGTAGCGGATATAGAGAGCCGCCCCGTGGATTGGCTGTTTAAGCCGTATATTCCGATGGGAACCGTTTCAATTTTGATTGGGGACGGGGGGAGAGGGGAAGTCGTTTGCCGCCTTAGCCCTTGCCGCCGCCGTAACGCGGGGAACGCCGCTGTTTGGCGAGTCAACCGCGTTGCCGCCCTCAGACGTAATAATTCAAAACGCCGAAAACGCCCTGCCGTTTGTAATCAAACCGCGCCTTGATATGCTTGGGGCGGATTGTAGCCGCGTCCACTGCATAAACGACAACGGCAAGCCCTTGACGCTTACGGACAGCCGTATTGAAGCCGCTATTTGCAAACATCGAGCCGTTCTGACAATTCTCGACCCCATTCAAAGTTTTTTAGGTGAATCTTTCAGTATGAACCGCGCCGAAAGCGTTCGCCCGATGCTGACACATTTGGAACGCGTCGCGGAGCGTACGAAATCAGCCGTTCTGCTAATCGGGCATATCTCCAAAGGCCGCGGAAAGGCGCAGCATCGAGGATTAGGCTCGGTAGATATAATCAATAGTATCCCGTCCGCCCTCTGTTTAGGGAAAGCGGAGGGTTTAGACCGTGATACCCGCGCCATCGCCGCCTTAAAGAATAACTTCGCGGAATTAGGCGCGACACAGTTATTCAGGCTAAACAAGACGGACGGTTTTCAATGGCTCGGCGAAAGCGAAGTAACGCCAGAAGATATAATGAATTTCAGCGCGGCGAAACAGCGCGAGGATAAGAGCAAAACCGACGAGGCCGTTGAGTTTCTTACAGATTTACTGGCTGACGCCGCCGCACCCGCGAAAGAAGCGATAGAACTTGCCGCTGAAATGGGCATTTCAAAGCGAACACTTGAACGGGCGAGGGCGGCGATAGGTGTAAAGGCAAAGCAGATAGACGGTCATTGGGAGTGGTCGCTGTAAATATTTCGGCTGATTTTCAGACCGCCATACCGCCACGCGGCGGTGTGCTTCAACCCTGCTCATAGCGTGGGTTTGAGAGCAGACCGCCAACCGTGTGCGGTATCACATCAAATATTTATTTGCGGAAAATTGAACGGAGTGGCAAAATGGCGACGACAACTGATTTTATGTTAAACGACGGCACGGTAGTAACCGTAATCCTTACAACGTCAATCTACAAACCCAACAAACGCGGCAGACCCGATAAAACGGAAATCGTTATAAGTTCAAGGCAAAACCCCGTACCCGTCGCCGTAGGGCTTGACGGCAAGCAATACTCTCCCGAGGACGGCGTTGTCGTAACCAAAGGAAACGGGCGGATATACGGATACGCGCAAAAAGGCGGCTACACCGTGCGTGTGACTTCCCCTGTCGCCCGCGTTCGCCTCAAACGCGGACTAACCCAAAAGGAACTCGCGGAACGCTCCGGGATTCCGACGATAACGATTCAGAGGATTGAGGAGGGCAGCGGCGTGATGCACACCACCACCGCGCAAAAAATAGCCCAAGCCCTAAACTGCTCCGCCGACGATATTATTTAGCTTGCACAGGAGGTGACGCAATGCCTGTATCACCGTTTCACGCCGTCTTAAACGCGACAGAACTTACGCGTTACGCCTGCAACAAAGACAGGCTTATCCCCGCGTTATCGGCGGCAAATATCGAGGTATACCCCTTTCAGGTTGCGGCGGCAATGTTCGCGCTTCGTTCGCCGTATCTTAAAGGAGCGGTGCTTGCCGACGAGGGCAGTTTGGGCAAGACGATAGAGGCGTTGCTTGTCATTTCCGAACTTTGGCTTGAGGGAAAAGAAAAGATTTTGCTTGTCGTGCCGACACAGCTTTTACCGCAATGGACAGGCATTTTAGACAGGCACTTTTCGATTCCATACGGCATTGCGGACAAGGAAAACCCCGACTTTGACAGACCCGAAATCATCCTCACAACATACGATTTTGCTTATGCAAACGCCGAAAAAATAGGCAAAACAGCGTGGGATGCCGCGGCTTTCGATGAGGCGCACCGCTTGTCGAAATGTTATGAGAAAGACTCAAGACCCGCGAACTTGAAAGGAGCAGTTGGTAACGCCTACAAACTGCTGATAACTGCAAGTCCGATGCGAAACTCCATTATGGATTTATACGGGCTTGTCAGCTTTATTGACGATACTATTTTCGGCAATCCCGACGATTTTTACATACGATATTTCCGCAAGCCCGAAAACTACTGTGAACTTTCGGACAGGGCGGCGTATTACTGTTTCAGAACTCTCCGTTCACAGGTAACAAACTATGTTAAAATCCCGAAAAGGCTTGTGGCGACCGCTAATTTCAAACTCTCCAAGCAAGAGTGCGAACTGTCGAAACTGCTTGCGCGTTATCTTTCCAAAGAAGATAAAACGGCGTTTCCGAAAATGGATAAATGGGAGCTTACGTTAATGTTAAACCGCGCCTTGTCGTCCTCTGCGGCGGCGTTTTCGCATATGCTTGAAACCGCAATATCACGAGTAGCCGAACCCGAATTGATTGAAATGAACAACCTTGCGAAAGAAATCGAGAACACATCAAAGGGCAAAGAGTTGCTGAAAGCCCTAAAACTCGGCTTTTCTGAACTACGCAAACACGGCGCGAATAAAAAGGCGCTAATCTTCACGGAAAACAGAGAAACGCAGAAGTATCTGTTTGATTTGCTAAGCGCGAACAACTACAACGCCGTGATTTATGATGAAACGGCAATAGACAAATTCAAAGAAACGGCGGAAATCCTGATTGCGACAGACGTTGCGTCCGAGGGCTTTAACCTTGAGTTTTGTTCATTTGTCATCAATTTTGACATACCGTACAACACCCAGACTCTTGAACAAAGGATTATGCGTTGCCACCGTCAGGGACAGCAAAACGACGTTGTTGTGCTTAACTTTCTTTGCAAAGACAACATTGCGGACGTGCGGACTTTAGAGCTTATAAACAAGCGCGTAACACAGTTTGACGGCATTGTGGGCGGGAGCGACAATGTTTCGGGAAACTTTTCAGAAAACGCCGTAACCGCCTTGACGGAAGTTTTTGGGGAAACGCGTACAAAATCCGACATTGACAAAGAATACAAGTCAACCCTAACCGAAAACGCGGACGCAAACGAGGCGCTTGTATCAGACACCGAAAACGCTTTATTTACTACATTCACAAAAGAAATATCGCAAAAAACGGCGGTAAGCCCCAAATATCTAATTGAGAAAACAGACGAAATCAACGACAAACTTTGGGAGCTGACAAAATACTTTTTCACAGGCAAAAGAGGTTTTATGTTAAACGACGAATCGCGGACTTTGCGCGTCGGGATAACCCCTCAAAAGGTGTTTACAGGCGCGTATTTAAGACGGCGTGAATACTCGATTGCGGACAAAACCCTAACGGTGACAAGTTCAATTTGCAGAAACATAATCAACGAAATTTTTTGGAAAGGAACGCCCGACAGCGGCACGGTTTACGCCGATATTGATTTTAACGCTGAAATAGGGTATTATAAGATAGACGTTGGGAGATTTTTTTACTATACGTTTGTAGGCGAGCGTGACGGCAAACCCTTGACAGACAGCGAATGTCGGGAGCTTATGAATTTGCCCGTCTCTAAATTCACCGCCAACCCGCAAACTTACGGAGGGTGTGACGGAATAACCAAAACCCAGCCCGCACACCGATTTGACGATAAAATCGACGCCGACGAATTTATACGCCGCGCCGCGACAGAAAACGACAGCGGGATAAAAGATGAAATCAAGCGCATACAGGACAACGCCCGCATAGCGAAAAACAATCTTTCGCGGGACGTTGAACGCTTGCGGCGCGTTGTAAAGCAGTTTGACCAGACGCTAAGCGGCGGTTTAGAGATAAACGAACGCGTTGACGCGGAAAAGAACAGAGCCGACGCCGTGCGTGAAATGAAGCAAAAAGAGCAGTCTGTTTTTATGGACAGCTGCCGAATTGACGCAACCGCCGAAGACGAGATAAAACGCTTGACGGCGGACATTAGCGTAATGACTTCGCGTTATTTTACGATAAAATTTATAGGAGTTAGTGACAATGGACGATAAATTTGTGGCGCTTTCAATGGATATGGAACAGGAAAGCCGTGACCGCTTGCAGTCTGTGTTTCCCGAGTGTTTTGCGGACGGGAAGCTGCAGATTGATAAACTGCTGAACCTTTGCGGAGAGTACATTGAGGACGATTTTGAGAAATACGAGTTTCGCTGGAAAGGCAAGGTAGAGGCGCAGAAACTCGCGAACAGACGCACGGCGGGGACGCTGCTCCCCGACAAAGAGAGCGGCGCGGACTGGGACACCACCAAAAACATATACATTGAGGGCGACAATCTTGAGGTGCTGAAACTCTTGCAGACCTCATATTTCCGCAAAGTCAAGATGATATACATTGACCCGCCGTATAACACAGGACACGACTTTGTATACGAGGATAATTTTGCCGACCCGATTGCAAGCTACAAAGAGATTACAAGCCAAGCTACGAAAAGCAACCCGGAAACAATGGGCAGATTTCATACAAACTGGCTTAATATGATGTTCCCGAGGTTGCGCCTTGCGGCTAACCTGCTCCGCGATGACGGCGTTATTTTCATATCAATTGACGATACCGAGGTGCGCAACTTGCGTTATCTTCTTGACGACATTTTCGGGGAGGAAAATTTTCTTGCCGATATTATTTGGAATTCAACAAAATCAGTAACTAATACGGCGTTAATTTCTGTTTCTCATACGCATAATCTTGTATATGCTAAACAGTTAGATTATTATATAAAAAACCGCCACGAGTTTAGATTACCCGACAATGGAGAGGGCTTTGGAAATCCTGATAACGACCCGCGTGGAGTTTGGAAAGCCGACCCGTTTCAAGTCGGAGGTTGGCGTCCTAATCAGCAGTATACTATAACAAACCCGAATACTGGGATTGAATACAAGCCCAATACTGGTTGCAGTTGGAAGAATGATTATAGCAGATTCCAAGAATTGCTTGCGGATAATCGTATTGTATTTGGCAAAGACGGAACAGCGGGACCGCAGAGAAAACGCTTTTTATTTGAAGCCGAGGAGAGAGGAAAAGTCACAAAAACTTTATGGGACGATGTGGAAACGACAACAAACGGAACTCAACTTATAAAGAAGATGTTTGACGATGTAACAGTATTTACTAATCCAAAGCCTGTCGGACTGATAACAAGATTTTTACAGCTTTGTACGAAATCCGATGATATTGTTCTTGATTTCTTTAGTGGTTCAGCAACGACCGCCCACGCGGTTATGGCGTTAAATGCCGATGACGGCGGAAATCGGCGGTTTATCCTTGTGCAACTCCCCGAAGTCATAGACGAAAAAAGCGAAGCCTACAAGGCGGGATACAAAAACATTTGTGAAATCGGCAAAGAAAGAATACGTCGTGCCTCCGACAGGATAAAGGAAGATTTAAGGTATTCAAGAGTTACGAAAGAAGGAAAAATGGCATTAAGAAGACCTATTTCTGAAGACAGTATATACTATAACGAAAACCCAAATCCAGATGCTATGATCGACCCAATTATAGTAAAAACCGAAGATTCGTGGGGAACTCTAAGACCTGAAACCGAATACAAAGAGCTTATATGTAAACTTGATACGGGTTTTAGGGCGTTCAAACTTGACACCTCAAACCTAAAAGCGTGGGATATGTCACCAATCCGTGAAAAAGACCCCGCCGTGGCGACTAAAATCTTGCTTGACCGACTCCGCGCCCATATCGACATTCTAAACCCCGACCGCTCCGACCTTGACGTAACCTTTGAGGTAATGCTTAAATTCGGGCAGGACTTGTGCGAGGCTGTGACACCTCTTAACATAAACGGCAAAACCGTATATGGCGTATGCGCGAACGTAAAGTTTATCGTATGCCTTGCCCCCGATGTTTCAGCCGAAGACGCGGAGGAAATGGCAAAATACGCCCCCGGGCGAATTGTCTTTGCGGACAGCTGTTTTGATAACACCGAGCAGAAAACCAACGTAAAACTTATCTTGCGCGACAAGGGGATTACTATAAAATCCCTGTAAACGCGTAAACTGTATATGAGGCGATGTCTATGCAAGAAACTGTAAACTGGAATGATTTAACAAAAGCACTTGCGCCGAAATTCGAGGGACAGGTTGTTCACATAGTTTGGACTGGCGACACCGCCGAACTCTCGCTTGACGCGCCGCAAGAAAACCGTCACCGCGCAAGGGGAGCGTTGCATAAATACGTTAACCCCTCTTTAATTCCTTTCGAGGGTGAGGACGCGTGGGCGAATGCAGCGGTAGAACGATATAAAAGGACTTTACCGGGGTATGAAAATGAAGATAATTCTTGATACAAACGCGGTTGTTCACTATATTTTGAACGACATTCCCGAACAGACAAAGATAATAGAAAACACGATTAACAATTATAGAGTGCTGATTTTGCCTGAGGTTGTATACGAATCAATTCACATTTTTTGCAAATTTTATGACTTTCCACGCGCCGATGTCGCAAAAAGTTTGATTGAGTTTCTTGAGGATAACGGGAATAACAACGCTTATCTCGAAAAAGCACTGCACGTTTTCCGCGACACACAGTTTGACTTTATTGACTGTATGCTTTTTGCGTATTCGCACGATTTTAAGGTACTGACATTCGATAAGAAATTAAACAGTCTTATTTCAAGGGGTAGTATATGAAGTTAAAATTTAAGACACAAGAATTTCAAACGCAAGCGGTGAACGCCGTTGTTGACTTGTTTCGAGGGCAGGAGAAGCGGCTTGACACGTTCACGATAATAAACGAAACACAGCTTGACCTTATGGGCGGGTTGGGCTACACGAACACCGTTTCTGTTACGGACGAGGCAATCCGAACAAATATGAACGCCGTTCAGCAAAGGCTTTCGCTGCCTGTTTCGGCGGACGAGCCGAGGTCTTTTTGCGTTGAAATGGAAACGGGGACGGGCAAGACTTATGTCTATACAAAAACTATGTTTGAACTCCACAAGCAGTACGGATTTACGAAGTTTATCGTTGTCGTGCCGTCTGTGGCTATCCGCGAGGGCGTGTATAAATCGTTTCAGATTACCGCCGAGCATTTTTCGGAGCAGTACAATAATACGCCCGTGAGGTGTTTTATTTATGACAGTAAAAAGCTGTCGGAGGTGCGGCTGTTCGCCACTTCAAGCGACATTGAGATAATGATTATCAATATCGACGCGTTCAAGAAGTCCGAAAACGTCATAAATCAGGCGCAGGACAAGTTATCTGGTGAGACGGCTATGAAGTATATAACGGACACTAACCCGATTGTGATTATTGACGAACCGCAGTCCGTAGACAATACGCCAAAGGCGAAAGAAGCGATAGCAAGCCTTAACCCGCTTGTGGTCTTGCGGTATTCTGCGACTCACCGCGAGAAAAATAATCTGCTGTACAGATTAACTCCCGTGGACGCTTACCAAATGGGGCTTGTAAAGCAAATTTGCGTATCGAGCAATCAAGTTGACGGGGATTTCAACCGCCCGTATATCAAGGTTGTTTCGGTGTTGATGGAGAACGGTTTTAACGCGAAACTTGAAATAGATAAGATGAACAAAAACGGCAAGGTTGAACGCAAAATCATAACGATAAAGCAGGGCGCGGATATTTACGCTTTATCGGGCGAACGCGATATA
>BNUF01000097.1 GCA_025997155.1 Clostridia bacterium
CGGCTTCCATTTCCTGTGTGCGTATCATCCTTGTCACGATATCCAACAATATATGAAAACTGCCGCTGTCCCCGCGTTCATGAGGCAACAACGCCGACGCGAACTTCGTCAAATCAGCGCAAAGTTCAGGGTGTGAACTTAGGTCGTAATCTAAACACAAAATACCCCCTTTCGTTCTCGTAATACTATGTATTTGATGCTTCGCTCACATTAAAACTCAACAAAAAAGAGGCACATACCACAAAAGGATACTTTTATTATCAACTGAAACATGATATACTAAATATATCGAATACACGGAAACAATTGAGAAAATACGCACGATTCTTAACGCGGTCGGAGGCAATCTAATGGAAGTTCAAACGCATAACCAAATAGTCAGCTTTATCTGGGGCATCGCCGACGACTGCCTGCGCGACGTTTACGTGCGCGGCAAGTACCGCGACGTCATTTTGCCGCTGACGGTTATTCGCCGCTTAGACGCGGTGCTTGAAGACACAAAGCCCGCCGTACTTGCAATGAAGGCGAAGCTCGACTCGGCGGGCGTGGGCAACCAAACGGAAGCCCTGTGCAACGCGGCGGGGCAGTCGTTTTGCAACTCGTCGCCGTTTTGCCTTCGCGACCTGACGAGCCGCGCCTCTTCGCAAAAACTCAAAGCCGATTTTATCGCCTACTTAGACGGCTTTTCGCCCAACGTTCAAGAGATACTGGACAAATTCAAGTTCCGCAATCAGATAGACACGATGATAGACGCGGACATTCTCGGCGCGGTGATTGAGAAATTCGTGTCGCCGACCATAAACCTAAGCCCCGTTGACGTTCTCGACGACCAAGGCGGCGTCCGCATACCCGCGCTCGACAACCACACGATGGGCGTTATTTTTGAGGAGCTTATCCGCCGTTTTAACGAAGAGAACAACGAAGAAGCCGGGGAACACTTCACGCCGCGCGACGTTGTGGAGCTTATGGCGGACCTCATATTCCTGCCGATTGCGGGTCAAATCAAAGACAGCACGTATTCTGTTTATGACGGCACAAGCGGCACGGGAGGTATGCTGACGGTAAGCCAAGACCGCCTGCTTTCCCTTGCCGAAAAAAGCGGGCGCGACGTATCCATTCACCTGTTTGGGCAGGAGATTAACCCCGAAACCTACGCCATAACAAAAGCCGACCTGCTGCTTAAAGGCGAGGGCGCGGAGGCTGACAACGTCGCCTTTGGTTCAACGCTGTCGAGCGACGGATTTCCGACGCGGCAGTTTGATTTTATGCTCTCGAATCCGCCTTACGGCAAGTCATGGAAGATTGACGCAGACAGGCTCGGCGGCAAGAAAGGCATACAGGACACGCGCTTTGTGAACTCGTTCGCGGGTATTCCCGACTTCTCTATGATACCGCGCACAAGTGACGGGCAGCTTTTGTTTCTGCTGAACAACGTCAGCAAGATGAAAGAAACAACCAAACTCGGCAGCCGCGTTGCCGAAGTCCACAACGGCTCAAGCCTTTTCACGGGCGACGCGGGGCAAGGCGAAAGCAACGCCCGCCGTTACTTAATCGAGCGCGACCTTGTAGAGGCAATTATCGCCCTCCCCGAGAATATGTTCTACAACACGGGCATTGGCACGTTCATTTGGGTTCTGTCTAACCGCAAAGAAACAAGGCGGCGCGGCAAAATACAGCTTATAGACGCGACCGCGCTGAAATCACCGCTCCGCAAGAACCTAGGCAAAAAGAACTGCGAGTTCACCGTCAATATTCGCGAACAGATTATGGCGTTGTTCCTGAACTTCGAGGAAAACGAGTACAGCAAAATATTCCATAACAGCGCGTTCGGCTACCAAAAAGTGACCGTCATAAACGGCGCGGAAAAAGACACCGAGCAAATACCGCTTGACTACCCAGGCGGCATTGACGCGTTTATCGCGAAAGAGGTTCTGCCCTATGCGCCGAAAGCGAAAGTCGACCCGAAAAAAACGCAAATCGGCTATGAAATCAGCTTCACAAAGCACTTCTACAAGCCCGCCCATCTCCGCGGCCTTGCGGAAATCGCGGCGGACATTCGCGCCTTGGAGCAAGAAACCGAGGGGTTGCTTGAGGAGGTACTATCGTGAACGATTTTCTATATAAGCCGAACTACACGATTACCGACGAGATTTTGACGCTTGTCGCGAACATTGCGGCACGCGCCTCTGTGCTAACCATACAGAACGGTATGGAGCAAAGCCCGAAACTACGCCGCGCAAACCGCATACTTTCAATCCATTCGTCGCTTGCGATTGAGAACAACTCGCTTTCGCTCGTACAAGTGACCGCGATTATCGACGGCAAACGCGTACTCGCGCCGCCGCGGGATATTTGCGAGGTAGAAAACGCTTTCGCCGCGTACGACAAGATGCTTGAGTTCGACCCGTATGACGTAATGGACTTGTTGACCGCACACCAGATTCTTATGAAAGACTTGGTGAAAGTGCCGGGGCAGTTCCGTTCTGGCAATGTCGGCGTGTTTCAAGGCTCAGACGCCGTTCATATCGCGCCGCCCGCCGATAGCGTAAGCGGGCTTATCGCGGACTTGATTTTGTGGACAAAGGACGCGCCTGTTCACCCGCTTATAAAGAGTTGTGTGTTTCATTTTGAGTTTGAAATCATTCACCCGTTCGCGGACGGAAACGGGCGAATGGGGCGTATGTGGCAAACGCTGTTATTGCACGAATGGAAAGAGATTTTCGCGTGGCTTCCCGTTGAGACAATCGTGCGGGAGCGTCAGCAGGAGTATTACGCCGCACTCGGTATATCGAACGACGCGGGCGACTGCACGGAATTTATCGCCTTTATGCTCCGCAACCTTTGGGATACGCTTGAAACCTACGCCGCAAGCGACCAAGATAACGACCAACAAAGCGACCAAGTAAAGCGTCTGCTTGACGTTTTAGGCGCGAAAACGCTGTCTGCCGCTGAGTTTATGGCGTTGCTCGGTTTGAAACACCGCCCGACGTTCCGAAAGAACTATTTGCACCCCGCACTCGAAGCGGGTTTGATTGAAATGACGCTGCCCGAAACACCGAACGCTAGCGGGCAAAAGTACCGCATAAAAAGCGGGGAGGTACTGTCGTGAGTGAGTGGTTTGGAGAGTTGCCAGCGCGGTGGGACGTTCGCCGTGCAAAAACTTTATTCAAAAAAGAAAGTCGAGTCGTGCCTCACGGTGCAGACACGGTAACTTGCTTCCGTGATGGGCAAGTCACTCTTCGCAAAAACAGGCGCACAATCGGATTCACCGAAGCGATACAAGAGTTTGGCTATCAGGGTGTATGCAAGGGCGACCTTGTTATTCACGTTATGGATGCCTTTGCTGGCTCAATAGGTGTATCCGATTCTGACGGAAAATGCACTCCAGTATACAGTATTTGTACTCCACTTGCCAAAAATGCAAATAGCTATTACTACGCTTATTTGCTTCGCGAAATGGCTCGTGCAGGTTGGATACAGGCGTTATATCGTGGTATTCGTGAGCGGTCATCAAGTTTTACTTATGATATTTTCGCAGCACAATCGCTCCCCCTCCCACCCCGTAACGAGCAAGACAAAATCGTACGCTATCTCGATTGGAAAGTGTCGCGGATAAACAAGCTCGTGAGTGCCAAGCGGCGGCAGGTTGCGCTGTTGCAGGAGCAGAAGCGGGCGGTTATCAATGCGGCGGTGACGAAAGGCGGCGCGGGGTGGGAATGGCATCAACTCGGTAAGATTGTGTCGATTATTTTAAGTGGTCTTGATAAGAAAACCTACGAAGGGCAACAAGCGGTTAAACTGTGCAACTATGTTGACGTTTATAAAAATGACTATATTACAGGCGAGTTGCCCTTTATGGACGCGACTGCTTCGGACAATGAAATTGCTAACCTGAAATTACAAGTTGATGATGTCATTATCACAAAGGATTCAGAGTCCTGGGACGATATAGGCGTACCAGCTTATGTGAAAGAAGTTTTTGACGGTTTGTGCTGTGGCTATCACTTGGCTATGCTTCGTTCAAAAAAGGATATTATCAGCGGAGAGTTTTTATATAACGCTTTTAGGGCGCAGTATGTTCAAATTCAGCACAAGATAAAGGCTAATGGCATTACACGCTTTGCGTTGGGGTATCAGCCAATTCACGATACGCAACTCTTTGTTCCGCCCCTCTCTGAACAACACGTAATCGTTGCGGAGTTGGACAAGAAGTGTGGCAAAATCGACCGCCTTATTGTGGCAATCCAGCGGGAGATTGAACTGTTTACCGAGTACAAAACCCGCCTAATCAGCGACGTTGTAACGGGCAAGCTCGACGTGAGGGGCGTTGCCGTGCCAGAGTATGATGTCGTGGAGGAAACAGTGGACGCGGAAATCATTGAAGAAGAAACGGAGGGCGGCGAAAATGCCGACTAACACACGGGAATCAGGGCTTGAAAGCCTTATCGTAAATTATTTGACGGAGCAAAACGGCTACGAGCAAGGCGAGAACGCCGACTACAACAAGGAGTACGCCCTTGACGAAACGCGCCTGTTTCGTTTTTTGTGGGATACTCAGCCAAAGGCGATGGAGTCGCTCGGCGTTCGCGACAGCGACATCAAACGGACGCAATTTTTGTCGCGGCTCGCGGGCGAAATCGCCAAGCGCGGCATTATCGACGTGCTTCGCAGAGGCGTGAAGATTTACCCCGCCAACATAGTGATGTTCTATATGACACCCTCCGAGAAGAACCACGCGGCAAAAGCGTTGTTTGAGAAAAACATTTTCAGCGTAACGCGCCAATTGCGTTATAGCCGCGACAATCAGAAACTCGCGTTAGACTTCGCGATTTTTATAAACGGACTGCCAATTATCACTTGCGAACTCAAGAACCAACTCACAAAACAGGACGCCTTAGACGCGGTGTATCAGTACAAAACCGACCGCGACCCGCGAGATCCGCTGTTTGGCTTCAAGCGGTGTATGGTGCATTTTGCCGCGGACGACGCGAATGTAAGGTTTTGCACGAAACTCGCGGGGAAAGACTCGTGGTTTTTGCCGTTCGACAAGGGCTGCAATGACGGCGCGGGCAACCCGCCCAACCCAAACGGGATTATGACGGACTATCTCTGGAAAGAAATCCTGACGAAATACAGCATAGCCGACATTATCGAGAACTACGCGCAAGTTGTGACGGAGGAGAACAAGAAAACCAAGAAAAAAACCGAGAATCAGATTTTCCCGCGGTATCACCAACTCAAGGCGGTGCGTTCGCTCCTTGCGGACGTTCGCGAAAACGGCGTAGGCAAGCGGTATCTCATACAGCACAGCGCGGGCAGCGGCAAATCAAACAGTATCGCGTGGCTTGCGCGTCAGCTCGCGGAGCTTGAGGTGAACGGCGAAAACCTTGCGGATTCGGTTATTGTCGTTACCGACCGCGTGAACCTCGACAAGCAAATCCGCGACACGATTAAACAGTTTACGCAGGTGCACTCAACCGTCGCGTGGGCGGAACGCTCTGGAGACTTGCGTGAGGCCATATCGGGCGGAAAGAAGATTATCATTACGACGGTGCATAAGTTCCCGTTTATCCTCGACGACATCGGCACGGCACACAAAAATAATAAATTTATGATAATCATAGACGAGGCGCACAGCAGTCAAAGCGGCGATATGTCCGCAAAGATGAACGTCGCGCTGGGCGGCGAGTTCGACCCCGACGCCGACACGGAGGACAAAATCAACGCGCTTGTGGAGGGACGCAAACTTCTCACCAACGCGAGTTACTTCGCCTTTACCGCTACACCGAAGAACAAGACGCTTGAAATGTTCGGCGTTCTGGTCCCTCAAACCGACGGAACGGCAAAGCGCGAACCTTTCGACAATTACTCAATGAAACAAGCCATTCAAGAGGGCTTTATTCTTGATGTGCTGAAATACTACACGCCGATAAAGAGCTACTATAAATTAGTCAAGACCGTGACGGACAACCCCGAATACGACAAGAAAAAGGCGCAAAAGAAGCTTCGGGCGTTCGTGGAGAGCGACCATTTCGCAATCGCGACTAAGGCGGGCATTATAGTGGAGCATTTTCACGGCAATGTTTGCCGTAAAATCGGCGGCAAGGCGCGGGCAATGGTGGTCACGAGCAGTATTGAGCGGGCGATTGAGTATTATGAGGCGGTACGCTCCGCGCTCGAAGCCCGTAAAAGCCCGTACAAAGCTATTATCGCGTTCTCTGGCGATAAGGATTACGGTGGCAAAACTCTGAACGAAAACTCGATTAACGGATTTCCCGCCAAGGATATAGAGGACGTGTTTCAAGAGGAACCGTACCGCATTTTGGTGGTGGCGGACAAGTTTCAAACAGGCTATGACGAGCCGCTTCTGCACACAATGTATGTCGATAAAATCCTCACCGACATCAAGGCGGTGCAAACGCTGTCGCGCCTGAACCGCGCAAAAGAGGGCAAGGTCGATACCTTCGTTTTGGATTTCGCCAATGAAGCCGACGATATTCAAACGGCTTTTTCGCGCTACTACCGCACGACAATACTATCAGGCGAAACCGACCCCAACAAACTCTACGACTTGATTTCGGTTATGGAGAAGTGCGAAGTCTACACCTGGGGTCAAGTTGACGGCTTTGTCGACCTGTATCTGAACGGCGCGGAGCGGGTTAAGCTCGACCCGATATTGGACGCGTGTGCCGATAATTACAAAGCTCGCGATGAGGAGGGGCAGGTTGAGTTCAAGTCCTCCGCTAAAGGCTTTGTGCGTACATACGGATTTCTCGGCGCAATACTGCCGTATGGAAACGCCGAATGGGAGAAATTGTCAATTTTCCTCAACTTACTATTGCCGAAGCTGCCGTCCCCAAAAGAGGACGATTTGTCGGCGGGTATATTGGAAACAATCGACCTCGATAGTTATAGGGTGCAGGCGCAATCACAGATGTCGCTCCAGCTTGAGGACGCAAACGCCGAGTTAGAACCCGTTCCCGCGGGCGGTATTGGCGGCAAAGCACCGACTGAGCTTGATTTCCTCACAAATATACTGGCTACCTTCAACGACTTGTTCGGCAACATTGACTGGAAAGACGCGGACAATGTGCGGGCACAGATAGGACGCATACCTGAAATGGTGTCGCGGGATAGCAAGTATCAAAACGCTATGCTTAACTCCGATAAGCAAAACGCGCGAATGGAGAGCGATGCCGCCCTGCAGCGCGTGATTTTTAAGATTATGACGGACAATATGGAGATTTTCAAGCAATGGGGCGACAATCCGTCATTTAAGAAGTGGCTTGCGGATATGGTGTTCAGCGCAACATATAACGTCGACGGCAAGCCGTTTCAGGGTCAAGCAATCGTTTAGTCATGCTTTCTCAAACTGATATGTATTTTCGATATTTCATGAGAAATGCTTCATCCACATTAAAACGCAACAAAAAAGAAGCATAAGCCTCGTACTAAATTCACAATGTAAATTCAGACTCCATGTAGATTTTTACCGTTTTTTTCACAGACATTCTGTATAGTCCGAATTGTTTCATCTTCATTGAAATACTCGGAGTTCAAATACATATGAAGACTAACGTAACCGCTTGATAAGAATATCAAAAAATCATAATTATCTTTCGACAAAAAGTCAACGACGCTTGCGTAATCATTACCCGTTGCGTTGCGCGGACTTTTCAAAAAACCATAAATAAAACTTTCCATAGTGTGATCGCCGTCAATCACATCATAGAAGGTTTTTAACGTTGGTCTGTTAATTCCTTTTGTAAATGTGACAAATGAATCCTTTTTCTCATTGCAAAAATATTCACCGACTTGACAGTTATGAGCACTTACAGCGGCAATATAACTCTTCGCAAAAGTCGGATTATTTTCATAATGTATTTTCGGAGGAAATAAACCTTTTTTCACGGGTTCAATGACATCATTGTATATATGCGTAAAAACAAAACAATTTCTGAGTAAAGTATACATGATATCAAGCGCAACAGATACCATATCGCTAAATATTTCAAAAGACTCTATATAGTAGTTGACATCAAGGGTAGTATATTGTTTTTCGTTAATAAACATTTTGCCTCGCACTAAATATAGTTCGTTTTTATCAATCTCCCACCTTTCTTTCGCCCTAGAGTCAAAATATTCATTCTCAGCTTTTGAAGATTCCTTCTCCCAAAACCACACCTACGTTCACTCCTCCGCAACGGTCACGTCAACAACCCACTCCGCTAATTTATCACCTGCGAACGCTCCGACAATGCCCAACACCAGCCCTCCTACCACGCCACCAACTGCTGTTCCTAAGCCAGGTACAACTGCTGACCCTATATAGTCAAGGCTATTTAAAATATTGAATAGATGTGTTAAAATAAAAGTATGGCATATTCAATAGATTTAAGGGAAAAAGCGTTGAACGCATTGAAGAATGGTCATTTAAAAAGTGAAGTTAATG